>NZ_JANINM010000232.1 GCF_024509055.1 Mesorhizobium sp. | reverse complement strand
TCATGCTCAACGACCTCAAGGTGCTGATCATGCCGCGCGACGAGCGCATGCGCGAGCTGATCTCGCTGCAGGCGATCGGCCTGACGCCGATAGAGGCGGTCCGCTATTACCTCGCCTTGCGCATGGCCGACAAAGGCCTGGTCTCGGCGCCCAACGCGGCGGCTGGCGTGCCCTTCCAGATCGGCGGCCAGCCGACGGGCTTCTATCCGCTCGGCGACGAAGTGGGCGCGACGCGATGAGCCGTTTCTACGAGGTCGGACCGCTCGCGCAGGTCGGTATCAACCTGTTCTACGGCTACGGCTACAATTTCTACCGCCAGGAAAACCAGCTCCGCGCGGACGACCAGCGGGTGCGCCAGATGGCGTGCTCGCTGCTCGCGCGCGCCAGGGCCGGCGTGGACGAGGCCGAGAACCAGTATCGCCGCGAGAACATCCCGACGCCGTCGCGGGCCAATCCTTTCCCCGACCCGGCGATCGTCGCCAACGCGCTGGCGCTCGAGCGGCTGGCGCGGGAAGTGGGGACGCTGGAAGGCCAGATCCGCCACCAGCCGGTGCCGGAGAACGACCGCATGACCCAGCGCTATCGCCAGGAAGGCGCCACGCTCGCCACGCTGGCCGACAAGGACGCGGTTCTCGTCGGCCAGGCGGATCTCTTGCGGTCGATGGTCGAAGGCGTCGCGCCCGATGCGATCCTGGCCAACAAGCGCGAGATCCAGGACGGCATCGCCGCCATCACCACCACGTTGCGCGATCGGCAGACGTTCCTGTTGTGAGGTGCGGGAACGGTCCGCGGAGGCGCGATGGGCAGGGCGCGCCGTCGACATGACGGCGGCCGGTGGTTGCCTGTGGCATTCCAGAAGAAATTCGGCAAAATGAGTTCTGTCGTCGGCTAATACCATCACCTGGCCGAGTTCTTCTGGAAGCCCATGAATCCGTCGCCCAAAGACAAGATCTACTCCGTCGCCAAGATTGCCGTGATCGTCGACCTGCTGGCCGAGGAGGGGGTTCCCGCCGAACAGGCGCTGGCCGATGTTTCCCTGTTGCCGGAGCAGTTGCGCTCGCCGGCGACGAAGGTCTGCGCGGCGCAGGTCTTGCAGTGCTATCGCAACGCCATCAAGTTTTCCGGCGACCCGCAGTTCGCCTACCACGCCGGCTCGAGGTTTCGCGTCTCGACCTATGGCATGTACGGCTTCGCCATACTGAGCAGCCCGAGTTTCCGCGAGACGATGGCCTTCGCCACGGCCTATCACCAGCTGGCGACGCCACTCGTGGAAATCGGCTTCAGGCAGGAGCCGGGGGCCGGTGCCTGGGTCGTCAGTCCGGCGCCTTACCTGGAGATCGACGACCTGCTCTATAAATTCATCGTCGAGCTTCAGATGGCGGTGCATCTGTCGTTGCATCGCAACATCATGGGCGCGGCGTTCAGGCCCGAGCAGGTGGACTATGCCTTCGGGCGGCCGCACGGCGATAAGGGCGGGGCCGCCTTCCTCGATTGCCCGGTGCTCTATGGAAAGCCGGAAAACAGGCTTGCCTTCGACGGCGGTTGGCTCGACAAGCGACCGGATTTCGGCAACGAGCTCGCCTTTGCCGAGCTGAAGCAACTTTGCGCCGGCTTGCTGAAGGGGCTCGAACTGAACGCTGGCGTCGCCGGCAAGGTGCGCGAACTCATCCTCTCCAACCTGTCGCGGCCGATCAGCTTCGAGCAGGTCGCAAAGTCGCTCAATATGAGCGAGCGCAGCCTCAGGCGCAGGCTGCAGGAAGAGGGGACGTCCTTCAGGGACCTCGCCGACGAATTGCGGGTCCAGGTCGCCATCAGATATGTCCGCGATACCGACCTCAGCGTCGAGGACATCGCCTTCGCGCTGGGCTTCAGCGATGCCTCCGCGTTCCGCCATGCCTTCCGGCGCTGGACGAACGCCGCGCCGCATGAATACAGGCGGGCCAGGGTCGACACCAAGCGCGAACCTCCGGCCGGCCCCGACCGGTAGCGGCGGGCCGGAACCGCTTCAGCCCGCAGCGCATCGGGGGCGCAAGGCAAGGTCGGCCGTATAATAAGCTGGCTAATCATGTTTCCGTTTTCCCGAGAGGCCGGCCCTGCGCGGCTTCCCATATTGGCCGGCATTCTCCGGTTTCTGGCCAGCGCCAACCTTTTTTGCCGCTCCCGCCCCGCCGATGATCCCCCGCATGCCGGTCTTCGGCGATGCTCAAGCGGTAGGAGGAGAAAAATGAGCAAGTTCGACAATCTCAGCACGGATATTCGCAACAAGGTCAACGATGCCGAAACACGCCTCAACGACCTGAAGGCGAAGGTGACGGCCAAGACCGACAAGGCCAAGGTCGAGGCCCGCGCGCAGGTCGTGGCGTTGGAAAACCGGGCGAAGGAGAGGAAGGCCAAGGTCGACGCGGCCAAGGCCAACATGAAGGCCTGGGTCGACGAGAAGAAGGAAGCCACGCACGAGAAGATCGTGCAGTGGCGCGAGCAGCGCGACATCAAGCGCCTCGACCACCATGCGACGCGCGCCGAGGACCATGCCGTCGCCGCCATCCAGGTCGCGGTCGCCGCCGTCGACGAGGCCGAGCAGGCCGCTGTCGAGGCGATGGTCGCCAGGATGGACGCCGACGCCGCCAAGGCCGCCGGCTGAGCATTGCCGAGATATCGGGAGTTCGCAATGTATCGTTTGCTTTTGTCAGCCGTCATCCTGGTCGCGTCCGTGCTTGGCGCCGGCGCGGCCCAGACCGAGGTCGCCGGTTCGACCACGCTCGGCGTCGCCACGCTGGAGCTGCGCAATGTCGCCACAGGATGGAGCACCAAGCGTCAGATCCTTGGCAAGCCCGTATTCAACGAGAAGTCCGAAGTGATCGGGAACGTGGACGACGTCATCGTCGCCCCCGACAAGGCGCTGTCCTACGCCATCATCGCGACGGGCGGCTTCCTCGGCGTCGGCAAGCACGACGTCGCCATTCCCGTCAGCCAGTTCAAGCAGGTCGACGGCAAGTTCGTCCTGCCGGGCGCGACGAAGGATATCATCAAGGCGATGCCGCCCTTCGAATACGCGCACTGACTTCCGCTCGCCCTTGAGCGTGATCCCAACTTTCCCAGCCCTGTTCCAAGGAGGATGAAGACATGGCCGACCGCATTATCGTAGCGACGTTCAGCGACATGAATTCCGCCTATGACGTGGCGGGCGCCGTCAAGAGACTGCAGGACGCCGGCAGCAGCTTCAACGTCAAGGCGGGCCTGATGGTGAAGAAGGACGACCGCGGCAACGTCTCGCTGCTGGAGAGCAAGGAGCGCCCTCTGTTCAACACCGCCGTCGGCACCGGCACCGGCGCGCTGATCGGATTGCTCGGCGGCGCCCCGGGCATGGCCCTCGGCGCGGCTATCGGCGCGCTCACCGGGGTCAGCGGCGATGCGATCATGTCCACGCTCGACGACGACTTCGTCGATTCCGTCACCACGCAGATGCGGCCCGGCATGACCGCGCTGATCGTCGAGGCGGACGAAGGCAGCACGCAGGCCATCGACGACATCGTTGCCCGCAACGGCGGCCATATCTTCCGCCAGGCCGCCTGAACTGGCGACCCCGTCCCGGCACTGCCGGGACGGGTGCCTTGCGGGCGTCCTGGCCTGGTGGGCAGTTCGGGGAAAAATCGAGTTCAAGCTAGGGCAATTCCAGGAAAAGTGTGAAACGGTTTTCCGTTCGGAATTGCACAAAAACAAAGAGGTAGAGGGGTTCGGCGTTCCCTGAAACGCTGAAACGCTCTTGGCTCTACGGGAGGTACAAATGTCCAGCACATCAGCGCATTCCGGTTCTCCATCCCTTGGGTCCGTGCTGCGTGACCTAGCCGACAACTGGTGGCTGCTGGTGCTGCGCGGCGTGGCCGCAATCGCCTTCGGACTGCTGACCTTCATCGTGCCGGGCCTGACCCTGCTGACCCTGGTCTTCCTGTGGGGCATCTACGCATTCGCCGACGGTCTGCTCGCCCTGTGGGTGGCGATCGCTGGCAAGGGCGGCGAAATGGCGTCGCGCTGGTGGCTCGCCGTCATCGGCGTTGCCGGCATTCTCGCCGGCCTGTCTGCCTTCATCTGGCCGGGCATGACCGCGCTGGTGCTGCTCATGTTCATCGCCGGCTGGGCGATCGCCATCGGCCTGCTCCAGATCTGGGGCGCGATCCGGCTGCGCAAGGAAGTCGACGGCGAATGGCTGCTCGGCCTGAGCGGCGTCCTGTCGCTCGCCTTCGGCATATTCATGTTTGTCCGGCCGGGCGCCGGCGCGCTGGCTTTTGTCGGGCTGATCGGATGGTTCGCGATCTTCTTTGGCTGCATCTATATCGGGCTCGGCTTCCGATTGCGGAAGCACAAGCGCCCGTCCTGAGCCGCGGCCCGAGGCAATGCCTGTCATTGGCCGTCATGGCGGCCAGCGCCATTTCGCGCCCGGACACCGACATTTGATGAAACGTTCAGCCGCCCTCGTGGTTTAGCCCTCGGAGGATCGGCATATGAGAGAACATGCTGGCGATGGCTCACAGGTCCGGACCGATGACAAGCAGTTGGTCGCCCTGTTGAAGGAAAAGGCAGGAATGTCGGAGGCCGAGGCCTTCGAGTTGATAAAGGAGGTCGGGCACGATCGTAACTCGCTGCTGCGGGAAGCCCGGTTTCTGAAATCGAGGCATTGATCGATCGAGCCGCCGCGTACCGACAGCCCTGATCGGACTTGGAGAGACATACGTCGGAAGGCGGCGCAGCCGGCGATCCGGTTGCGCTCGCCGCGCGGAATGCCCCTTCCGCGCGGCCTTTCTTTCAGGCGAAGGCGATAGCTCGCGCTGCCGCCGGCCTATTTCACCGCCACGTTCTGCTTCGCCATCGCGTCGGCCGGTCGACATTGTAGCGGAACATCTTCTCATAGGTCGAAGCGGGGCCGTCCTCCTTGGACAGCGCCTCGACATAGGGCTCGCTGCCGGCATGCTCATGCGGCTTCGTTGGTCCATCGCGGGAACGGGTCGTTGAGGTCGCGCCAGCGGCCGGGCATGAAATCGCGCTCCGGAACGAGGCAGGCGTCGAGCTCGGCGCGGATCTGCCGCTCGTTCATCGGGTCGCAGCCGATGAAGACGATTTCCTGCCGGCGGTCGCCCCAGACCGGGTCCAGATAGGGCTTCATGGCGACATGCCATTCGGGATGGTCGGGCCATTGGTGCTTCGGCACGGAGGCCCACCACAGGCCGCGCTTGCCGGTGCGGATGAGCGCCCCGGCCTGGCTGATCTCGCCGACATGATGCGGCCGCGTCGCCAGCCAGAAGAAGCCTTTCGCCCTGACCACGCCCGGCCAGGACGTGTTGATGAAGGCCTTGAGCCTCGCCGGGTCGAACGGCCGCCGCTCGCGATAGACGAAGGAGCGGATGCCGTATTCCTCGGTCTCGGGAACATGGTCCTTGAAGCCGTTGAGCTCCTTGAACCAGAGCGGATGCTGCTCGGCCCTCTCGAAGTCGAAGCGGCCGGTGTTCAGCACCTTGTCCAGCGGGACCCTGGCGAAATCCACCTCGATCAGCTCGGCGTCCGGGTTGAGCGAGCGCACGATCCTCCTCGCCAGGTCGAGGTCGTGGCGCGAGGCGTCCGACACCTTGTTCATGACGATCACGTCTGCGAACTCGATCTGCTCGACCAGGAGATCGACCAGCGCCCGGTCATCGCCGGCGCCGGCTGTCTCGCCGCGATCGCGCAGGAAGTCCTGGGAGGAGTAGTCCTTGAGAAGCTGGGCGGCGTCGACCACCGTCACCATCGTGTCCAGCCGGGCGACGTCGGACAGGCTCTCGCCGTTCTCGTCGCGGAAGTCGAAGGTGGTGGCGACCGGCAGCGGCTCGGCGATGCCGGTGCCCTCGACCAGCAGGTAGTCGAAGCGGCCTTCCAGGGAGAGGCGGCGCACCTCCCGCAGCAGGTCGTCGCGCAAGGTGCAGCAGATGCAGCCATTGGTCATCTCCACCAGCTTCTCGTCAGTGCGCGAGAGATCGGCGCCGCCGTCCCGCACCAGGGAAGCGTCGATGTTGACCTCGCTCATGTCGTTGACGATGACCGCGACGCGGCGGCCTTCGCGGTTGTTCAGTATGTGGTTGAGCAGCGTGGTCTTGCCGGCGCCGAGAAAGCCGGAAAGCACCGTCACCGGCAGCTTGCGTATCGCTTGCGATTGCATGTCATCCTCAGTCCTGGCGAGCGCCGCCGCCCCGGCGAACATCGCGATCCCCGATCGTCGATCGCTGGATATGATACGTTATGACATTACGTCAAATGAAAAATATGTTATTACGTAACGTATAGAAATTGAGCTGTGGACAGGCTAGCGAGGCTCCGTATCTTGATGCGCGGAGGCTGATGCGGGGACCGGGCAGGGCGGCTTTTGCGAGAAATGACGCGTTGCGAGGTCTCAGTTTGAATTTCGGTCCCGGTATTGATTCAGACTGAGTTCGTTTGCCCCACCTGCGTAATCAGGATCGGCGGCTTGTATGGGATCGTCCTCCCACCCGCACTGTGGGCAGATTTCGTAGCTGCCGGGCTCACTCACGACGAGCGAGCGGCAGCATGGGCAGGGAAATAGAGAACGGGTCATTGCGACAACATAACCAGGCCACATCCAAGGCGACAACCAGCGCTACGGTTCCGCGTTCGTGGTGTCGGCGGCGCAGCGCATCACATGTTCGCGCAGGCGTTTGATCAGCCATCGGCCGGCGGGGCCGGGCGGTGCGTCGCGCCTGTGCAGCGCATAGACCGTCATCTGGTTGCCGTCCGGCCACACCGCGCTCTCGGCGTTAAGCTCGACCAGCCTGCCTTCGGCAAGGTCCGCCTGGACCATCCAGACCGGCATGCTGCCCCAGCCAAGCCCGGCCCGAAGGAAGGAGTGCTTGGCGCCCAAATCCGCGAGGCGCCAGGTCTTGGGCGCAATCACGCCGAACTGGCGGCCCTGGGAGAAACTGGACCTGTCGGTGAGCACGAGCTGGACGTGCTCGGCAAGCTGTTCCCTGAGCAGCGTCGTCGCCGACTTCGCAAGGGGGTGCGTCGGAGCCGCGACCAGGATCAGCTTCTGCGCCATGAGGCGCTCGATATCCAGTTCGTGCGAGAAAAGCGGCGCGACTCCCGATACGGCGACGGAGCAACGCTTTTCGAGCACGGGTTGGATGACCGAGCCGAGGCTCTCGACATAGACCCTCAACTGCGTGTCGGGGAAAGCCGCTTCGAAGTCAGTCACCGCGGACGTGAAGATCTCGATCGGGAACATCACGTCGATTGCCACGGAAATCTCGGGCTCGATGCCGCTCGCCAGATCTCTTGCGCGCGCCTTGAACTGGCCGGCCTGGCGCAGCACCGCCCGCGCTTCGTTCGCCAGCGCCGCGCCCGCCTCGGTCGGAACCGGGTAGCGGCCGACGCGCTGGAACAGCACCACCTTGAGCTGCGTCTCCAGCCCGGAGATCGTCTGGCTGACCACCGATTGCGCCCGTCCGATCTTGCGTCCCGCGGCTGAAAAGCTGCCTTCGTCGACGGCCGCGACCAGCGTCCGCATCTGATCGAGGGTGATCGATTCAATCATATATCTTCTCCGTCGATGGTCTGTATCGAATAATATGGACTGCATCGATGCATTCGTCACGCCTACTCTCACTCCGTCGGGCATCCCCATGCCCGGGCACCCCGGTCGAGCTCTCCTCTCCAATGAACCCACTCAGGGAGCGGGAGTAGGGGTCGGCATCCTCCACGTGGCATGCCGATCCTGGAACCTCCGGTGAAGCACCCCCGCCACCGGAGGTTCCTTCTTTTCCAAGGAACAAAGCGATGAAGATGCCTGGAGCGGCTCGGCTTCGGCCGACTCGCGGCCGCGCCAGGTGGAGCCGATCCCAAAATGCAGGGCCGCCTGCGGCCAGCCTCGAACGGCACCGCCCGCGGCATGGCTTCGCCCGTGCGCCACGAGCGGCCAATTTGATGTATATGTAAATACGATAGATAGCATCGATTGATATTGGCTATCTCGATGTATCTACCGTCCATATCCTTCCAGTCATCGCAACCCCAAACCGGAAGGAACTCGCACCATGAAACTTCTCCACGTCGACTCCAGCATCCTCGGCCCCGTATCGGTGAGCCGGCAGCTTTCCGAGGCAATCGTTGCCGCCCAGCAGGCGGCCCACCCAGGCATCGAAGTCATGCGGCTCGACCTTGCGACCCACGCGATAAGCCATCTGACGGGCCGTCATCTGGCGGCTGCCCAGGGCGCGGCACCGGAAACGGCGGCGCTGGCGGATGATGTCGCGGCCGGCAACGAGGCGCTCGAGGCGTTCCTCGCCGCCGACATCGTGGTGGTCGGCGCGCCGATGTACAATTTCGGCATTCCCAGCCAACTGAAAGCCTGGCTCGATCGTCTGGCCGTGGCCGGTCGCACCTTCCGTTACACCGAGAAGGGCCCGCAGGGCCTGGCGGGCGGCAAGCGCGTGATCGTGGCTTTGTCGCGCGGCGGCTTCTACGGCGCCGAGACCGGCATGGCCGCGCTCGACCATCAGGAAAGCTATCTGCGCGTCATCTTCAACTTCTTCGGCATCACCAACGTCGAGTTCATCCGCGCCGAAGGCGTGGCGCTCGGCGACGAGCAGCGCAACCGCTCGCTCGCGGCCGCCCACGCGCAGATCCAGCAACTCGAAGCGCCGAAGAAACTCGCGGCCTGACAAGAAGAGGAACACACAATGATGTCCGACAATGTTTTGAAACTCATCGCGCGCGTCCTGCTCGCCATCCTGTTCGTGGTTTCGGGCCTGGGCAAGCTTGCCGATCCTTCCGGTGTCGCAGGGCTGCTGGGCAGCCTGCATCTGCCGGCGCCGACCTTCCTCAGTTACCTGGCCGGCCTCTGCGAGGTCGCTGGAGCCGTCGCGGTCGTCGCCGGCTTCCGCCCCAGGGCCGTCGGGCTGCTGCTCGCCGCCTGGTGCGTGGCGACTGCACTGGTCGTCCACCTGCAGATGCCCATGGATCTCATGAAGAACCTCGGGCTTGCCGGCGGCTTCCTCCTTCTGGCCACCACCGGAGCGGGTTCGCTGGCCGCCGGGCGGGAAGGGCAGCCTGTCGCCAACTAACCGCATCCAACCAATCAATCCATCCAAACGGAGTATCGAACAATGTCACGCAATCTTGCCATCGCGGCCTCAGTGCCTGCCCCCTCAATGTCTGCCATCGCCCAGCGCAAGGTAATCGACCGGACACGCGGTTCGGGCAACGGACCGATCGTGCGCCTGATGAGCCCGTCCGATCTCGGCCAGTATCTGAAGCCCTTCGTCTTCCTCGATCGGGTCGACGCCGAATCCTCCATGGCCCGGGGGGTGAACATTCATCCGCATTCGGGCCTCGCCACCGTCACTGTGCTCACCGAAGGCAATCTTCGCTTCGACAAGGGCAAGTGGGGCGCCGGCCTGCTCGACTATGGCGGCGTGGAATGGATGCGCGCCGGAAGCGGCATCTGGCACGGCGACGAGTATCAGCCGGGCACCTCGCGCCGCTTCAAGGGTTTTCAGCTCTGGGTCGCCTTGCCCGCCGAACTCGAGGCGAGCTCGCCCGAATGGCAATTCGTCCTGTCGAAGGACATCCCGGCCGTCGGTCCGGCAAAGCTGGTCGTGGGAGCCTATGGCGGCGCGGTGAGCCCCGTGCGCTCGTTCCGTGGCCTGAACTATCTCCTGGTGACGCTCGCGCCGGGTGAGGAATGGGTCTACGAGACGCCGTCGGGCCACGATGTCGGCTGGCTCGCCGTGTCGCACGGCAGCGTTTCGGGCGATGGCGTCTACAGCGCCGGCGACATGATCGTCTTCGACCGAAGCGACGCGGCGATCCCGCTGCGCGCCGGCGCCGAGGGCGCGACCTTCGTGCTCGGCTCGGCGGTGCCGCATCCGCACGACCTCGTCCTCGGCTACTACTCGGTGCACACCTCCAAGACGGCGCTGGAGGCCGGCGAGGCGCGCATAGCCGAGGTTCGGGACCTCTATGGTTGAGGTGTGTCGGCATCCCTGGACACCACGCCAGGGATGCCGGCCTCCAGCCACTCATCTGCCTCCCCGGTGATGCGGGGGACAATCAAGAAGCGTTGAAGCAGCGAGGCGAACGTCGATGGCTATTCGTCGATTTCAGTGCGTTATCTGGCTAGCCCTGTTCCTGGCCGGCTGCGGCACCCTTCAACGCACGCCCTACATCGCCGCTGACGCAACCAGGCCGAATGTCCTGGACCTCTCGGACCTGCGCTACTTCGCCGACGATCCCGGCACGCGCTTTCAGAAGCTCCGCCCGCCGGTCGCCATCGACGGGGAAATCTCCTATCTCGCGCTCTCGGGCGGAGGTGCGGACGGCGCGTTCGGCGCCGGCGTCCTCACCGGCCTGTCGGAGGCCGGCGCGCGTCCTCGCTTCTCGGCCGTGTCGGGCGTCAGCACGGGCGCCCTGATTGCCCCCTTCGCCTTCCTCGGACCGCAATATGACGGGATGCTGAAGGAGCTCTACACCAGTGGCATCGCCGCCAGCCTGGTCGAAGGCCAGGGACCGCTCAGCATCTTGTCGACCGCCGGGCCGTTCGCAAACAACCGGTTGAAGCAGCTTGTCGACCGCTATGTCGACGACAAGCTGCTTCGGGCGATCGCGACCGAGAGCGCCAAGGGACGGATGCTCTTCGTCATAACCACAAATCTCGACACGCAGCGGACCAACATCTGGAACATGGGCAAGATCGCCGAGGTCGGCACGCCCCAGGCGCTTCAGTTGTTCCGCAACGTGCTCACCGCGTCCGCCAGCATCCCGATCGTCTTCCCGCCGGTTCTCATCGAGGCGGAGGCCAATGGCCGCCATTTCCAGGAGATGCATGTCGACGGCGGCGTGACGTCGCCGATCCTCACCTTGCCGGAGGCGTTCCTGTTCCGTGGCGGAAGCCTGCCGGGACCGCCCGTGCATCTCTATGTCCTGATCAACAACAGGATCGATCACGACTTCCAGGTCGTTCGCGGCGACACCAGGGCCATCGCCACGCGCAGCGCCAGCACCCTGGTCAAGGTCCAGACGCGGACCACCATCTTTGAATCCTACAACTTCACGCGTCGCCACGGCCTGAAATTCAACCTTGCCTACATAGGCAATGACTTCGCGGCCGCCGGCGCCGACGATTTTTCGACGGGCTACATGCGCTCGCTGTTCCAGTATGGACGCCAGCGGGCAAGGCTGCGCCAGGTGTGGGTGCATCAGCCGCCGCCCGAGGGGCCGTGTGCTTCCACCCCTGCCGCCGACTGCGGCCAGCAAAGGCTTGCGGGTTTCTGATGGCGGGTCAAACATACGGCATGACCACACCAATGGATCCGAACGACCCAAAAGACGCATGGCAGTTGCGTGCGACGGCGGCCATCCAAAATTTCGGCGCCGCCTTGCGCGAGTTGCACGACAGTAACCCCTGGCCTGACCAGCCCTTGCTACCCCTTGCCATGAATTATCTGATGACCGAACTATGGGATCACCAATTTAGCCAGACAGAGATAAGAGAAGCATTCGAGGCAGCTGTAGCAGACATGCCGCGATATGCGGGCGGGGACGAGACGAGGCCCTAGCGGGCGTCTTTGTCGAGCGCACGCACCGCAAGCTGTCGCTCCGATTGGACGGCACGCGCACACCGATCTCGATGTCGCCTAGCGACGTGATAAGCACCCATCTGAAAATTCAAATGCCTTTCGGGCGTGAAGGCCGCCGTGGCGCGCGCTGCGTCCGATGTTGCTTAACGCTTCGGCGACTGCCCGCGACCTACTTCCGAAGCGGCAAACGCGCGAATCTCGCTCGGGCGCCGGAGTTCATAGTATCGCCTGCAATGATAGATTGTATCGAATAATATCGTCTATCTGAATATTTCGAGGCGAGCCATATTGAAGATGCAAACACGGAGACGGCAACTGAGCAGCCTCCGAAACCCAGCAACCTTGAAGAAACAGGAGTATTTACAATGACCAAGATCGCTTTCACCGCCGCCGCCATCCTCATCGGCATGGGCACCGCTTTCGCCGGCTCCGACAATTACGGCTCGGCCAGCGCCAACCGGCCGGCCGCTTCGGTCGACACCTCCAACACCGCATCGATCGGGAAGTCGGACGCGAACATCCAGACCCCCGCTACCCTGGGCGCCGACCGCAACCTGTTCGGCCACTGACCGGACCGATCTGCCAACACCTCAAAACGGCGGGCTTGTCCCGCCGTTTTTATTTTGCTGGCTGAAGCCGGGGCAGGGGTCGGCCTGCATCCCGGCGCCGCGAGGCCTTCGGCCGCTATTCCGCCGCCTCGACAAGGGACATCGGCTCGTAGTTGAGGATCGGGCCGAGCCAGCGTTCGGCTTCGGCGACTTCCATGCCCTTCCGGCGGGCATAGTCCTCGACCTGGTCGCGCTCGACCTTGGCGACGCCGAAATAATAGCTTGCCGGGTGCGAGAGATAGATGCCGGAGACAGACGATCCCGGCCACATGGCCATGCTTTCGGTCAGGCTCACGCCGGCATTCCTCTCGGCGTCGAGCAGCTTGAACAGCGTCACCTTCTCGGTGTGGTCCGGCTGCGCCGGATAGCCGGGCGCCGGGCGGATGCCCTGGTACGGCTCGCCGATCAGGTCGTCGGGCGCCAGCTTCTCGTCGGGCGCGTATCCCCAGAACTCCTTGCGCACCCGCTCGTGCAGGCACTCCGCGAAGGCCTCGGCGAAGCGGTCGGCCAGCGCCTTGACCAGGATGGAGTTGTAGTCGTCATTGGCGCGCTCGAAGCGCTCGGCGATGGCGA
Organism: Mesorhizobium sp.; assembly: GCF_024509055.1. Lineage (GTDB taxonomy): Bacteria > Pseudomonadota > Alphaproteobacteria > Rhizobiales > Rhizobiaceae > Mesorhizobium. The sequence goes on along the minus strand of NZ_JANINM010000232.1, from coordinate 28,299 downwards.
CTTCCTCGATGCCCGCCGTCACCACGAAGCCGCCGACATAATCCGGCTTGCCGGCCTCCAGCGGGCAGACGAAATCGGAAAGCGCCACGTTCGGCTTGCCGTCGCGCTTTGTGAGCTGCTGGCGCAGCGTCAGCAACGTCGCCAGCTCCTGGTTCCTGCTCTCATCCGTGAACAGGCGGATGTCGTCGCCGACAGCGTTCGCCGGCCAGAGACCGATCACGGCGCGCGGCGCGAACCATTTCTCCTCGATGATCTTCTTCAACATCGCCTGCGCGTCCTCGAACAGCTGGCGCGCGGCAGGGCCTTGCTTCTCGTCCTCCAGGATTTTCGGATAGCGGCCCTTCAGCTCCCAGGTCTGGAAGAACGGCGTCCAGTCGATGTAGCGCGCGAGCTCGGCAAGGTCCCAGGTCTCGAAAACCCTGGTGCCGAGGAAGGACGGCTTAGGCGGGTCGTAATTCGCCCAGTCGATCTTGTGGGAATTGGCGCGCGCCTTGGCGAGCGGCAGGCGCTGCTTCTCGCGCTCGGAGCGCTCATGCGCCTCGGTGACCTTCTTGTACTCGGCCCGCAGGGTCTGCACGTAGCCCGGCTTGACCTCCGCCGACAGCAGGCTCGACACCACGCCGACGGCGCGGCTGGCGTCGGTCACATAGACCGCCTGGCCGCGTTCGTAGCGCGGATGGATCTTCACCGCCGTGTGGACGCGGCTGGTGGTGGCGCCGCCGATCAGCAGCGGAACGTCGAAGCCCTCGCGCTCCAGCTCGGAGGCCACATGCACCATCTCGTCGAGCGACGGCGTGATGAGGCCGGAAAGGCCGACGATATCGACCTTCTCGTCCTTCGCGACCTGCAGGATCTTCGTCGCCGGCACCATGACGCCGAGGTCGATGATCTCGTAGTTGTTGCAGGCGAGCACGACGCCGACGATGTTCTTGCCGATGTCGTGCACGTCGCCCTTGACGGTGGCCATGAGGATCTTGCCGGCGCTCTCGCGGCCGCCGCCGCCATTGGCGGCCTTCTCGGCTTCCATGTAGGGCAGCAGCACGGCCACGGCCTGCTTCATCACGCGCGCCGATTTCACCACCTGCGGCAGGAACATCTTGCCGGCGCCGAACAGGTCGCCGACCACGTTCATGCCGGCCATCAGCGGTCCCTCGATGACATGCAGCGGGCGCTCGGCCTTCAGCCGCGCCTCCTCGGTGTCCTCTTCGATGAATTCCGTGATGCCGTTGACGAGGGCATGCTCCAGGCGCTTCTCGACCGGCCATTCGCGCCAGGCGAGGTCCTTTTCCCTGGCCTCCTTGCCGCCATGTCCCTTGAAGCGTTCGGCGATCTCCAGCATCCGCTCGGTCGACGTGCCGCCGGCCTTCGGCGCGCGGTTGAGCACGACGTCCTCGCAGGCCTCGCGCAGCTCCGGGTCGATGGACTCGTAGACCGCGAGCTGCCCGGCATTGACGATGCCCATGTCCATGCCGCGCTGGATGGCGTGGTAGAGGAACACCGCGTGCATGGCTTCGCGCACCGGTTCGTTGCCGCGGAACGAGAAGGACAGGTTCGAGACGCCGCCGGAGATGTGAACATTGGGCAGCGTCGCCGTGATCTCGCCGGCCGCCTCGATGAAGTCGACGCCGTAATTGTCGTGCTCCTCGATGCCGGTGGCGACGGCGAAGATGTTCGGATCGAAGATGATGTCTTCCGGGGCGAAACCGGCCACTTCCGTCAGGAGGCGATAGGCGCGGGTGCAGATCTCGACCTTGCGCGCCTTGGTGTCGGCCTGGCCGACCTCGTCGAAGGCCATGACGACGACGGCCGCGCCATACATGCGGCAGAGCCGCGCGTGGTGCAGGAAGGCCTCTTCGCCTTCCTTCATCGAGATCGAATTGACGATCGGCTTGCCCTGCACGCATTTCAGGCCGGCCTCGATCACCTCCCATTTCGAGGAGTCGATCATCACCGGCACGCGGGCGATGTCGGGCTCGGCGGCGACGAGGTTGAGGTATTCCACCATCGCCTTCTTCGAGTCGATCAGGCCTTCGTCCATGTTGATGTCGATGATCTGCGCGCCGTTGGCGACCTGGTCGCGCGCCACGTCGAGCGCGGCGGCGTAGTCGCCGGCGGTGATCAGCTTGCGGAATTTGGCCGAGCCGGTGACGTTGGTGCGTTCTCCGACATTGACGAAGGGGATGTCCTTGGTGAGCGTGAAGGGCTCCAGCCCTGAGAGCTTCATGCGCGGCGCGCGCCTGGACGGCTTGCGCGGCTCGTACCTGGCAACCGCGTCGCGGATCGCGGCGATATGCTCCGGCGTCGAGCCGCAGCAGCCGCCGACGACATTGACAAGGCCTTCGCGGGCGAACGCTTCGACCTGGCCGGCCATGAAGTCCGGGCTTTCGTCATACTGGCCGAAGGCGTTCGGCAGCCCGGCGTTCGGATAGGCGCAGATCAAGGCTTCGGCGACGCCTGAAAGCTCGGCCAGATGCGGCCGCATGGCGGCGGCGCCGAGCGCGCAGTTGAGGCCGACGCTGAACGGCCTGGCGTGGCGCACGGAATGCCAGAAGGCGGTCGGCGTCTGTCCCGAGAGCGTGCGGCCGGAGAGGTCGGTGATCGTGCCCGAGATCATCACCGGCAGCCGTACGCCCTTTTCGGCGAAGACCTCTTCCGTCGCGAAGATCGCCGCCTTGGCGTTCAGCGTGTCGAAGATCGTCTCGATCAGGACGATGTCGGCGCCGCCGTCGATCAGGCCGCGCAGCTGCTCGGCATAGGCGATGCGCAGGTCGTCGAAGGTGACCGCCCGGTAGCCCGGATTGTTGACGTCGGGCGAGATCGAAGCGGTGCGGTTGGTCGGGCCGAGTGCGCCGGCGACGAAGCGGCGCTTGCCGTCCTCCTGCTCGGCGCGCCGCGCAGCGCGGCGCACGAGGCGCGCGCCGTCCCGGTTGAGCTCATAGACCGTGTCCTCCATGGCGTAGTCGGCCTGGGCGATGCGCGTGGAGGAGAAGGTGTTGGTCTCGATGATGTCGGCGCCGGCCCTGGCGTAGGCGTAGTGGATTTCCTCGATCGCCTTCGGCTGGGTCAGGATGAGCAGGTCGTTGTTGCCCTGCTGGTGGCAGGCGCAGCCGGCGAAACGCTCGCCGCGAAAACTCTCCTCGTGGAAGCCCAGGCCCTGGATCTGCGTGCCCATGGCGCCGTCGAGGATCAGTATCCGTTCGCGCGCCGCTTGCTGCAGGGCGGCAAGGATCTCCGATCCATCCGGCTTCGCTGAAACTGGCCCGAAGAGCGCATCGGTGGAGGACATATACGACGCTTTCCATTCCCAATCCGACATCGAGAATGCAATCACATAAAGACATCTTTATGTCAACATGCGATTTGGCAACGGTGCCGTGGCCTCGGGAATGAGCGGCGCGGATCAGGGCATCCGCTCGACCCACTGCGCGCGCGATGGCCCGGGTTCGAACGGCTCGGCGAAATACTGCGTCTCACGGGCGACCTTGCCGTCGACGAACTCCATGATGCTCACCGTGTGGGAAGGCCGCCCGTCATAGGCGAGCATATATTCGGTGACCCACAGGTCGCCGGCGCCGACGATGCGCCGCACGGTGAAACGCTTGGCGTTCGGCTGCGCGGCGCGGGACGACTGGATGTTCCGCCGCCCGCGGATGCGCTCGCCCGATTGCGGATAGTCGAGCACAGCGTCTTCCCGGTAGATGTCGTGCTCCGCTTCGAAATCGCCGGCATCGGAGGCCGCCCAATGACGGTCGAGCGCCGCGCGTGTCTCCCGGTCTTCCATGCGAACCTCCCTGGCCGTCGCCGCCCGGTGTCCAGCCTACCATATGGCCAGCTTTCGGCGGATCATCGATGGCAGCCAGGAAAGGGGCCGGGCAGGGGCCGTGGACGAATGCGTTCCGGTGTCCGCCCTTGCGACGGTCTACGGATATTTCGTCTGGCTTGGGGCCTGCGAGGCCGGATCGATCTGCAAGGCCTTCGGCAGCGGGAGGCTCGAGCATTGCAAATGGACGTTGCGGGCGAACAGCTTGCGCTGTTTCTGCTCGTGGTCCTTGATGGCCGCCGCCAGCCCCAGGCCATAGGGGCCGATCAGCATGCCGGCGGCCCAGCCGGGGTGCTGTTTTTCGCGCACTTCGTAGTCCGCCGCCGCGGCGCGGGCTTGCTGGCATCCCGCCGATGCCCATTTCGGGTCCTTGTGCGAAAGCGACCCGCCATAGTCGACCGGAGAGTCCGCGCATCCGGCCACTGCTGCGCACAAAGCGGCAACCACTGCGAATCGCATGCTGAGGCCTCTCCTAATTTAGCGCTGAGAGATCACATAACTCTGCCAGCCACAAGGACATCGCAGCCGTTCCTGGCCGATCTCAAAATCTCCGGCTGAGATAGCGCGAGCCGGCAAGCCCGAACCGCCACTCCGACTCCACGCCCTTGGTGAGGCCGATCCGGCGCCCGCTGACGACAGCGGCGGCATCGGTTGTCGATGGCGTGAAGGCGAAGGGTGGTTCGCTCAGCGACAAACGGTTGTGCGAACCGTCGATGCCGAGCGCCTGGCAGAGCTTGCCGGGGCCGGAACAGAGCAGCCTTTCATCCGTGGTGCCCCGGTTGGCCTGCATCTGCGCGATGCCGGACAGCGGTTGCATCGCCCGGATCAGCGCCGCGCTGCCCGGCAGGCACACCGCGTTCAGGCACCAGTGCAGGCCGTAGGAGCGATAGACATAGGCGCTGCCCGGCGCGCCATACATCGGCGCATTGCGCGGCGTCTCGCCACGATAGGCGTGCGAGGCCGGGTCGTCGGGCCGGTAGGCCTCCGTCTCCACAATGATGCCGCCGACGCCGTTCAGGCTGAGCGTCGCGCCGATCAGTTCGCGCGCCACTAGAAGCGCGTCGCGCGCGAAGAAATCGCGCAAGGCCTCGGATGACACGGCGCAGGCGCCGTCAGCCGAGGAGATTGCGCGCCGTGCGCATGAAGATCTTCGACCCGATCGGGATCAGGTCGTCCGGAAAGTCGTAGTCGGGATTGTGCAGCGACGGGTGCCGCTCACCGGCGCCGAGGAAGAACATCGCCGATCTGGCGTTGTGGCCGAAGATGCCGAAATCCTCCGAGGCGCGCATCGGCAGGGCCGCCTCGCTGCGCGTCACGCCTTCCTCGTCCAGCGCGCGTTCGAGATGCTCGACCGCTTCGATCGCGTTGACGCTGGCGACGAAGATCTCGTGATAGTCCTGGCGCACGGCAAGGCCATGCGCGGCGGCGATTTTCGCGGCCAGCGCCTCGGCCGAGGCGACCAGCTCCGCCATGCGCTCGTCGCGCCGGGTGCGCAGAGTCGCCCACACCTCGGCATAGCCGGGCGCGATTCCAAACACGGCTTCGCCCATCGCGCAATGCGTGACGGTGACCATGCCGAAATCGTCGTCGGCGAAGGTGCCGCGCCCGAGCTTCGGCAGGGCCGGCATCAGCTCGCTCACCGCCAGCATCGGCGAGGCGCCGGTCTCGGGCATGGAGGAATGGGCGGTCTTGCCCTCCAGCACGATGCGCATGCCGCGCGAGGCGCAGTTGACCGTGCCCGGCTTCACCCGCACCTCGCCGAACGGCACGCCCGGCAGGTTGTGCAGCGAGAAGGCAAAATCCGGCGCGAGCTCGGCAAAGCGTGGATCGGCAACGACGCCGGCCGCGCCATTGCCGGTTTCCTCCGCCGGCTGGAACATCAGCACGACGCGGCCGCGCGCCGGCCTCTCGCGGCCGAACTGCCGGCCGAGCGCGGCAAGGATCGCGGTATGCCCGTCATGGCCGCACATATGCGATTTGCCCGGCACCTGGGACGAATGCTCGACGCCGGAAAGCTCTTCGATCGGCAGCGCGTCGAGCTCCGAGCGGAACAACACCGTCGGCCCCGCCTGTCCGCTGTCATAGACCGCCGCCACGCCATGGCCGCCCAGGCCCGTCAGCACCTTGTCGGGCCCTGTATCGGCGAGGAAGCTCACCACCTCGCGGGCCGTCTTCTCCTCTTCGTTGGAGATCTCCGGCTGCCGGTGCAGCTTGCGGCGCCATTCGGTCAGCTCGACGATGTCGCGATTGGTGAGGGTCATGGTGTTGGGCTCCGCTTCCTTGCCGGTCACACAAACACGATAGGGTTTTTCTCGCGCCGTGCCATGCGGATCAATTCCGATAGGCCATCGGCGGATGATCGTGGTCGCCTCACACGGCCCGCGTGGCCGATTGCGGGCACACCGAGTCGGACCATAGCATCCTTGCATTGGAAGGGGCGGCAGCGCCGCCGCTCACAACTCGAATTCGCCGTGAGAGCCATGCTGCATTATCCCGACGACATGCCCGGATCAAAGACCCTCTTCGAGCGCGCGAAGAAGGTGATGCCCGGCGGCAACACGCGCACCACGGTCTTCGTCGATCCTTTTCCGATCTATGCCGCCAGGGGCGAGGGGTGCCGGGTGTGGGACGTGGACGGCAACGTCTACTACGACTGCATCAACAATTTCACCTCGATGATCCATGGCTACTCGCATCCGGATGTCACCGCGGCGGTGGTCGGGCAACTACCGTTCGGCACTGCCTTCGGCACGCCGACGCTAAGCGAGATCGAGTTTGCCGAACTCCTGGTCGACCGGATCCCGTCCGTCGACCGGATCCGCTTCACCAACTCCGGCACCGAGGGGGTGATGATGGCGATCAAGGCCGCGCGCGCCTTCACCGAGCGGCCGAAGATCGTCAAGATCGAGGGCGCCTACCATGGTTCCTACGACTTCGCGGAAGTGAGCCTGGACAGTTCCCCCGCCAATTGGGGCGACCTGCCGAAGTCGACGCCCTATGCCAGGGGAACGCCCCGCGGCGTGCTGGACGACGTGATCGCCGTGCCCCTCAACGATATCGAAGCCTTGCGCGCCGTCTTCGCCGCACAGGGCGACACGATAGCGGGCGTCCTGATCGACCCGATGCCCAACCATGCCGGCCTCATTCCGGCGCGGCCCGATTACCTTCGCGCCATGGCAGAGATCGCCCATGCGGCGGGCGCGCTGGTCATCTTCGACGAAGTCATCACCTTTCGCCTTGGGTATTCGGGGGCGCAGGGGCTGTGGGGCATCGTGCCCGATCTAACGGCGCTCGGTAAGATCATCGGCGGCGGCTTTCCTGTCGGCGCCGTCGGCGGCCGGGCCGACATCATGGCCGTCTTCGATCCGACCCAAGGCAAGCCCGCTCTTCCGCATGGCGGCACCTTCACCGCCAATCCGGTGACGATGCGGGCCGGTTTGGCCGCGATGCGGGCGCTGACCAGGGAAAGCTTCGCCCATCTCGACCGCCTCGGGGCGTTGCTGCGCGAGGGAATAGCAGCTTCATTCGACAAGCATGGCGTTGCCGGCCAATGCCTCGGCGCGGGCTCGCTGTTCAAGGTTCATTTCACGTCGCATCCGGTCACGGATTACAGGTCCGTCTATCCGGGCAAGGCCGAGAGCAGGAAGCTCGATGCCTTCCACAAGGGATTGCTCGGCCGTGGCGTGCTGTCCGCCAGCTACGGCTTGTTCGCGCTGTCGACGGCGATGACCGAAGAGGATGCGCGAAACATCCTTCACCTCATCGACGAGACCCTGGGCGAAATCGCCGGTCTGCATTGAAAGCGACGGATCGCATATGACGGCTTCCCCTCATGTCGTGGTGATCGGCGCGGGCACGTTGGGTATCTGCACGGCGCTGAACCTCGTCGAGCAGGGCGCAAGCGTGACCGTGCTGGAGGCCCAGTCGATTGCCTCCGGCTCGAGCGGCCGGTCGGTCGGCGTCGTCGGCTCGCAATTCACCGACCCGTTCGAGATCATGCTGCGGGTCCATTCGCTTCGCCGCTTCCGCGAGTGGGAGAGCCAGGGGCTTGGCTTCAACCACATCGGCTATCTTCGGCTGGCGCGCACCTCCGCCCAGATGGAGCTGTTCGCGAAGTCGGTCGAAATCCAGGGTGAGGCCGGGCTGAGGTCGCGCCTTTACCGTGCGGACGAACTCAAGGGGCTGGTTCCCCACATCGACCCGCGCGGGCTCGAGGGTGGATTGTTCGGACCCGACAATGGTTTCCTCGATCCGCACGAGATGTGCAATTTCGTGGCTGGCATCGTGCGCGAGAAGGGCGGCGCCATCCGCCAGTATCGCAAGCTGCTCGGCGTGAAGCGGCGGCCGGGCGGCTACATGCTGGAAACCAACGGCGATCCCGTGGATTGCGACGTCGTGGTCAACGCGGCCGGAGCCTGGGCGCCCCGCGTCGCGGAGTTGCTCGGCCAGCGCCTGCATATCTGGCCCGAGCGGCACGAGGCGGTTGTCATCCATCTCGACGAACCGATTGGCTACACGATGCCCATGGTGATGGACCTCGTGAACGGCGAAGGCACCGGCCTCAATTTCCGCCACGAGAAGCCGGGCGAATTGATTGCCGAGATCCACAAGGTGGAGGCGGTCGCGCCGGAAGACCCCGACAATTACAACGACCAGTGCGAGGAACGATCGAAGGTCGACCTGGCGGAGCTGCTGCTGGAGCGGGTACCGGACCTGCCGGGCGCGCGTCTCGGCCGTGGCTGGGCCGGCCTCTATCCGGTGACGGCGGACCACCGCCCATTCGTCGGACCGATCGATGCCTCCGAGCCGACTTTGGTCACCGCAGCCGGCGCCGGCGGCTACGGCATCCAGCTGGCTCCGGTGATCGGACAGATCGCGGCGGACTGGGTGCTGCATGGCGGGCCGGTTTCCGCGCCCGGCACGGAGAGGCTGTCGCCATCGGCGGAGCGCAACGTCCCTCGCAGCCCCGGCCACTAACCGGCGTACGGCAGGGCAGGGCTGCCGCGATGCCTAAGATGCGACCGTGCATGTTAACCATCAATTAACTATCCGGTCGCCTTTAATGCGGTACTGGTGGATAGTGATCCTGGCCGCGAGCGATCGACCCGTGGCCGCATAAAAGAAGCGACGCAACGCCGTTGCCTGCCGGGGAGGCGCCAGCATCGAGTTCGATGAGGAGCGCCAGAATGAATATCGAAGAAGCGGTCACAGCGGCGACGGCGGGGCCGAGCGCGCTTTTGTCCTGTCTTGGCCAGCCTGTCCTTGCCTATCACGTCACGGCCATCATGCGGGAGACCGATGCCGGGCACGCGCGCGAGATGCAGCTCGCGCTGAAGCGCAGAGGCATCGAGGCCCTGATCGACGACGGGCTGGACGATAGCCAGGCCGAAGCCTTTGCCGCCCAGCTCGACGGATGCGTGTGCCTGACCTGGGACATGCTGCGAGTGTCCGACGGCGCTGCCCATTGAACGCGCCTCGATCGCGTCTCCGTGCCGTTGGATTTGGCGGACGGCAAGGCTCGTGAAGAAACGCTGGCGGGGTGCCATGCCGCATCCTATTGATGCCTGATGGCAACCTTATCGCGAATGGCCCTCGGCCACGCCCTGTCGCTCAGCGGCACCGGCCTTGTGGCCGGCACGCTGTTCTTCGCGGCCTCGCTGACGCCGACGCTGGTCCCGCGGACCTATATGACGCAGGGCGTGCTTGCCGGCTGCTGCTTTGCCGTCGGCTACGGGGCGGGCGTCGCCGCGCGCTGGCTCTGGCGGTATCTCGAGATCCCCGAATTGCGGGCGGGGGCGAGGTCGGTCGCCAATGCGCTGCTCGCCGTCATTTGCCTTGGCGTGGCCATCACCTTCCTGTGGCGCTCGGCCGGGTGGCAGAACTCCATCCGCGCCGTCATGGGCATGCCGCCGGTGGACAGCGCCCATCCGCTGAAGGTCTCGGCCATCGCGCTTGCGACCTTCGTCGTGTTGCTCGTCGCGGCCCGCATTTTCGCCGCTCTGGTGCGTTTCGCCGTCGGCTGGTTGCGCGGCTTCGTGCCGAGGCGGATCGCCAATGTGGCCGGCTTCGCCATCGCCGCCTTCCTGGTGTGGTCGATAGGTAGCAACACGCTTGTCCCGGCTGTGTTCCGCGCGCTGGATTCCTCCTACAGCAAGCTCGACCAGCTGATCGAGCCCGAACGTCCCCAGCCGACCGCCGACGGCAAGACCGGCAGCCCGGCCTCGCTGGTCAAGTGGGAAGAGCTGGGCCGGGCCGGCCGCGAGTTCATCGCCGAAGGTCCGGGCGCGGCCGAGATAGGCGCCTTCACCGGCCGGCCGGCGCGGGAGCCGATCCGTGTCTATGTCGGCCTCGGTGCCGCCTCCGACGCGCGCGCCCGGGCGAAGCTCGCCCTGGCCGAGCTGGAGCGGGTCGGCGGCTTCGATCGCTCGGCGCTGGTCGTCATCACGCCGACCGGCACCGGCTGGGTCGATCCGGCCTCGATGGATGCGCTGGAATATCTCCAGCAGGGCGATGTGGCGAGCGTCGCGGTGCAGTATTCCTATCTCAGCAGCCCGCTGTCGCTGCTGGCGCAGCCCGAATACGGCGCCGAAACCGCGCGGGCGCTGTTCCAGGAGATCTACGGCCGCTGGACGACGCTTCCAAAGGACAAGCGCCCGAAACTCTATCTGCATGGCCTCAGCCTCGGCGCGATGAATTCGGAGCGATCGGCAGGGCTGTTCGAGATCCTCGGCGATCCGATCGACGGCGCGCTGTGGAGCGGCCCGCCCTTCGAAAGCCGTGTCTGGCGCTCGGTCACCGACGCCCGCGATCCGACCACGCCCGAGTGGCTGCCGGTCTTCCGCGACAGCCGCCTCGTGCGCTTCATGAACCAGAGCGGGCCGGCCGTCCCGCCGGACAAGCCCTGGGGGCCGCTGCGCGTCGTCTACCTGCAATATGCCAGCGACCCGATCGTCTTCTTCAGCTACCGCGACGCTTACCGCCAGCCGGACTGGATGAAAGCGCCGCGCGGCCCCGATGTCTCGCCCGAGCTCGGCTGGTATCCGGTGGTGACGATGCTGCAGCTCGGCCTGGATATGGCGGTAGCCACCACCACGCCGATCGGCCACGGCCATGTCTACGCGCCGCAGGATTATGTCGAAGCCTGGTTCGCCGTCCTTGGGGCCCAGGATTGGTCTTCCGCCGACATCGCCCGGCTCAAGCAGCACCTTGCTGAAAAGGCGGCCGCGCGAAGCGGCGGCGGGGGAGGGTAGCTCGCCTCTCGAAAGCCCGGGCTCCTCGCCTCAAGGCCCTTCAATCAGCTGAAGGGTTTGGGTTTCGAAGCAACAGCAGCGCGATCCCAACGACCATGAGTACCGATGCGCCGGCAAGCATCAGCCACTCCATCGTCACGGACCGCCCGTTCTGCCCGAGCACGCGATAAAGACCGTTGATCTCGACCATTTCGCTGTTGGACAGCCGCTTCTTCGGCAGGTTCCGGTCCACATAGAAGTACTTGGTCATGCTGTTGAATTCGAGCTCGTCGCCGTCGAACATTTCGGTCGGCGTCACGTCCGAGGTGACATAGCCGTCATAGATGAGTTCCCGCGTCGCGCGGATGTCGACGGTGTCGAAATCGGGCGTGATGGCGCCTGGATGGAACCAGCCCGGCGAAAACACCGTCACCTGTCCGGTGCGGCGCAGATGCGTGACCGGCTGGTTGACGATCGCGACTATCCTTTGCTGGGCCTGCGCGGTTTGCGCATTCAGCGCATCGACCTGTGGAACGGTCCACAGCATGGCGTACGCAACCATCAGAAGAATAGCCGCCACGCCAGCCAGGCCCGGCAGGAGGGCACCATTGCCGCGCGCCGGCCCCGGCGCGTGGACGGGCGGCGCGGCCGGCGCGCCGATGGCGCGTCCGCGTTGGCCGAACCTTGCGCCGGGCGAGTCCACGACCTTCATGCGCCGATCTTGGACGCAGGCGCGCTAACGCGGCCTTAACGGATCGGGGCGCAGGCGCGAACCGCCGCCGCCGGGCTTTTCGGATGGTTCGTCGACCGTCGTTCCGGCTGGAACGCGCAACCGCCAATTTCAATTTGAGTTGGGGCTAAAAAACGTGATAGGTCCGGGCGTTGCGGAAGTAATGGGGGTCGAAATGTTAGACAGGCTGGAACCTGGTACAAGGCGCCTGTTTGCGGCAATTGCCATGGTTTTCCTGGCGGCGTTCGCTGTCTACGCCCATGTCGCCAGCCCGATCGACTGTAATGAAGCCAAGTCAAATGAGAGAATCGCGCAGGCCGGCAACTAGCCTTGGGATTTGGACTTCCTTGCGTCGAGGAAGATACCTGCGGCTTGCTGACGGCGGCAAATATCAAATGGAGATGCTCTTTACATGGAGATGCTGTTTTGATGGCTGCGATTCGAACCGGTTTCATATGGAATTCTGACTGATCAGTTGAAGCTTACGCTTGCCGAAACACGGGGGTGTTTTGATGCAATCAGGCGACAATTTCGGGTACATCGCCTATGGCGAAAAAGAAGGCTACCATCGCGGGGCGCTGATGAGCGCCATGAAGCTGCTGCATCATTGCCCGGGCGCGAACATCATCGTCGCCACCGACAAGCCCCGGATTTTCAGCGGCTATCCGATCCGGACGCTCGAGCTGACCGCCGAGCAGAAAAGCCGGATGTCCTTCAACGGTAGCTACGGCTTCGGGATCAAGGCCGCCAGCACCATCAAATTGCTGGAACACAGCGAGCGGTTGTTGGTGCTCGACACCGACATGTACCCGATGGGCGACATCTCGGCGTGTTTCCGGCGCATCACGCCGACGCGTTCGCTGATGCGTCTGCGCGAGGGGCAAAAGAAGGACTACGAAGCTCTCGCCGGCAAGGGGATCCGCATCGGCGATTACACGCTGACGGGACGGGAAACGATGTGGAACAGCGGCATCGTTGGCGTGCACCAGGCCAATCTCGGTGCGCTCGTCGACGCCTACGCCGCGCTCCAGAGCGTCTTCGAAGTCGTCAGGGTCCACACGCCCGAGCAGTTTTGCGTCGGCGTCGCGCTGTCCCGCGACGGTCGCACCATCAGCCTGCACGGCCTTCCGGTCTGGAACTACCAGACCGTCGGCAAGAAGATGCTCGCCTTCCAGCGCATCGCCGAATTCTTCGAGGCATATGGCGATCTGCCGGTTGACCGGCAAATCGCCAAGGCGGCCGGCTACCGCCTCTGGCGAACGCCGCTCGACGTGTGGCGGCAAAGGCACCTTTGGTCCCTGTGATCGGTCTGGGTAATATCTCCTCAGGACTGGAGGTTCTCTACAGGCCGTCCTCCGGTGCGCGCCCCAGGCTTCGCCGTGACTGCCTGGCTCAGACACGCCGAAGGAAGAGCATGTAGACGGCTCCGAACAGGAGAACGATGCCGACATTCACCGAGAGCCGTTCCCAGAACCGGTCTCTGAGGAACAGGAAGTCGACGCCGACGATGACCACCACCATCACCAGCACGTAGAGCGCGACCAGCACACGACTGCTCATTGCCGCGAGCTCCTCTTTCTTGGGCACTTGCCGAGCAGATAACGCGCCCGCAAGGCAGGGCAATGATCTGGTGAATCCGATCTTTTCGCGAAACGAACCTCCCCGGCCGGATGACGCGGCTTTCGGGGCTCGGCGTTGGCGTCACGCTCACCATCTTGTGATCGTCGACGACGGAGCGGCGTCGGCGTTCGATCGAGAGATTCACTGTAAAGCGCTGAAATGCTTAACACCATTTTCATCCGGCTGCCGTAACCACTAGAGCAATTCCAGGAAAAGTGCGTGGCGGTTTTCCGTCCGGAATTGCGGCGAAACAGATGGCACGGCATTTCGAACGGTTTCTTGCAGGCTCCATTCCCACGGGGCAGAGCGAAGCCGTGGCCGCCGGCATCCTGCGCGACCAGCTGGCCGATCTGAGGAAGGGGATTTTCATCTCCATGCCGGTCGGCACGGTGCTGTCGGCCCTGATCCTGGCCGTGCAGCTCCTGGAGGGCGGCGGTCTCTCGGCGGTGCTGTGGTTCGCGGCGGTCAGCATGCTGAACGGCGCTCGCATCGCGCTTGCCCTTTCCCGGTCGAACACGGCCGGCAGTTGGCCGCAGACGGTCGGTGCCCGGCTTTTCCTCTATGGCGTGCTGGCGCTCGCATCGGGCATCGCATGGACTTTCCTGGCGGTGCTGACCCATGGCTACACCACGCCCCAGGCGCCGCTCTATCTGGTTGTCGTGGCGGGCCTGTCGGCCGGTTCCGTCACCTACAGCGCCTCCTACGCGCCAGCCTCGATCAACTTCATGGTGCTGCCGCTGCTGGTCGTCGCCGGGTGCGTGCTGGCCAAAGGCGACATCGAGAACTACGTCCTGGGCTTCACCATCGTGCTTTTCCTCGCCGGCATGATCAGGAGCGCGCTGCTGGGAGAATCGCGCTTCCGCGAGACGAGCCGCCTCAAATACGAGGCGCGCGAGTTCGCCGCCGAGATGCAGCGCAACTCCAGGCGCGATCCGCTGACCAACCTGCTCAACCGGCATGGGCTGGAACACGCGATCGGCCAGCTCGGGCCGGCCGATGGGCCCTTCGTGGCCATGCTGATCGACCTCGACGGCTTCAAATCCGTCAACGACACCTACGGCCACAACATCGGCGACGACCTTCTGGTCAAGGTTGCGCGAAGGATCGAGGAGCATGCGCCGCAGGGGGCGACGATCGCGCGCATCGGCGGCGACGAGTTCGTGCTGCTGTTTCCCGCCGGCGCCTCCGCGCATCCGGCCGGGCATCTCGCATCGACGATCATCGCGGCCATCGCCTATCCGGATCCGGAGCTGAACTCGGTGCGCGTCGGCGCCTCGATCGGCATCTACCAGTCGGAAAAGCCGAGCTTGACGGAGATGCTGCTCAGGGCCGATTTCGCGCTCTACGCAGCCAAGCGCAGCGGCCGCAACGAATATTGCCTGTTCGACGCCGACCTCGACAGCGCGCTGGAGCGCAAGCACTGCATCGAGCGCGACCTGCGCGGCGCCATCGAGGCCGGCGCGCTCTGCTCCTGGTTCCAGCCGCTGGTGCGCCTCGACACCGGCACGGTTGTGGGCTTCGAGGCGCTGCTGCGCTGGCAGCACGGCATCCATGGCGCGATCTCGCCGCCCGAGATCGTCACGGCCGCGCGCGAGACCGGCATGCTGTCGCTTTTGACGGAAACGGTATTCCTCAATTGCTGCTCCATGATCGAGGCGCTGGTGCGGAGCGGCCGCCGCGATGTGCGGGTGGCGATGAATCTCTCGCCGCGTGAGCTGGAGGCCGGCAATGTCGACGACATGATCCTCGATATCGTGGGGGCGAGGGGCGTGCCGGCCGCCATGCTGGAGATCGAGATCACCGAGGAAGCGCCGGTCGACCGCGACCGGGTCGACGAGAAGGTCGGCCGCCTGGCCGATGCCGGCATCTCGATCGTGCTCGACGATTTCGGCACCGGCTTCTCCACCCTGGTCTCGCTGAAGGACAGCCGCATCCGCAAGATCAAGATCGACAAGGACTTCGTGCGCGACCTTGCCAAGTCGGTCGAGGACCAGGCGCTCGTCAAGGCGGTCATCGATCTCGGGCGCACGCTGGGCATAGAGGTGATGGCCGAGGGCGTCGAGACCGACGCCGACCGCATGATCCTGCGCTCGCTCGGCTGCATGGTTGCCCAAGGCTATCTGTTCTCGGCCGCCCTTCCCATCCACGACGCGCTCGCATTCGACGCCAGGCGAACCGGGGTCGCGGAACTGCCGCTGCGCAAGCCCCGCAGCGGCAGCGCGGCCTGAACCGGCATCGCCCGGCTAGCTCAGGCCCGCGCCAGCTCCTCGACCTCTTCGTCATCCCTGCTGTCGGCAATCACGGTGGCGACCGGCGCCGACAGCGTCCATCGCACCAGGCCGGGAAGCCGCTCCATGGACGCGCTGCCCGACAGGCCGGTGGGCACGACGCGCTGCAGCACGACGCTGCCGAAGCCGCCGCCGGGCTCGGCCCCGGCGGGGGCCGCTCGCTGCGGCCAGCGTTCCTCCCAGGTCAGCTCGAAGTCGCTCCTGCCGTTGGCGCCTTCCGTCAACCGCCACGTCACTTCGACCGTTCCGGCCCCGCCCGACAGGGCGCCATATTTCGTGGCGTTGGTGCCGAGCTCGTGCAGCGCCATGCCGATATTCTGCACCGCGTTCGACCGCAGCGTCACTTCCGGCCCGGATAGCGTGATCCGGTCTTCATGCCCGAAGGGCCTCAGGTGCTCGCGCACGAGGTCGGACATTCCCGCACCGCGCCAGTCGTTCAGCACCAGGAGATCGTGCGAGCGCGACAGCGCCATGATGCGTTCGCGGATCCGGTATTCGAACGCGCGCGGGTCGGTCGCCCGCTTGCTCGTCTCGCGGATCATCGACAGGATCACCGCGTACTGGTTTTTGACGCGGTGGTTCACCTCGCGCATCAGCACCATGATGTGCTGCTCGCTCGCGCGTCTCGCCGTGATGTCGGCGGCCATGCCGAACCATTGCTGGATGGCGCCATCCTCGTCGAGGATGGGGATCGCCCGCGACAGCGTCCAGCCTGCGGTTCCGTCGGCGCGCCGAACCCTGTGCTCGAGCTCGAAGGCGCTGCGCTCCTCGATCGCGCGGTCGATGGCCGCCTGGATGCTCGCCCGGTCTTCCGGGAAGAGATATTCGTCCCGCCACTGGATGGCCGGCCCCTCGACGGTCGACAGGAAGCCGCGCCCATCCAATTCGTGCATTTCCTGCCAGTCCGGGCTCATGCGGTAGATGACGTCGGAGCTGGCGTTGACCAGCGCCCGGAAGCGCTGCTCGCTTTCGCGCACCCTTGCCGCGGCGAGCACGCGCGCGGTCGTTTCCGAAACGATGCACAGCACCGCCTCGACCGTTCCGTCCTGTGCCCGGACCGGGGAATAGGAGATATCGAAATAGACTGTTTCGCCCACCGCGCCCGATCGCTCGATGTAGAAGGGCCGGTCCTTGGCCGAGAAGGTCTCGCCGGTTTCGAGCACGCCCGACAGCAGCGGTTCAAGGTCGGTCCACAGCTCCGCCCAGCTTTCCCTGGCCGGACGCCCTAGCGCGCGCGGGTGCTTGTCGCCGATCGTCGGCGCATAGGCGTCGTTGTAGAGGGCGACGAATTCCGGCCCGCAGAACAGCACGATCTCGGCCCGCGCGGCGAGCATCAGCTCGACCGTCGTCCTGAGGCTCGGCGTCCATGACCCGGTCGGCCCCAATGGGCATTCGTCCCAGTGGTAATCCCGGATCAATCCGGCGACCTCGCTGCTGCCGCGAGGCCAGGTGTTTGAAAGGAGCCCGTCCGCCATAGGCGGATTAACGCACGACAGCGCTTAAGTATCCGTACCGTGAGCGAAATTTCTGCCGGCGACAGCGATTGGGGCAGGGCGGGCAACGGAGGACCGCCCGACCACCCGCGCGACGCGACCTGGAGGCGGGGCGCGCACCCCGTCCGCCCGGCGACCACTGCGTGAAACCTTTTGATTGCGGGGCCGTTGTCGGGCGATGTCCCAAGCCGCAGCCAAACCCGAACCGGCCGATAGCGCCGAACCCATCGACGCCCGCCAGCAGGACGCGCAGTCCCCGCCCGTTGTCGAGGCCGCTTCGGAAGTGGTCGGCGAGGCCGCGCCGCCGCCGCCCGAGGAGATCGAGCCTGGCCCGCAGCCGACGCCCGAGGAAACCGAGAAGGCGCGCAAGAAATACCTGCTCAGGCGTTTCTGGATCAGCGCGCGCGGTTATTGGAGCCGGCGCGGCGACAAGCTCGCTTGGCCGTGGACGATCGGCCTTCTGGCGCTGATCTGCGCCAATGTCGGCTTCCAGTACGGCATCAATGTGTGGAACCGCTCGATCTTCGACGCCATCGAGCAGCGCAACGCCCATACCGTCTATTTCCTGTCCGCCATCTTCGTGCCCATCGTCATCGGCAGCATGAGCCTGGTGGTCGCGCAGGTCTATCTGCGCATGACCATCCAGCGCCGCTGGCGCTCCTGGCTCACCACTTCGGTCATCGGCCGCTGGCTGGCCAATGGCCGCTATTACCAGCTGAACCTCGTCAGCGGCGACCACCAGAACCCGGAAGCCCGCATCGCCGAGGACCTGCGCATCGCCACGGAATCCCCGGTCGACTTCGTCGCCGGCGTCACCAACGCCTTCCTGTCGGCCTCCACCTTCATCGTCGTGCTGTGGACGATCGGCGGCGCGCTGACCGTGCCGCTCGGCGGCTCCAGCGTCACCATACCGGGCTTCCTCGTCATCACGGCGGTGATCTATGCGGGCGTGACCTCGACCTCGATGGTGGTCATCGGCCGCCATTTCGTCGAGCTTTCCGAGAAGAAGAACCAGGCCGAGGCCGAGTTCCGCTACACGCTGACGCGTGTGCGCGAGAATGGCGAGAGCATCGCGCTGCTGGGCGGCGAGGAGGAGGAGCGCAACAGCATCGACAGCAATTTCGCCCATGTGCTGAAGCAATGGGCGATGCTGGCCGGCCAGCATATGCGAACCACGCTGGTGTCGCAGGGCTCCAGCCTGTTCGCCCCGGTGGTGCCGGTGCTGCTTTGCGCGCCGAAATTCCTCGAAGGCTCGATGTCGCTGGGACAGGTGATGCAGGCGGCGTCGGCGTTTGCCCTGGTGCAGGGCGCGTTCGGCTGGCTGGTCGACAACTATCCGCGCCTTGCCGACTGGAACGCCTCGGCCCGCCGCATCGCCTCGCTGATGATGTCGCTGGACGGGCTGGAGCGCGCCGAGCAGAGCGACGCCTTCGGCCGCATCAATCGCGGCGAGACCAAGGGCGACGCGATGCTGAGCCTGAACAACCTCTCGGTTTCGCTCGACGACGGCACCGCCGTGGTCAAGGAAACCGAGGTCGCCATCGAGCCCGGCGAGCGGGTGTTGGTGGCCGGCGAATCCGGTTCGGGCAAGTCGACGCTGGTGCGCGCGATCGCGGGCCTCTGGCCCTGGGGCGGCGGCAACGTCGATTTCAACAAGGACAAGCGCATGTTCATGCTGCCGCAGCGCCCCTACGTGCCGTCCGGCACGCTGCGCCGCGCCACCACCTATCCGGGCGCCGCCGACAGCTGGGAGCCGCAGGAGGTGCAGGCCGCGCTCGACAAGGTGGGGCTCGGCCATCTCAAGGACCGTATCGAGGAAGAGGCGCCCTGGGACCAGACGCTGTCGGGCGGCGAGAAGCAGCGCCTGGCCTTCGCACGCCTTCTGCTCCACAAGCCGGACATCATCGTGCTGGACGAAGCCACCGCCGCGCTGGACGAGAAGAGCCAGGACCGGATGATGGAGACCATCATCAAGGAGCTGCCCGACGTCACCATCATCAGCGTGGCGCACCGCGTCGAGCTCGAAGCCTACCACAGCCGCAAGATCACGCTGGAGCGCCGCAAGGGCGGCGCCAAGCTGGTCAGCGACATCGAGCTCATCCCGCGCAAGCGCAACCTGATCAAACGGGCGCTGTGGGGCAGTGGGACGAAAGGCAAGAAAGCGGCGTGAGGTTTCCTCGCCCTCACGTGGTTGGGGAGAGGGCTCTCAAAACCGCGACCTCCGCGATTGCCATTTCCTCGCCCCCACGAAAGTGGCTAACGTACACACACATTTCCAACCGGCTGGTCTTTGGCGATAGCAAGCATGGCAGCTTGGCGCATGCATTGTCTAGTGTAGCGCGGGTCGACCCCCACTCCGTCTCGGCTTCGCCGAGCCGCCTCTCCCCGATCGACGGGGTAGAGGAAAGCCGTCATGGTTTTTTGCCGTCAACGCTCGCCCAGCAACGCTCCCTTCCTTTCCCTCCGGAGGGGGGAAAGGTGGCGCTGCGAAGCAGCGACGGATTGGGGGAGCCACCTGGCAATCAAAGCTCGGCCTGATCAGCCGCGCCAGTCACAGAAGAAGTGTGCATGCCGTAGACGGCAGTGGGGGGAGAGGTGGCTCGGCGAAGCCGAGACGGAGCGGGGGACGCCCACGGAGATTTACTCCGCCCTGTCGGCCAGCACTCTTCTGCCCGGTCCAAAAATACGCCAGACTTTCGAACGGATCGTCCGCCAATTCGAGACCCCATTCAGGAAATGACCATATGAACACCGTCGAAACCTTGCCCTATCTGTCGTCGGCCTTTCTCGAACGCCTGGCGATCCCGACGAGCGACATGGTCGACGCGATCGAACGCATGATCGTCGGTCAGCGGCGGGGCGAGGTGTGGTGCGCGCCGAAGGCGGCGGTGATGCCCGGCGACGACCGCTACATCATGGCCACGCTCGGCGTCGCCTCCGAGCCGCCGGTGCTGGCCACCAAGTCGCTGGTCGTCAATCCGCGCAACGCCCAGCGCGGCCTCCCGACGCTGAATTCGCTGATCACGCTGCTCGACGCCGAGACCGGCCTGCCGCTCGCCCTGGTCGACGGCAACTGGGTGACGGAGAAGCGCACGGCCGCCTTGAGCGCCGTAGCCGCCAGGCGCATGGCGAGGCCGGACGCCTCATCCGTCGCCTTCATCGGCTGCGGCGTGCAGGCGCGCGGCCATTTGGAAGCCTTCGCCGACCTCTTCCCCTTGAGCGAGATCCGCGCCTTCGGCCGCGGCGCCGCCAACCGCGACGCGCTGTGCCGGATGGCGCGGGACCGAGGTCTGCAGGCAATCCCTAGCGACACGCCAAGGGCCGCGCTGGAAGGCGCCGACATCGTGGTGACGACGGTGACCCTGGTGCCAGCGCCCACGCCCTTCCTCGACGCGACCTGGCTGAAACCCGGAAGCTTCACCGCCATCACCGACCTGGCGCTGCCCTGGCAGCCAGAGACGATGCGCCGCTTCGACCGGATCATCGTCGACGACCTGGAGCAGGAAAGGAAGATGCAGAAGCCGATGGTCGACCCTGCGATGGTCGCCGGTGATTTGACGGGGTTGGTTTGCGGGGATGTTGCCGGGCGGGAGGGCGCGGGGGAGGCCACGGCGTTCGTGTTCCGGGGGATCGCGGTGGGGGATTTGGCGGTCGCGGGATTGGTGTATGAGCGGGCGAAGGGGGCTGGGGCGGTTGGGTAGAGGGTGCAAGGATGCGGCTTGTGCTGAACCAAGAGGGCTCGTGCATCCACTGCTGAAGAGCCGCTGGAAGTAAAGAGCCGACGCTGAGGGCGTAGGGCGCCGCATGTCAGCGGCCTGTTCTCGTCTCCGTACAAGATCTATTCATCGATTAGATCTTCAAATTCAAACTCAGTATCCTCCAGTGCAATGGTCGAGATACGTCGCTCCAATCTCGCTATAGCTCTACCGATATCAGGATCTCCAATCCTCTCTTCCGCCGTTCGCAATAAGTTAATGGCTCTGTCGAAGACAACTCGGCTGCCGGTTAGCTTTGCTGTCTCAATTCCGACCTCACAGTATGCTACGATTATGCCTTTTACGTCTCGATATCGAGCAACTGCGTCGGCTGCGATCTCCTCGGCCTTTCCAATCAGAGCGATCCGATCTTCCGGCATCAACCGCTTAGAGCGTACAGCTCTGGCAATTGCCAAACTAATCCGATAACGGGCAGTGGGGGCGTCTAACGAGAATTCTGAGCCAAAGACCTTAATTTCAGTATCAGCAGCGTCGAAGTGCCCTAAGTCGATCAAGTTACGGATAAGTCGATGGCGAGGTACCCTTTCGCCGGGGGCTGCTGATATCATCTTCCTTAAAAGTACATTTTGTTGCTCTTTGTCGGGAATAAGAGCTATGCCGGCACCAACATTGCAAAGACTGCGTATTGTCCTTATTTCTATTTTATAACTGGGTTGAATCGAGCTTACTATAAGGCTGAGTAAGTCGTATCTCTTTTCTGTGTCATAATATTTATGTTCAGCAATAATATCCATTATAACCTTATGGCGCCCTCGCCATGCGTATATACCGCGATTTTCGTCCACGGTCTCCTCATAGATTATATCCTCTAAACCAGACAAGATTGAACCAATGTGGCCGGCCGAGAGTCCCAGTAACCTAATCACAAGTTGCCTATGAACATGAACGCCAGCAGACTCCATGGCGGCTACCACCCGATAAATGCCTTGAAGCGTCGGGTCCAGGTCGGCAAATTCGCGTAAAATAATATCGTCAAACTTTTCTGAAGAAAAAATGTTTTTAAGGCAAACAAACATGTCTGCCTCGCAGCGTTGTATTAGTCTTACCCTTTTTTCATGCCTAGTGTACCCGAGAAAATTTTTCTCTACTAATCGTTTTAGTTCCGGAACCATATCGACAAGATTTAAAAGTTTGTCGACCTCGGTGCCGCTAATTCTATTTAACAAATATATCTCGGATGACTTAAATAGAACGGGAGTTTTTATCCGAGGACCCCAATTGTGGTTCGTAGACGCAAGGACTATTTTAAGGGAAGTATTCTCGGAGCTGTTCAGTAGCTCAAGTAGGGTGTTGATTCCAGTAAGTTCCTCGTGTGCATCGTCAACAAACAGAACGCCAGTCTGGCTGTTCTTCGCGAGAAAATCAGCAACCTCATTCCATCTTCGAGGCAGGAAGGGCTGATCAGGGAGGTGTTCCCATGCGATCAACCCGTTGTCGACTAAGGTCTTGATGGTTTGCCGCGCTGCGGTTGTCTTGCCGACACCGCTCGGGCCTAAGATCACCGAAACGAACTTTTCGGTAGTGCGAAACTGCGTCACGATTCGGTCAGCCGCTACGCGCCTGAAGGTCAAGGCGTGTTTAATATCCCCATAGGTGGCGGGTCGACCATTGTACATAGCCGCGACATTTGGCGGTTGAGACTCTAGGGCGTGTCCCACGTCCTGCGTTGAAGGGCGTAGAGCGGTGACGTGATCCAATGGATCTGGTGAGGTGATCTTCTCCCGAGAAGGCTCGATACGACCAACCAAGCCCGCAAAGAAGTCGTCCAATCCGCCGAATACGACTTCAATCCCACGAGCCTCAAATAATTCCGCTCGCCCATCATCGCGTGTATATAAAAACAGGGAAATCTTGACGGGGAAACCAGATTTTGACTTCAAATTTAAAGCACGCTGGACCGTATTTCTGATGTCAGGATCGGAAAGGGAATGGCCTATAATTACAAGGTGGCTATTGCCGATGTCGGTTTTCAGGCGATCAAATAGTTGTTCCCTAAATTCCTCAGCTAGATCGTAGTCAGAGTCGGTTAGGATAATGCGAGAGCGATCGCCGAGACTGACGTCTTTGCTAATAGTTCCATGCAACTTCATAAGTTCCGTTGCATCGGCCTGATCATCAGGTTTGCTAAAGTCAAAGTTGGTTGAATATACCCGAAGAGGTCGCTCTCGGCGCCTATAAGCTGATTCGATGAGCTCGTCGTAATTCGTTGTGTAGATGCTCTTCCAATTATACAGTGGAAGATTAAGCAAAGCTCCTGTCGGTCGTAATTTATGGAATTGCTTTTGTAAAGACTCTATTAGACTCCGTCGATCCTTGGTCCTCTGCTCAATAATCCCAGATTGCTCTGCTAAATTGTATGTTTCCGCGCTTACGTGAAAAACAGACTCGAAGTGGTGCTGCAGAGCCGGTACGCTTGGCGCTCCGGAAGGAATTGACGATCCTGAGCCGAATAGAAGCACAGTCCGGGACGGTTGCACGTCTCTTATAAACACTGATAGTTCTGTTGCCACAGCACTGCCCGCCTAACCAAAGGTCCTGAACGGTACCGCATATAAGATCCTCGATGACACATAAATTGGGTATCCCATTCAATTCATGCACAACCTTTTTTGGTGTGAGCAATGGTTGTTGAATGCATCTACGATCGTTCTATTGAGGCTGCGCATTGTTTTGGGAGAGGCATGCGCGCGTTGTTAGCCCGCCTTTGTGTATCCATCATCGGCGCACCCATGTTCACGCAAACACGCAGTACGATCGGATATTCTGGCTATGCTCTCACGGTCTAAGCGCCAACCGCGTGGGCAATTCAACGTTAATAACGATGGGGCCACGTCTCAGCGCGTGGGTAACTCGCTCTTGCCAGCCGCAACGCTGCAATCCCTAACCCTTTCCAATCAGTCCCACCGCATCCGCGCGCGCCTTCGCCGAAAGCTCCAGTATCGCCTTCTGCGCCTCCGCCACGGCCTCGACCGGCCACTTGGCCCTGATCCTTCCCATCGCGTCGGCAAGCAGGGCCTCGTTGACCTCCTCGATCGAATAGCCGAACGGCCAGCCTATGCGGTCCAGAAGCGGCTTTACCTTGCCGGTTCCGTTTATCTGGTCGATGGCGATCACCAGCTTGCCCTTCGCCCGGGCGTAGAGCGAGCCGTGCAGGCGGGGGGTCAGCACGATGTCGGCGTCTTCGAACTGGCGCTCGATCCTGGCCGCGTCGTTGCCCGGTCTCATCACCGTGTCGATCGCCACCGGGTCGGTTCCCGGCAGTTGCGACAGCAGGCGGTTCAGCTCGCCGCCAACCAACTCCATGTTGAGTTTCCTCCAAGATCGAATACAGAGCCATCCAGCGGGCGAGGGGCTCCCGCGCCATCCCACGCTAAACCAAGGCAGGCTTTGTGACGGCTCCCATCGTGAACATGCTCTGGATCGGCGACAGGCTGGGCCGCATCGAGCTGTTGTCGGTCGCGTCGTGGCTGAACTGCGGACACCCGGTGCGCCTCCACGCTTACCGGCCCATCGCCAACGTGCCGGCTGGCGTCGAGTTGATCGATGCCGAAGCGACGGTCCCTTTTGCCGACATGAAGCGCCTGCGTTACACCAAGTCGGGATCCTACGCGCTCGGCGCGAATTATTTCCGCTATCGGCTGCAACTGGCTGGCGCCGGCCTGTGGTCCGATATCGACATGGTCTGCCTGAAGCCGGTGAATTTCGAGGGCGATTGCCTGTTCGGTCTCGAGGACGAGACGCTCATCAACAACGCCATCCTCTATCTCGACGCCGGATTGCCGATGGCCACGGAACTGGCAGGCCTGTTCCGCACCAACCGCTTGCCGCCCTGGACGCGCATGCGGAGGGCGCGCAAGGCCAGGGTGAAGCGCTTTTTTGGCCTTCCGGTGCGGCCGGCGGACCTTCCCTGGGGAACGCTCGGCCCGGCCGCCGTCACCGCACTTGCCCACAAGCATGGGCTGTTCGAAAGGGCGCAGCCCCGCAACGTGTTCTACCCGCTGCACTTCAAGCAGGCCGCCGCTGTCTACGACCCGGCCGTCTCGCTGGAATCGATGCTCTATGAAGAAACGCTGACGCTGCATCTCTGGAACGAGGCGCTGCGCGAGCTGAGGGATACCACTCCGCCGTCCGGCTCGCCTTTAGCGAAGCTCTACGCCCAGTTTGGCATCTGAGCGGCCACGGCGGCGCAGGCGCGCGGCTTCGATCCGCGTGCGCACGATCTTGCCGTTGCATTCGGCGCGGCTCGGGTCCGCCGGCGGGTGCCAGATATGCAGGACTTCGGTGGCCCAGGTACCGGAGCGCCGGATCACGCCGCTGTCCTGCAGGCGGAAGACGAAGTCGATGTCTTCGCCGCCCCAGCCGACGAAGCTCTCGTCGAAGCCTGCGACCGAAACGGCGTCGGCTTTCCAGCAGGCGAGGTTGCACCCCTTGATGCGCCGCCAGACGAACGAGTTATAGTTCCGCAGCCTGCTCGTGGGCAGCCGCACGAAGAGCGCCGTGATCTTGGAGACGTCGCCGGTCAGGCGATACCACAGCACGCCGCGGCGGAAGTCCTTGAAGCTCCACGTGCCCCCGGCCAGCAATCTCCGGCTCAGCCTGCGGCCAAGCAGGATGCGGCTTCCGGTGACGAGGTGCCTCGGCGCGGCCAGGGCGCGATGTTGCGAGACGAAATCGGGCTGCAGGATGCAGTCGCCGTCGACGAAAATCAGATAGTCGCCGCGCGACTCGGCGATGGCCTTGTTGATGATCGCGGCACGACGAAAGCCGGCGTCTTCCTGCCAGACATAGGCGACCGGTATCGGCGCCGAGCCGGCAAAGGCCGAGACCAGTTCGGCGGTGGGCGGGCCCGACCCGTCATCGGCCACGATGACTTCAAAATGACGGTCGGTCTGGCCGGCGAGCGACTGCAACGTCATGCGCAGCGCTTCCGGCCAATTGTAGGTCGTCACGATCACCGAGATGAAGGTGGGATTGGACTGTGTCACGGCAAAACCCTCGACGGGTCATGCCGATGAGCACTATCCCCCAGGACAAGTCCGCGAACTGTGTGTCGGTCGCGCCACAAAACGTGGCGACCCGATATCACATGCATCGATTCCACCCCCGCGGAATAATCACCATCCGGTCACTATTGCGGGCGGCGTTTGCCGTCAATTCACAATAAAAGTGTTGGGCAAGTTTGATCCGGGGCCGGGTGTCAATTCACCCGCCGGCAAGCCGCGGCAGCAGGAAAATCTCCGCCCCCGGCGGCAGCTCCTTGCTCCATGTATCGCGATAGATCGTGCCATCGATCGCCACGGCGATCCCGCGATCGATCCACGGCTCGATGCCGGGATACTGTTCCGAAAGTTTCCGGAACAGCTCCCTTATGTCCTTGGCCTCGACCTCGTGATTGGCCTTGCCGCCGGCGACGGCGCTGAGCGAGCCCCAGAGCGTGACGGCCACCATTGGAGTTTCAGCCTTCCCGCTCCGCGTCCAGCGCCGCCAGGATGCGGGGCGGCGACATCGGGATGTGGGTCATGCGCACGCCCACCGCGTTCGACACCGCGTTGGCGATCGCCGCCAGCGGCGGCACGATCGAGGTTTCGCCCACGCCGCGCACGCCATAGGGGTGGTTGGGGTTGGGGATTTCCAGGATCTGCGTGTCGATCATCGGCAGGTCCGAGCACACCGGGATGCGGTAGTCGAGGAAGCCGGCGTTCTGCAGCCGGCCGTCCTTGCCGTAGATATACTCTTCGTTGAGCGCCCAGCCGATGCCTTGCGCGGCGCCGCCCTGGTACTGGCCCTCGACATAGGTCGGGTGCACCGCCTTGCCGGCGTCCTGCACCACCGTGTAGCGCAGCACGCGGGTCGAGCCGGTCTCGGGGTCGACCTCAATGTCGCAGATATGGGTGGCGAAGGAGACGCCCGCGCCGTCGGCGACGAGCTCGCTGTGGCCGGCGATCGGGCCGCCGGTCTTGCCGGACTGCGCGGCGATCTCCTTCAGCGAAAGCTTGCCGAGATTGCCGTGCTTCTCGCCCTTGGCCACCGCGTGGCCGTGCTCCCAGATCACGTCGTCCGCCGAAATGTCCCACATCTGGGCGGCGCGCTCGCGCAGGGTCTTGATTGCGTTGCGGGCGGCCGAGATGGTCGCCATGGAGGAGGAGAAGGTACCGCGGCTGCCGTCGGTCATGTCGTTGTAGCCGAGGGAAGACGTGTCGGCGACGATCGCCTTCACCTGGGAATAGTCGATGCCCAGCTCCTCCGCCGCCACCAGCGACAGCGACGCGCGCGAGCCACCGACATCCACCGTGCCGACGGCCAGCGAGATCGAGCCGTCCATGCCGATGTTCAAGTCGACGCAGGTCTGGCCGCCGAAGTTGAACCAGAAGCCGCAGGCCATGCCGCGCCCCTGGTTGGTGCCGAGCGGCGCCTTCATGTGCGGGTGGTTCTTCACCGCCTCCAGCGTCGGGCCGATGCCGATCGGGCCGTAGACCGGGCCGTAGGAAGCGCGCGTGCCTTCCTGTGCGGCGTTCTTGATGCGGAAGTCGACCGGGTCGATGCCGATCTCGCGCGCCAGCTCGTCGATGGCGCTTTCCACCGCGAAGGCTGCCATCGGCGCCGAGGGCGCGCGATAGGCCGCCGTCTTCGGCCGGTTGACCAGCACTTCGTAGCCCACCGTCTTGACGTTATCGAGCTTGTAGCAGGCGAACGCCGTCATCGCGCCCACCTCGGCCCAGGAGCCGGCATAGGGGCCGCAGGTGTAGCGCAGCGTCGCTTCGGCGGCGGTGATCGTGCCGTCCTTGCGGGCGCCGATCTTGACGTCGATCGAGGTGGCGCTGGTCGGGCCCGACGCACGGAACACCTCGTCGCGGGTCATGACGAGCTTCACCGGCCGTCCGGCTTTCCGCGACAGCGCCAGCGCAATGGGTTCCGCCCACACATGGGTCTTGCCGCCGAAACCGCCGCCGATCTCGGAGGAGGTGACGCGCAGCTTGGAAGCCTCCAGCCCGAGCAGCTGGGCGCAGTGCTGGCGGTAGACGAATGGCCCTTGCGTGCAGACCCACAGGTCGGCCGTGCCGTCGGGGTTGACGCTCGCCACGCAGGCATGCGGCTCGATATAGCCCTGGTGCGTCTGCTCGGTCTTGAAGGAGCGCTCGATGATGAAATCGGCGTGGCCGAAACCCTGGTGGACGTCGCCATGGCCGAACTGCGTGCGCTTGCAGACATTGGACGGCTTGACCGGCTTTTCCTCAAGGCCCTCCGTGAAGATGGCCTCGTTGACCAGCGGGGCGTGGTGCTGCATCGCCTCGTCGACATCGGTCACATGCGGCAGCACCTCGTAGTCGACCTCGATCAGCTTC
>NZ_JANINM010000231.1 GCF_024509055.1 Mesorhizobium sp. | reverse complement strand
GCCGCAGCGGGGGGCTCCGTCAGCGGCGCGGGCGCTTCGGGAGTTTCCTGAAGCATCGCTGAAACCGACAAATCGGGGATTGAAGATGAAGACGAAATTTGCCGCGTCCGTGCTTTCGGTGCTGCTCTACGCGCAGGGCCTGCTCGGCTTTGCCGCGCTCGCAACGGTGCTCTTGAAGGATCGTGCGCATGCCGGCGAAATCAACGCCGACGCATATGTGCCCGCCGGCCCGTCGATGCTCGTGGTGCGCTGAGCCGCGCCGGACCGGAAGCAGAGTTGGCCGGAGATTCCGATGGTAAGCGAAGCAGTCTCAGTCGCTGCGCGGCACCGGCGGATCGAAGCGGTAGCCAGAGCCCCTGATGGTGGTGATGGTCTCGGTATCGAGTTTGCGTCGCAGCCGGACAATGCGCGAATCGATCGAGCGGTCGAACGCCTCGGCGTTTTCGGCGGGCGCCGCGGCGATGATGTCGTCCCGCGTCAGCACCTTGCGCGGACTTGCCAGGAACAGCCTGAGCAGCGCCACCTGTCCCGGAGACAGCTGGTCCTCGGCACCGGAGCGGTGCATGACCATTGCCGACCTCAGATCGACCGTGGCGTTTTCCAGCACGATCAGTTCCTGGACCATCCTTCCGCGTCGCGTCAGGAGACCGCCGATGCGTGTCGCAAGCTCCCGGACATTGAGCGGGCTCTCGACCACGTCGGCGGCGCCAAGCTCCAGCGCGAGCACCTTGTCGACCAGCTCGGCAGGCCGGCAGATCAGGATGAAGTCGGGACCGTCGTCGCGGCCATGACGCTTGAGCAGGTCGCGGCCTTCGACCGGGGTCACCTCGTCACCAACCACGACAATGTCGATACCCCCGGCGACCAGCAGCGACTCCGCCTCCCATGGCTGGTGCGCCCGGCGCACATCGTGTCCGCGCCGCTCGAGATGGTCGGCAAGGTCGCCGGCCACCACTTCGGCAACCGATACAAGCGCGATAACGGATCGTGCGGCCATGTTCCCCATCCGCCACAGACACATCGAGATGAGTGCTGGACATCATGTTTATACCCAATCTACTTTCCGCTGGAAGCGGGAGCGAGAGCGTGGTGAAGGCGCGCATCATCGTCGTCGAGGACGAGCCTGACCTGAAGGAGGCGGTCGCCGAGTATCTCGGCGCCAACGGCTACGACGTCGCCACGGCTGAGAATGCCGCCGCCGCTCGCGCGCTCATAGAGACGCAGTCCTTCCATCTCGCCATCCTCGACATCGCCATGCCCGGCGAGGACGGCCTGTCGTTCGGCCGCTGGCTGCGCTCCAGGACCCAGATAGGCATCATCTATGCTACCGCCGCCGGCACTGCGCTCGACCGCATTGTCGGGCTGGAACTCGGCGCCGACGACTACATCGTCAAGCCTTACGAACTGCGCGAGGTACTGGCGCGGGTCCGCAGCGTGCTGCGCCGCGTGCCGCAGCCGGCCGCTCCACAGGCGGCGAAGGCCGAGATCGGTACGCGCCGCCTCATGAATTTCGGCGGCTTCCAGGCCGATTTCGACGGCCGGATGGTCACCGGTGCCAATGGCGCGGTCATCGACATGGCCAAGAGCGAGTTCGATGTGCTGGAGGTTTTCCTGACCCGCGCCAACCGGCTTCTGACGCGGGCGGCGATCTCTGAAGCGATCGGATTCGTCGAGGATCCCGAGTCCTCGCGCGCGGTCGACATCCGCATCATGCGGCTCAGGAAGAAGATCGAAGCCGATCCGGCCAATCCGAAATTCCTGCGCACGGTGCGGGGCGAAGGCTATATATTCTCGCTGCCGACCGGCGACGGCAATTGAACCCGCGAGGGGCTGCATGACCGCCTGTTATGTCCGCTGACACGGCACGCACCGACCTGCAGGGCTCCCGCCAGGGAGCGGCGATGGCGGCTGTACGCGTCGTGCGCCGGCTGCGCGAGGCCGGCGACTGGCAGCGCGAGATGGACGGCATACTGGAAACGCTGTGCCGCAGCCTGGATTGCCAGCGCGGCATCCTTTTCCGTCTTCGCGAGCTGCCGGGCGAAGGCTTCGCCCAGTCCGTCGCCGCCTATTGGATCGACCCTGATTTCGGCGGCGAGCTGGCGTCGCCGACGGTCATCATGCAGTCGATCATCAACTCCGATCCGCTCCTGGAGAGGCTGCAGGAGGACGAGCGCCAGGGCAAGGTATTCGCCGGCCACACGCGCGACCTGGACGGCTTCCTGAGGGCCGATTTCGAAAAGCAGAGCATCAAATCCTTTCTGTCGGTTTCGGTCTTTGCTCATGGCCATCTCTGGGGCACGCTGGCCGTCAACGACTGCGTCGCCGAGCGCGTCTGGACGGATGAGGAAGAGGCGACGCTGCATATCATCGCTTTGGCCATCGGCGACGCGATCGAGCGCTCGCCCTCTGAGGCGCATGCCAGCGAGGTTATCCGGCGCACCATGCTGCAGGCCTCGCTCGACGCCATCATCGTCATCGATGAGACCGGTTCGATCATCGAATTCAACCCCGCGGCCGAAAAGATGTTCGGGTTCAAGCGCGGCGATATCCTCGGCAAGGATCTGCTCAACACGGTGGTGCCGGACTATTACCGCAAGGGCTACATATCGGGCGCCGACTACATGTCCGGCCGGGGCGCGCCGATGGTCGGCCACCGGCTTGAGACGGTGACCCAGAACGCCGCCGGCGAGGTGTTTCCGATCGAGCTGACGGCGACCGAGATGCGTGTCGCCGACCGCCGCCTGATCTTCGGCTCGATCCGCGACCTGCGCGAGAAGCTGCGCGCCGAGGAAGAGATCAACCGTCAGCGCGAGAAGCTGCACCAGAACGAGAAGATGGCGGCGATGGGCTCGCTGCTTGCCGGCGT
>NZ_JANINM010000230.1 GCF_024509055.1 Mesorhizobium sp. | reverse complement strand
TCGAGCTCGTTGCCGGCGATGACGAACATCTGCGCGATCGTCGCCAGCGCGATCGGGATCGCCAGGTTGAGCATCAGGTTGAAGCCGAAATAGCTGATGGCGCGCGGATTGAGCCACGCGATCGCAATCAGCACCAGTGCCAGCGACAACGCCGGAAGGAGGCCGCGCAGCATCCGCGCCCGCGCCGAGCCGTTGCGCTGGGATTTTGCGATTGAGCCGGAAACGATGGCTGTCATCTCAGGCCGCGTCGCCGAACGAGGACTGGATGATCTTTTCCTCCGTCAACTCGTCGCGCCCGAGATTGGCGACGATCCGGCCATTCTTGAAGACATAGACGTGGTCGCAATTGTCCAGTTCCTCGGTCTCGGTGGTGTACCAGAGGAAAGTGCGGCCCTTCGCGGCCTCCTCGCGCACGAGGCCGTAGACCTCGAGCTTCGTGCCGATATCGACGCCGCGCATCGGGTCGTCCATGAGCACGATCCCAGCGTCGGAACCGAGCGCGCGGGCGAACAGCGCCTTCTGCTGGTTGCCGCCCGACAGCGAGAAGATGTTGTTGTTCATGTCCGGCGTGCGGATGCCTATCTTGTTTTTCCAGAATTCGGCCATCTCCGCCTCGCGCCGGGGCGAGATCAGCAGGCCGTTGCGCAGCCGCGAAAGCGAGCGGATGCCGATGTTCTGCGCGATCGACCATTGCGCGAAGATGCCGTCCGACTGACGATCGCCGGCGACCAGCGCCACCGGCGCGGTCACCTCGATGCCGGTCCTGGCGCGCGCGGCCGCCGCGAAGATCGCCAGCAGAAGGTCCGTCTGACCATGGCCGGCCAGGCCGGCGAGCCCGATGATCTCGCCCGCATGGGCGACAAGCTCGCGACCATCCTGTTGCCGCGCCGGGCGCGCCTTGACCCTGAGCGCGCCTGTCTCGGCTTTGCGGGTCTCGGCGGCGGTTCTTTCATGTCCCTCCGTGCCGCCCATCGCGGCGACAAGCTTGTCGCGGTCGAAAGCACTCGCGGCGTCGGCCGCGACCACCTTGCCGTCGCGCATCACCACGATGCGGTCGGCATTCTGCAGCACCTCGCCCAGCACATGCGAGATCAGGATGCAGCTGCCGCCCTTCTCGACGAAGCGCCTGACGAAGGCGAGCAACTGGCCGGCCGTATGCGCATCGAGCGACGAGGTTGGCTCATCGAGGATGACAAGATGCAGCGGCGCGCTGGTCAGCGTGAAGGCGCGCGCCACCTCGACCATCTGCCGCCGCCCGATCGAGAGATCGCCGGCAATGTCGTCGGCGGCGATGCCGTGATCGGGAAAGATCTCGTCGAGCTTGTCCCGGATGAGGCCGGCGGCCCGGCGCCGCCAGCCGAAACCGGTGAGCGAGGCATGGTTGATGCGGGTGTTTTCGGCGACACTGAGGTTCGGGCAGAGCGACAGCTCCTGGAAGACGCAGCGTATGCCGAGTTCCAGCGCGCGCGCCACGGAGTAGCTCGCCTCCGCGTTGCCGCGCACGGCGATCTGACCGCCATCCGGCCGCAGCGTGCCGGCAACCATATGCATGAGCGTCGACTTGCCGGCGCCGTTGTGCCCGACAAGCCCCACGCATTCGCCGGCGCCGACATGGAAGTCGACACCGTTGAGCGCCCGAACGGCGCCGAAATGCTTTTCGGCGCCGTTCAACCTCACGATATCCGCAATGGCCTGGAGCATCCTCAACGGCATCCGGTTGGCGATGCGGCTGGCAACGTCGCGCCGCTATTGCTTGATGTTGGCCTTGATGGCCGCGATGGCGTCTTCCTGCGTGTATTCATGGGTGGCGACGCCGCCTTCCTTGATCTTCGGCAGCGCGGCCTCGAAATCATCCTGGGTGAAGGCGAGATAGGGCACCAGAAGGTCGTGCGGGATGTCCTTGCGGCCGTCGAGCACCTGTTGCGCCACCCAGAAGGCAAGCGTCGAGACACCCGGCGCGATCGAAGCGGACCAGGTCTTGTAGCCGTCCTTTTCCTTCTGCTCCTTCCACCATTTCAGCTCATCCTGCCGATTGCCCATGATGATGGTCGGGCGCGGCTTGCCGGCGGCGGCGAAAGCCTGCGCGGCGCCATATCCGTCACCGCCCTGGTCGACGATGCCCACAACATCCGGCAGCGACGGCAGGATCGTCGCCACCGCCTTCTGCGCCGTGGTCTGATCCCAGTCGCCGGTCACCGAGCCGACGATCTTGAACTCGGGATGGGCCGCCACGCCTTCGAGGATACCGGCATGGATGGCATCGTCGATCGATGTGCCGGCCAGCCCGCGGATTTCGAGCAGGTTGCCGCCTTTCGGCTGGAACTTGGCCATCTGCTCGACTTCCTGCTTGCCCATGTCCTTGAAGTCGACGACGACTCGGTAGGCGCAGGGCTCGGTGACGGTGCCGTCGAACGAGACGACGACGATGCCGGCATCGCAGGCCTGCTTGATGGCGCCGTTCAGCGCATCCGGCGAAGCGGCGTTGATGACGATTGCGTCATAGCCCTGCAGGATCAGGTTCTGCACCTGGGCCGCCTGGGTCGGCACTTCCTTGTCGGCGGTGGTGAAGACGTCGGCGACACCGACCAGCTTGTCGTCGACCGCTTTCTTGGTGACGATGGCGTAGCTGTCGAGCATGGCCTGGCGCCATGAGTTGCCGGCATAATTGTTGGAGAAGGCGATCTTCTTGCCGCTGGTGTCGGCAAGCGCGGTGCCTGAAGCGAGCATAGCCGCCACGGCGCCCAAGACGAACAGGTTCCTCATGTCATTTCCTCCCGATATTGGCTGGTCCTAATGTTGTCGTAATGCGCATTTCCCTGTTTTTTATCTATTGTCAGACAAATTCAGAGGAACCGCAAGCTGTCAAC
>NZ_JANINM010000229.1 GCF_024509055.1 Mesorhizobium sp. | reverse complement strand
TAACGCCGGCAGCATCGATGTCGAACGGTTTGTCGTCGATACGACCGCGAATGTGATCGCCGCTCCCGGCTGGTCGTTGCCGCCGCCGGGACGCGGCACGGCCGGCATCGAACTCGATGTCGAGATCGGCTTCGGCGACAACGCGGCCGATGTGCCGGAGGTGTTGCGTCACGCCATCCGCACGCTGGTGGCACATTGGTACGAGAACCGCGGGCTGGCCGCGATCGGGCAAACCGTCGCCATGCTGCCCGGCAGCGTCAGCGCCATGATCGCGTCCTATCGGGTGCTGTCGTTATGATCGATCCCGGCGCACTGAAAACCCGGCTGACCATCGAAGCGCCGGTGGAAACCGACGACGGGCAGGGCGGCGTGGGCGCAGGTGACGCAACTCTCCGCGCGGCACGACATCGCCGCCGATGCCGATGGCGCGGCGGTTCGCACGCGGATCGTGATGCGCAACCGGTTCGTCCTCACCTTGCAGCACCGGCTGGCCGATGACCCGCGCATTTATCGCATCCTCGCCATTCGCGAGCGCGACGATCGCCGTTTCATCGAGATCGACGCCGAACTGCGTATAGAGTGACTTGTCCCCATCTGGATTTGACATCATGACTTATGCCAACGTGGCGCTGCGCGCCGCGATCCATGACGCGTTGCGTGCCGACGGCGGCCTGACTGCCGCGCTCGGCGGCCAGCGGATCTACGATGCACCACCGCGCGGCGCATCGTTTCCCTATGTCACGCTGGGCGAGGCGCGGCTCGTCGATGCATCGTCCGACGGCGGCGAGACGCAGGAACATCTGCTGACGCTGCACGCATGGTCGCGGCAAGGCGGCCACAAGGAAGCGCACGGCATCGCCGGTGCGTTGTTGCAGGCGCTCGACGACGCGCCGCTGGCACCGGACGGGCATCGCCTCGTCAACCTGCGGTTCTCCGTCGCCGACATCCGCCGCGAGGCCGATGGCCGCACCTATCACGCGGTGGTGCGCTTTCGCGCCGTCACCGAACCCGTCACCTGAACCGAGGAGCAATCATGGGCGCGCAAAAGGGCAAGGACCTGTTGGTGAAGATGTATGACGGCGCGAGTTACGTGACCGTCGCCGGGCTTCGCAGCCGCAAGATCGCGTTCAACGCCGAACTGGTCGACGTCACCCACGCGGAGTCGGTCGATCGCTGGCGCGAGTTGCTTGCGGGCGCCGGCGTCAAGCGCGCGTCGATCTCCGGGCGCGGACTGTTCAAGGACAGCGCCTCCGATGCACTGGTGCGGCAGGCATTCTTCGACGGCGCGGTGAATGCCTGTCAGGTGATCGTACCGGATTTTGGCACCATCGAAGGACAATTCCAGATCTCGGGCCTGGAGTTTTCCGGCGAGCACAACGGCGAGGTGACGTTTGACGTCTCGCTGGAATCCGCCGGCGCGCTCACCTTCACCGCGATGTAAGGAGCCGCAAATGCCCAACAAATATCGCGGCGAGATCGAGGCCGAACTTGGCTGCGGTCGCCACACGCTGGTGCTGACGCTCGGCGCGCTCGCGGAACTGGAATCCGCGTTCGGAGCTGATGACTTGATGGCGCTAGCGGAGCGTTTCGGCACCGGGCGGCTGTCGGCGCGCGATCTGGCGCACGCCATCGTCGCGGTGCGCGGGCACGTGCCGATGCCGATAGATCGTACAGGCCTTGACGACCTGATGCGGCGGTTTCCGGACAAGACGATGGAGAAAATACATCATGGCGGATGACACCGAACTGCTCGATACGGCGAGCACGCTGGACAGCCTGAGCCTGAAGACGCGCGACCTCGCCAGCGGAGCCAACAGTTTTGCGCGAGCGATGACCTCGGCGTTCGCCACCTCGGTGACCGGCGGCAAGCAATTCGACGACGTGTTGAAGTCGCTGGCGCTGCGATTGTCCGACCTCTCGGTACGGCTCGCCTTCAAACCCATCACCAGTGCGCTCGGAAGCGGCATCGACAGCCTGCTGTCGGGCTTGACCGGCATCGGCTCGAGCACATCGACCGCATCGATGGTTGCGGCCTCCGGCGCGGTGAAGCCATTCGGTGGCGTGATCGGCACGCCGACCTATTTTCCGCTGATCGGCGGCGGCACAGGCCTGGCCGGCGAGGCCGGCCCCGAAGCGATCATGCCGCTGAAGCGCGGGGCCGATGGCAAGCTCGGCGTCAGCGGCGGTGGCGGTGGCAACAGCATCACCGTGCAGATCGCGACGCCGGACGTCGACAGTTTTCGCCGCTCGGAAAGTTACATCACAGGCCAGATCGCGCGTGCGGTGGCGCGCGGGCAGCGGAGCTTGTGACGACAACATGCTCCACAGCCATGACCGAAAAGTCCGGCCATGACGGTATCGAGTGATGCGATGGTTCTCTTCACCAACAGCGTCGTCCCGGCGAAGGCCGGGACCCATAACCCCTGACAGTCATGAGTGGGGAATGCCGTTCTCCAGGATCATGATCGCTGCCCGCATCATATGCGACACGGCGTATGGGTCCCCGCCTTCGCGGGGACGACTCCGGCAGTGTTGATTTCCGAACTGCAAGTTCAGTCAACGCCTCAATTGATCCTCCGGTGCAGGATTGCCCATGACATCCTTCCATGAAATCCTCTTTCCGCTCGACGTCGCGCTGAAGAGCGCTGGCGGGCCGGAGCGGCGGACCGATATCGTGACGTTCGGATCGGGACGCGAGGAACGCAATGCGCGCTGGGCGCACTCGCGGCGGCGCTACGACGCCGGCTACGGCATCAAGACGCTCACCGAATTGCAGAGCGTCGTCGCGTTCTTCGAGGAGCGGCGCGGCCAGCTCTATGGCTTTCGCTGGCGCGACCGGCTCGACCAGACATCGGCATCGCCCGGCACG
>NZ_JANINM010000228.1 GCF_024509055.1 Mesorhizobium sp. | reverse complement strand
AGCGCCGACACAGACGCCAGAATGAGCTTCTTCATGGTATCTCTCCTTCAACAGACGCTCACGTTTCGGTGAGCGGTCGAGGACGAAATGCGCCAGCTGGCCCATGGGTTTCGTAACGTTGCGTTTCCACATGTAATATCGATGCCGATTGCCGGCATCGAATTGGCGAACTAACACAAGACACAGACGACACATTGGACAAGCCGAATGCCGCAAGCAGCTGACAGCAAGAAATGGGATTTCTGGATCGACCGTGGCGGCACCTTCACCGACGTCATCGGCCGCGATCCGCAAGGGTTGCTGCATCCGCGCAAGCTGCTGTCGGAAAACCCGGAAGCCTATGCCGACGCCGCCATACAAGGCATCCGTGACCTGCTTGGGCTGGAAGCCGGCGCCACTATTCCCGCCGACCGGATCGGCGACGTCAAGATGGGCACGACGGTCGCCACAAATGCGCTGCTGGAGCGCAAGGGCGACCGGGTATTGTTGCTCATCAGCAAGGGTTTTCGCGATGCGCTGCGCATCGCCTATCAGGCGCGGCCGGATATCTTCGCCAAGGAGATCATCCTGCCGGAGCAGCTTTACGAGCGGGTGATCGAGATCGACGAACGCGTGCGCGCCGACGGCTGCGTCGAACGGCTGCTCGACATCGCCGCCTGCCGTCCGGCGATCGAACAGGCAAAGGCCGACGGCATCGACGCGGTTGCCATCGTCTTCATGCATGCGTGGAAATATCCTGACCACGAGAGGGCGGTTGCGAAGGTCTGCCGCAAGCTTGGTTTTGGCCAGGTCTCGGTCAGCCACGAGGTTTCGCCGCTGATCAAGCTGGTCGGTCGCGGCGACACAACCGTGGTCGACGCGTATCTTTCACCGATCCTGTCGAGATACGTGCGCAAAGTGGCGGGCGAGTTGGGCGCCGGCCCTCGCCTGATGTTCATGATGTCGTCGGGTGGCCTCACCGCGGCGGACATGTTCCAGGGCAAGGACGCGCTGCTGTCTGGTCCTGCCGGCGGCGTTGTCGGCATGGTCGAGACGGCGAAGCTCGCCGGCTTCGACAAGGTCATCGGCTTCGACATGGGTGGGACATCCACGGACGTCGCCCATTATGACGGTGAATACGAGCGTGCTTTCGACACGGAAGTCGCCGGTGTTCGCATCCGCGCGCCGATGATGCGCATCCACACGGTCGCGGCCGGGGGCGGCTCGATCCTCCATTACGAGGCCGGCCGCTTCCGGGTCGGCCCGGATTCCGCCGGCGCCAATCCCGGGCCTGCCGCCTATAGGCGCGGCGGTCCGCTCGCCGTCACCGACGCCAATGTCATGCTGGGCAAGTTGCAGCCCGATTTCTTCCCGGCGATCTTTGGCGCCGCGCAGGACCAGCCGCTCGACGTGGCCGCCGTGCGCGAGAAATTCGCAGCGCTCGCAGCCGAAATCGGCGATGGACGCTCGCCGGAAGCGGTGGCGGAGGGTTTCGTCACCATCGCCGTCGAGAACATGGCGAACGCCATAAAGAAGATCTCGGTGCAGCGTGGCTACGACGTGACCGAATATCTCTTGAACTGCTTCGGTGGCGCCGGCGGCCAGCACGCCTGCCTGGTCGCCGATGCGCTGGGCATGGAAGCAGTGTTGATCCACCCGTTCTCCGGCCTGCTTTCGGCCTACGGCATCGGGCTGTCATCTGTCTTCGCTTCGCGCCAACAGGCGCTTCTGATGCCGCTTGCCGAAGAGTCCCGCCCGGCGATCGAGGACCTGATTGCGGCGTTGCGCCGAAGCGTCATCGCTGAACTCGGCGAGCAAGGTATTGCGGAGACGACAATCGCCTCGAAACCGGTCCTGCAGATCCGCTATGACGGCACCGATACCGCACTCCCGGTGAGTTTCGAGCATGACTCGATATTCCGTGCACGAAGCGACTTCGAAGCTGCCCACAAGGCCCAGTTCGGCTTCGTCTATGACGACAAGCCGATGATCGTCGAGGCCGTCGGTGTCGAAGGCGTCGACGCCAGCACCGGCGGTCGAGACGAAAGTGAATCAAGTCGCGAAGACCAGGCCGCAAGCCCTTCCCAAACCCGGCAATTCTTCGCAGACGGCGCCTGGCGCGACGCCGGCATCTTCCGTCGCGAGCAACTCAAGCCGGGCTACAGGATCGCCGGCCCCGCGTTGGTCATCGAGCCCAATCAGACCATCGTCGTCGAGCCGGGCTGGCAGGCGGAGATCACGGCAAGGAACCACGTGCTCCTGCGTCGCGTCGAACGGAAGCGCCGGCAGTCCGCGCTCGGCACCGAGGCAGATCCGGTGATGCTGGAGGTCTTCAACAACCTCTTCATGTCGATCGCCGAGCAAATGGGCGTGACGCTGCAGAACACCGCCTACTCCGTCAACATCAAGGAGAGGCTCGATTTCTCCTGCGCCGTGTTCGACCGCCACGGCGCGCTGGTCGCCAACGCGCCGCACATGCCGGTGCATCTCGGCTCCATGGATCGCTCCGTGGAAACCGTCATCCGCCTGAATTCTGGCGATATCCACCCCGGCGACGTCTTCGCGCTCAACGCGCCTTACAATGGCGGCACGCATCTGCCCGACATCACCGTGGTGACCCCGGTGTTCGACGACGCGCGCAGGGAGATCCTGTTCTGGGCGGCTTCTCGAGGCCACCATGCCGATGTCGGCGGCACCGCGCCCGGCTCGATGACGCCTTTGGCGACCACGGTCGATGAGGAAGGCGTGCTGTTCGACAATTTCCGCATCGTCGATCACGGCCGCTTCCGAGAAAAGGAACTTGAGGCGCTGCTGACCGATCATCCCTACCCGGCACGCAATCCGACGCAGAACATCGCCGACCTCAAGGCCCAGATCGCCGCCAACGAAAAGGGCGTCGC
>NZ_JANINM010000227.1 GCF_024509055.1 Mesorhizobium sp. | reverse complement strand
CATTCGAAAGCGCTCTTGTATCCGGAATGCGGCCAAAAGATGCATCGAGGATAAAATGGCCGCCGTCTGTAACAAATGGCTGGCTCCCCGTCATCCTCAATGTAATGGGGCCCGAAAGGCCAAGGCTTGCCGCTGCCGCGCCAACGGCGATTTCGGTGGCGCGCAGGCCGAATTTGTTGACCTCGATAGGCAGCGGGAAACGGCCGAGCGTCTCGACCATCTTGGAGCGATCGGCAATGACGATCATGCGCTCGGAGGCGGCGGCGACGATCTTTTCGCGCAGCAGCGCGCCACCGCCACCCTTGATCAGGGTCAGCTCCGGATCGACCTCGTCGGCGCCGTCGACAGTGAGGTCGAGTTCGGGCGTTTCTTCCAGCGTCGAAAGCGGCACGCCAAGCTCGCGGCAAAGTGCCGCCGTACGCTCCGAAGTCGGCACGCCGACGATCCGGAGGCCGGTCGCCACCTTCTCGGCCAGCAGCCGCACGAATTCCTCGGCCGTGGTGCCGGTGCCGATGCCAAGCCGCATGCCGTCGCCGACATGGGCAAGCGCCGCCCGCGCGGCCTCGACCTTCAACTGCCTCGCATCCATCCAGAGCCCCGATTTCGCTTGGTTTCGCGCGCCTCCTAGCATTTTTGCCTGCCCCGTCAAAGGCTCTGCTGTGGACTGGTTAAGTCGCCTTGCCTGGACGGTGTGCAGCCTGTATCGCCTGCAGCAACTCAATCGCTGCAGGACTGGCCATGACCCGACCGATCATCGTGTTCGACCTCGACGGGACGCTGATCGATACGGCGCCCGACCTGCTCGACAGTCTCAACCACAGCCTGGCGGCAAGCGAGCTGGCGGCTGTGGACGAGGCGGGGTTCAAACGCTTCGTCGGCCAGGGCGGTCGCGTCATGATCGAGCGCGCGCATGCCGCACAGCGGAAGTCGTTGGCGGTGGATGAGCACGACCGGCTGCTGAAGCTCTTTCTCGATCACTACACGATCAACATCCCGGGCAAGTCGCGCCCCTACCCCGGCGTCATTGCCGCGCTCGACCGGTTTCAGGCTGCGGGCTATCTCCTAGCGGTCTGCACCAACAAGTATGAGGCGAACTCCATTGCGCTGATCGAGGCGCTCGGCATGACCAGCTATTTTTCGGCGATCTGCGGCCAGGACACGTTCGCGTTTCGCAAGCCGGACCCGCGTCATCTCACCGAGACCATAAGAAAGGCAGGCGGCGATCCGCACAACGCTCTTATGGTCGGCGATTCGCAGACCGACATCGACACGGCGAAGGCAGCCGGCATTCCGGTGGTGGCCGTCGATTTCGGTTATACCGAGCGCCACGTACGGGAATTCGAACCCACCCTGGTGATCTCGCACTTCGACACGCTGACGCCGGGTCTGGCGGAACGGCTGATCGCCGCCGCAGGCTGAGCGCGGGCACCGGCAGGGTCCGAAATCGGTCGACGGAATAACGTCCGCACATCGCCTTGACTTCGCACACCTGCCTCCCTTATATCGCGGCTCGCTTCGGCCCTCGGGCCAGTGAGCGGGCGATTAGCTCAGCGGGAGAGCACACCCTTCACACGGGTGGGGTCGCAGGTTCAATCCCTGCATCGCCCACCATCCAACTCCTGAGTTGGATGCCATGCTTCCAGGAATTTATTGGCCAGGCACGGTGCGAGGTCCGATGTGTTCAACAGCGGCCGCGTCCTAGATCAACCCTTTGCGAACGCTCAGATGCGTAACCGCCGTGACCAGTACGGCGCTGGTCATGAAATAAAGCGTGGCTACAACGTCGCCCTGGTGAAAATGAAACCCCGCGCATAGCAGGGCCGCCGCGGCGGCAAGGAACGCGACGACGCGCGAGAACTGATCCGGCATGGGCAATCCCTCGAAGCGAGCCTGACGGCCGCCCTCATCAGCCGCGCGTTCATTAGATCGGTTTCGCGCACCGGCAACCGGCGCGATTGGACAATCTTGATGGGACCGGTATCGGCCGAATGCCCTGGAGAGTTCCCCCGCGGTTGTCATCCGTGTGAGCGCCTTCACATACGGCGACCGGCTTTTGCGCGCAGGTATAGGACCGGAAGCATTGATCCCCCTGCCTTATGGACCAATTGCGAGCGTCCGGCCCGGGGGAATTTCGTCAAGGGCATTTCGATTACCTAGCCATTTAGGTTTGCCGTCTGCGCGCGTAGGCTTCCTCCCTCCAACGCGCGTGGACGGCGTTCGAAGATCGGTCCACCCGCCAGTGAGCCCGGAATCTTCTCGTCGCGATGGAAATTTGTCGGCTATCCAAGTTCGGCCGGAGCAGTTTTGGTCCGAACTTTCGCCAACAGCCATCGCGCGGGGATTGCCACTGAGAAAGGAGACTGAGCCTTGATCGAACACGCACTTATCCTACAATTTCCGCCTAACGAAAGGCGGAATTGCACAATGTCACCAGCCAGCGCGACCGACGGCAATGATCTCCTGCCGCGCCTGGCGCGGATCGATCCGCGCCAGTTTGACCTGCTTTTTGCCGGTTGCAAGGTGGAGCGCTGCACCGCTGGCCAGCATCTGTTCGTCCAGGAGGATACCTCGGACCGCATCTACGGTGTGATGAACGGCACCGTCGAGATCTCGATCTATTCGCCCGGCGGCCAGAAATTGGTGGCCAACATCGAGCTCTCGCGCAGCCTTGTCGGCGAAATCGGCGCCCTTGACGGGCGCCCGCGAACGGCCACCGCTATCTGTCTGACCGCGTGTGAGCTGGTCTCGCTGAGCAGGGCTCAACTTTTTGATCGTATTGAGAAAAATCCACCGCTTGCGCGCGCGATGATCGAGTTGCTGTGTGCGAGGTTGCGGTGGGTCAGCGGCGAACTCGGCGACCAGGCCTTCTTCGGTATCGAAGCCAGGCTGGCGAAGCGGCTGGTGTTCCTGAGCGGGGTCATGGCCGATCCTGCCGGCTGGATCCCGATCTCCCAGTCGGAGCTGGGCGAATTCCTCGGCGCCACGCGAGAGTCGGTCAACAAGACGCTCAACGACTGGCGCGGCCGGCAGATGATCGCCATCAAACGCGGCGGCTTGCGCGTCACCAACGCCGCCGCGCTCAACCACATCGCCGAATCGCAGGACGACGACTGACGGGTTCCCGGTCCGAATCAGAGCCTCGAAATCAGGTAGCGCAAAGCGGACCGGCTCGGCATGAAGAAATAGCCACCGCCCTTCGTGGTGACGAATTGCGGCATGTTTTTCAGCACCGTCACCTTTTCCCAGGACGGTATCGAGAACCGGTTGCCGCCGTCGCGAGAACCTATCGTCGGATCTTTTTCGCCAACAAGGCCCTGGAACGAGTTTGACGAGACCCAGGTCTGCTGGATGAATTCATATTGGCGCTCGATGTCGGCGTTGAGGCACATGAACAGCAGCCCCTTCTCGACCTTACCGGTCTTGTCTTTCTTCTCGTAGGTTCGCCCGACACGGAGGATGCGGTGGCGCTTGCCGATGTTGATTTGCGTTTCGCGGTCCTCGCCAAGTGAATCGCGCGGGTTGGAACGGCGTATATGGGCGCCGAGCGGGCAGCGGTGCCCCTGGGGATCCTCGGCGCCGCTGGCGAAGTCATTGTCAATGGCGCGCCCAGGCCGATCCGGATTGCGGACCAGCGAGCTGCCGTTCTGCCAACGACCGAGCATCTTGGCGGCAACCCAGTCCGGCGTGGCGGATTGCGGCCCGCTCTCTCGCGCGACCTGCGCAGCTGCCGCTTTGCAGTAGTCGTTGAACGTGTCGACATGCTGCTCGAACTGACGAACGACCAGGAATGAGCCGTTGCGACCGAAATCCCGCGGCGGAGGAGGCAAGCCGGGAATCAGCCGGCTACGACGCACCTGCGAGAGAATTCCGTTGCGATCGCGTGAGGCGCTTACCGATGGCGAGGACGGATAGAAGCCGTGTTCGTCGCGATAGCCGAACAGGAATTCGCCGGGCGCGACCAGATGCATCGGCGCCGCGCCCATATTGGCGCGCATCGTGCCCCGGACGATCGG
This sequence comes from Mesorhizobium sp., assembly GCF_024509055.1. Lineage (GTDB taxonomy): Bacteria > Pseudomonadota > Alphaproteobacteria > Rhizobiales > Rhizobiaceae > Mesorhizobium. Next base: position 37,294 of record NZ_JANINM010000227.1, on the reverse strand, counting down.
CTGCGAAATCCCGTCGGCGAACCCGAAATGCTCATAAGCGGTCTGGCGCCCCGACTTGCCATCACGTTTGGCGCTCGAGGATTCCGCAGCCGCTCCCGGCGGAGTCCGGTTTACGGCCAGCGGCAGTTCCGCGACGATCTTCATGCCCGCGCCGGTCGTCTTCCGCTTTAGCGTAGCGACCTCCGCCTCCAGCTTTTCCGGGTCTTCGGCATAGCAGACGACGACCGCGTCAACCGGCTTTCGCTGCGAACCCCACTCCCACTTGTCGGGCGCGTCGACCCCCTGGTCGTCCAGGATGCGCCCACGCCCGGGATCGCCCATGCCATGCCGGAAGGCGACCGGAAATGTGCTCATCGGATCGTCGTCCACCCCTTCTTCGAGCCCAAGTTGCCGAAGGCCGCCCGGACCGAAGCCGACCGTCATGGCTCGCCCGCCAGGCTTGCCTTCGCCGAAGCTCGTCTGTTCGATGACGAAATCGAGCCAGGCTTTCCGTTTGGGCGCCGGCAATTCTTCCGGCACCCGGATGGCGATCATGTGCGCGTAGCCGAGCGGTCCGAACGGGCCGAAGAAGATGGACTGGATCTCACCGGTTTCCAGTTGCTGCTCGAGCGGCGGCGGAAAAGCCGAACTGACGCTGGCGAGCAACGAGCCGGTTTTCTGGATGGCGGTCGTTTCGTTCACCGGACGCGGCAGCGAGCCGAACAGGCTGAGCCAGTCGCGCGCCTGGTTGCCGACCGCGGAAGCGATGCCCCGCCTGATCCTGGAATTGATGCGTATGCGTGTGGTGTTGAGATGGGGATACGCGGAATACCAGAACAGCGTCGGCACCTGCTGGCGTCGCGCCCAACGCTTGAAGCGGTCGCCGTCACGCGCGCCGTCGAAGAAGAGCCACTGCGTGCGTGGATAGCCATCGGTGTTGCTCCATACGCCCGTCAGGCCGGCGGCGGCCTTGGCGATGAAATCCTCGAGGTAGCTTTCCCAACTGCCGCCGTAGTTGGAGAAAAACATCAGCTTGTCAGAGCCGGGGAGCAGCACCCAACGGGCGAAGTGGATGGTGTTGATGGTGGCGAGAAAGCCCGGCTTGAACACTTTCTGGGCCGATATCGAGATCAGGTAGAAGGAAAACCTGAGTGCCAGGCGCCTCAGTCTGCCGGCCTTCATCGTCGAGATCGCGGTCAGATTGTTCTGCGCCAAGCGGTCCTCCCTGGCGAGGATCTCGTTGAGGGTGGATATGTCGACTGACGCGCTTTCCGGCAGATCCTTGTCCTCCTGCCGGCGCAGCATCCAGAAGCAGACGCCAACGACCAGTGCCGCTACCGCCAGCACTCCAAGTGCCGAGAGCAGAAGCGACGTGAGCGCGACCGCAATGGCGGTGAGGGAGATTTCGTTCGAGCCGATGTCGATGGGCCTCTCGAACACAACTCGGTAAGTCATGTACCAAAAGGCGGCCCAGACGACCGCGACGCTCGCCAGCACCGGCGGCGCCAGCAGGGTCGTCGTCAAGGCGCTTACCCAGCTGCCCGGCGGCTTTTCCAGCAGGCTTTCGGCCGGCTCGAACGCCCAGCCGAATGTTCCCAGCGAGCGAACATGCCGGCGCGCCTCGTCGAGAACCTGCGGAGCGTCGCCAGTGCCCTCGCGAGGCCGTTCGACGATGGCGCGCACGGCATCGGCAAGCTCGGCCTCGGCCAGGATGCGCTGCACCGAATGGCCCGGCGTCCCGCAAAAGACCAACCCTGCAGCGCTGCCGAAAGACGGCGATATCTCGATATAGTGCTTCTTCAGGAAATCCTCGAGCGAGCCGCCATCAGGCAGGCCGCAAACATCCCTGAAGATCGGCCTCAGCCGGTGGCCGATAGCAAGTGCTATGGCGCCGATGACGTCGTCGGCGCCGCCATCACCCGACATCTCGAATACGAGCGCTCCGGTCTCGGCACCCGATTTCTCGTCCGTTCCGGTGGCGGCGACAGCCAGGCTGGTGAAATGAACAGTGCCGGCCTTGTCGAGCGCGTCGCCAAGTTCGTCGATCGCGGGATTGCCGAGCGCGGCGACCTTGTTGCGCACCGCGTCCAGCGGCACCGCGCGGGTGATCGGGCACACAACCGTCACCATCGATTGCTCGACCGTGCTGCACAGCTTCGGCCGTTCGAAGTCTACCATGAGGTTCGCCGGGTAGGCGCCGACATTGACCATCTTGCCGGCCTTGCCGCTCATGCGACCGAGCTTCGGTTTGCTGAACAGGGCGCGCAGGCTCTCGCCGATCTGGATCCGCGCGATCTCGGCGCCTATGCACAGATGGATGCCGTGGCCGAAAACCATGTAATCACGGTGCGGGCGCGAGGTATCGAACTTGTTCGGCCTTTGCACGATATCCGGATCGAACATGGCCGAGAGCGTCGCCGGCATCACCACCGTCCCGGCTTTCACCAGGCGCTCGCGGCGCGTGCCCTTGCCGATGGTGGCATCGCGCGTCGTATAGCGCCATGGACCGACCCATATCGGCTTGAAGCGCATGGATTCCAGGATCGCCCTATCCAGTTTCGCGGTGTCACAGGCGGCGATCGCCGCGTCGACGGCCTGCCGCGCGTCGGCTCGCGACAGGATGACATCCAGGCAGTTACCGCCGGCCAGCACATTGGTCGGCACAAAACCGGCCACCATGCCTAGCATGATGGAGTGGATATCCGTCTGCGACAGCCGCCCCTGGTCCATGAACGCTACGAGGCGCGCCAGTGGCCGCTCGTCCTTCCCTGCCCTCTCCCTGATCGCAGCAATCGAGCGGTCGATGACCTTGATCAGGCGGTCGCCGCCGACAACCGCGAGCTGGCGTGTGGTGGGGCTCGCCAGCGGATCGGAAAAGAACAGCGCGCTCAGCGCTATCGACCAGTCGGCGAACTCGGTCTCGTCGTCGATCTCGAGGCCGAAATAGTCGCGGCAGATGCGCACCGGCACGATCTTCATCAGTCCGGCGATGGCGTCGAACCCGGGGCTGGCGCGGGTCATGATGTCGCGCGAATGACGCTCGGCGATCGGCCTGACGGTGGCTTCGACTTCCGCCGGCGGGAACGCGCTCAGCACGGCCGACTTCATCTGCCTGTATGCCGCCCCGTCCTGCATGCCGAGGATGAAGTTCGATCCCCTGGCCAGTTCCGTCATTTCCGGCCCGTAGGGCGTTTCGAACTCGTCGCCGCGCTCAAGTATGTCGCGCACATCGGCGCCCTTGGTGACGAGCAGGAAATTGCCGAATCCGAGGTTCGGCCAGAAACGGCGCAGCAAAGAGAGCAGCCAGCGCGGATCGCCGAGAAGGGCGCCGGCGATCCAGGCGGCGATTCCGCCCTTGGACCGGAGCCGGTCGATATCGAATGGCGGCATGTCGGCGACCGGACGCTGGGCCTTCTGGGCCGCGCGGACGGCATCGAAATACTTCAACTTGATCATGCGCGTTCGAGCCCCCCGGCTGTCCACGTCATTGTGTCGCCGGCAACCTCATGGCCTAGGTTTGCAATGGTCCGGCGTATGTGAATTCGCTCACAGTCGTTTGTGTCCCCCGAAAATGGTCATGCGAAGGACTTGGCCCGGTCGAAATTCGCGATCAGGAAATTGTTCTTCGCCGCGTCGACGAACGGTATCCAGCGGATCCTCTGCTCGGAGAAGTCGGGATGTCTGGTCGTGAAAATGGCGAGTTCCCGGGCTGCTTCGTCATCCCGGCCGCTTCTCGTCAGGGCGCCAATCTTGAGGAACCTGGCATAGAAATAACCGGGCGACAGGTTGAGCGAGCGTTCGGCCGTGGCGATCGCGGCCGACCAGTCCTCCACGAAACAGTAGGCAGCGGCCAATTCACCCAGGTTGTGGAATCGATAGAGATCGAACGGGCTCAACCTCTCGGTATCGAGGAAGAACGGTATCGCTCCGGTCGCGTCACTGAGAAGCAGGTGCGCGCTGCCCATGGCGGAACGCGCGAAGGCGAAGCTCGGATTGATATGGATCGCCTCTTCGAGATGCTCGGCCGCCAGTGCCGGCTGGCCCCGCATGATATCGGCCGCGCCGAGATAGGCATGCGGGCGAGCGTCAAGGCTGTCCATCAGGAGCGCCTTGCGCGCGAATGCCTCGACCTTCTCCAGATCGTCGCTGTCGCCGAAACGCAGCCACGCCCGCCAGAAATACCACCAAGCCATCTCGTTCAGCACGGCGCTCGAATTCGGATCTTCCTGGTAGGCTTTCTCGAAGAACTCGAATGCGAGCTCGGTATCGCCGCGTGTACGCCGGTTCATATGCCAGCGGCCGCGCCGCACCAACTGCCAGGTTTCAAGGCTTTCCCACGGCACCTGGAAGGTGCGCACCTGCTCGGCGCGGTCTATCTCCTTGTCGAGGATCGAAACGATCTCGCTGCCGATCTGGTCGCGCAGGCTGAAAATGTCGACGAGGTCGCGGTCGAAGCGTTGCGACCATACGAGACGCCCGTTGGATGCGTCGGTGAGCGAGGCGTTGAGGCGAACCTGCCGGCCGTAGTTCGTCAGCCTGCCGCTGACGATATAGCGTGCGCCGAGCGCGTTGCCGATCAGCCTCGTGCCCAGGCTGTCGTCGCGGAACTGGAAGCTCGAGCCCTTGGCGATCACCGAAAGCCAACGCGTGTTGGAAAGGCCGTAGATGATGTCCTCGGCGATACCGTCGGCCATGTAGCCAATGTCAGCCTCGCTGCCGCCGCCCTGGAACGGCAGCACCGCGATCGCGGGCGGGCCATTGGATGAGGGCCTGTAATGACCAGGAGCGGTGGGAATGGCCGCAAAAGAGCTTGTGGGCGTAGCACCGTTGCCGGCGCGGCCGGCGATCAGGACATGCACCGGCAGCGCGATGTTCTTCAGGCTGAATTCGCCGAGATCGGTGAAGACCGCCGCCGTCTTGTCCTTGACGTGATGCCACGTCGTCGCCGAGATCGCGACGCCGTCATGCGGCGCGAACTCCTGCAGACGAGCGGCAATGTTGACGTCGTCGCCATAGAGGCGACCTTCGCGCACGATGACGTCGCCGGTATTGATGCCGGCGCGAAATGGCATGCGCATTTCCTCGGCGACCGACGTGTTGAGCGCAACGATCCGGCCCTGGAAATCGAACGCTGCCCGCAGTGCTTCGATCGGATTGCCGAACTCGGCCATGATGCTGTCGCCGGCATCGCCAAAGGTCCGGCCCCCAAAGCTGCCGCAACTGTCCGCGATGATGTCGCGCCTCTCCTCGAAGGCAGCGACGGCGAGTTCGTCGTCGATGCCCATAAGCCGCGAAAAGCCCACGGCATCGATGGAAATGATTGTCGCGAGCTGACGGGTATAGTTCCGTTCAGCCATGTTCGAGCCCCCGGTCCCTGCTTCAGTCCAGAACAGGCGACGCGTCCGCTCGCAAAACACTTCGCCGTTTGCCGAAGGAACGCCCTTCGGCAGGCTCGGCGCGCCGTTGCCACCCTGTTATATCGGGACTCTAACAGGGTCTCGGACAAAGCTCTACCACGAACAGCTAATGGAAGGCGTCTTCGGGCCAATGCATGGTTAGCCGATTGTTACCTAACGTAGAAGATTAGAAATATTGTATTAGACTATGTAATTTCGCCAATTTTGTTAATTAGAGCGCTTATGCGCGAGGGTTGGGCAGCCTCACGATCCTGGCTGTGGAGCAGATGTTCCTCGACCCTGGCGGAACCAACTCACATTCTTGCGAGTTCTCAGCGCGTCCATGCAACACGAAATTGAGGGGCAATCATGCGCACTGTTGTTTTGGCGACCGTTATCGCGTTCCTCGCCGTCGTCGGTCCGGCTTTGGCGGCCGACGAGCCGGCGATGCCGCCGCAAAATGCCAAGAAGCTCTCGGAAATTATCGCCAAGGTCGAACAACGGAACGACTTCCGCTATGTGAAGGAAGTCGATTGGAGCAGCGGCGGCTACACAGTCATCTATTACACGACCGACAAGGCCAAGGTCGAAATCAATTACGACCCGGTGACCGGGGAGCCGAAATAGGCGCCGGCATCCGCCTTCAGCCATTCCGTGCGGCCGGCTTTCTTCGTAGACTTGGCTAAGGAGCCGGTCCTACGGGAGGGTGGGGATATGAGTTTTTCCAGGCGGGCAATCGCTTCGTTCGGTGTTGCGCTGATGCTGGCAGGCGGCACGGGGCTGGCCTGGGCGGGCGGACCGTCGTTCGATTGCCGGAAGGCACAATTGCCTGCCGAGAAAGCGATTTGCGCGGATAAGAAAATGGCGGCGATCGATGTGCTCGCCAACAAGGCCTTCGGCTCCTTTCAGCCTGAGTTCAGCGACAAACGCCAGATCGCCAGGTCGCTGATAGCGGACCGGAATGCCTGCGGGGCGGACGCCGCCTGCATCGTCAGCGCTCAGAACAATGCGCTGGAGACTTATGGGACCGTGCCCTCCTGGGTGCAGAACTACAACATTGCCCTGATTGGCAAGAAGGCGCTCGATTTTGCCGCGGGAACGTCCAACCCGGCTGACCAGCCCCTGCCGTCATCCATTGGAAGTTGCAGCTTCACCCATATCGCGATGCTGACGGCAAGGATCGGCGACGATCCCTTGGCGACCGCGAGCCCCGAAGCCGGCAGCGCGGCGTCTTTCACCAACGGCGGAACGGCGGTCTCGTACGATCGGGAGCCCGGATTGGTGAGCGCCAGCGTCGGCGATCCTGTCGTGATGTGCCTTATCTCGATCCCCAGGGACTGTCCGCAAGGCGACGTGCGCGGCAGGGTCTATTACGCCGTCGATCTCGCCCACAAAGGCACCTGGGCGCTGCCCGACTCTCAGCATATGTGCGGAGGCGCCTGAGGGTGCCCGGGCAAGGTCAGGCCTAGTCGCCGCTCTTGCATCGGCACCACTTTGATGGCTGACTGCGCGCCACGGTTGCGGGCACGAGGGGTGCGTTGCAATGATTGGATATGTCCTGAAACGCATCCTGATGGTGCTTGCGGGCTACCTGGTTGCTGTGCTTGTCGGCCTGATCGCGGTGGTCGTGATCTACCTGGTCCTCAGTTCGCTCCCCAACGCGCCAGGTTATTTCGAGCTGATGGGAATCACGCCGATAGCGGTGCTGGCCGTCCCGCCGCTCGGCATGTTCGTCTACTTCCTGACCATTGTCGTTACCGGCATGCAGACGCTGGTCTTCGCGCTGATCGCCGAGTTCTTTTTGCTGAGGGGCTTCTGGCTGCACATGCTGTTCGGCGCCGCCGCGGCGGCGGGTGGCTTCATGCTGCTCTGGCCTGACGCTCCGGACGACCCCGAGCGCTGGGCCGAGATGGGCGTCATCACAGCTGCCGGCCTTGTCGCCGGCCTGGTCTACTGGCTGATCGCCGGACGCTACGCTGGCTTCCGGCGTCCGCTAACGGAGCGCTTAGGTTGACGGCGAGCGCACCGCCTCGGTCGCGTCCAGCGCCTGGGTCAGCTTCGAATCGCGATCATAGACATCGTCGAAATACTCGACCTTGCCGGACATATCCGGCCAAGCGGTGAAGTAGGCGACATAAACCGGGATGACGCGCGTCACATTCTCGGTCGAATGGCCCTGCTTCAGCTTGTCGGCGACATAGTCGACCGAGGTGCCGAGCACCGCCGCGGCCATGCCGCGCGGATCCTGCAACCGGATGCAGCCGTGGCTCAGGGCGCGCATGTCGCGCGCGAAGAACGACTTCTGCGGCGTGTCGTGCATGTAGATGGCGTGCTTGTTGGGGAACAGGATCTTCAACTCGCCAAGCGCGTTGGCCTCGCTCGGCTGCTGGCGAACATTGAAGGGGATTTTGGCGCCATAGGCACCCCAGTCCACATCGGCAGACGGAATACGCTTGCCGTGCGCATCAGTCACCTCATAGCCGGCGCGGTCGAGGTAGCCGGGGTCGCCGCGCAGTCTGGGCAGCATCTCGTTGACGATGATCGACTGCGGCACGCCCCAATAAGGGTGGAAGTCGACCTGCTTGATCTGATCGTAGAAGAAGGCCGTCTGGTTGGTGGTCCTGCCGATAACCGCGCGGGTCTTCAGCTTCTCCTCGCCATTGTCGATGTAGGAGGCGGTGAAGGCCGGTTGGTTGATGAAGACACGCGGGCTGCCGAGATCGGAGGGCAGCCAGCGCAACTCCTCGAGCGCGGCCCTAACCTTCACGATCTTGTCAGCCTTGGACGTGCCGGCAAGCGAGGCCACCGTGCGCGGGCCGATGACGCCGTCGTCCTTCATTCCGGCCCGCTTCTGCACCGCTTTGATCACCGGCACCAGTTCGGGCTCATACACCTCGCTCTTGCCCAAACGGGCCAGTATCTCGCCATAGTTGCCGCCCATCTCGTCATCGAGATTGCGTGCAATGATGGTCAGGAGCTTGGGCAGTTCCGGGCTGCTCTCGCCAGGCTTCAGCTTCAGCTTCGGATCGACCACGATCTCGCTCTCTTCGCTTGCCTGTAGCGATTCCAGTTCAACACGCAGCGCCTGGTATTCCGGGCTCTGCGGATGCCGCGATTCGAGGTAGGTACGGACCTCCTGCGTGTGCGCGAGCGTCTTCAGCGCCGCTTGCATATCCATCGGCTTGGCCGGGAAATCATAGTACTCGGTCATCCGGTTGGGATCGACGCGGCCGCTCTGGGCGTCATGCGCATAGCGCAACACGCGCGCCGAAAGCGCCATCTCGAAGCGGACAAGTTGCTTCATGTGATCTTCCGGTGTCGCCGACGTCGCGGTCGCGGGGACATCGACGGTGTAGTCGGCCGGCGTCAGGCCATAAGTGGCCGCCTCGCCAAGCACCCGCAGGGCATCCTGAGCCCTGCTGTTGGGTTCATTGCCGCTCACCCAGATGAAATCCGGATTGGCCGAATAATAGGCGATCAGCGCCTTGGCGATATCCGGCTCGGCGAAGAGTTCATAGTCGCTCAGGCCGGCCAGTGCATCGTGAAACGCCGCGCTGGACGCCGGGGGGACGTAAGCCGCGTTCTGTGGTGTCCCGGTTTGTGGCGCCTCAGGTTGCGGCGCGCCGAGCAGCGACTTGAAGTCGACCCGCACCAGCCTGTCAGCTTTGTAGGTGTTGTAGGTCGGGCTGCTGATTCTGACCCCGCCCTCCCCGGGCACGGCCGGCCGTATCTTGTGCGGCTTCGGCGCTGGCGGAAACTCATTTTGCGGATTGTGCCGGATGCCGCCGCCGAACAGCATGTCGAACAGCCCTTGCGCGCTCGCCTGCTGCTGGCCGAGGGCAAGCACAGCGGCAAGCGCGATCGGCATTGCAAGGTTCTTGCTGCCAAGGAATTTCATGCATCACCCGCACCGGTTGCAACCGGTTCCCGTTCCGCGCCGCTAGAGGATCTCGCCCACCGCATGGCGGATGTAAGGCGTGACTATACCGATTCATACCGATTTCGTTAAGCTTTCATAAATTTCCAGGACCATGTTGCAGAACGGTTTCACATCCTTGTGAGACGACCGACCGCACCCCAGTTCTCGCCTTGCTTGCGTGTGCTAGGCATCGGCCCGGGCGTGACAAACCGCTGCCTTTATGCTCGATTCGGTCGGCCGGAGCGCGGCCGGGAGGATGGATTTGTGAAGAAGGGTTACCGCCAGCTTCTCGACGAGGCGAATGCCGAGATCGAAGTCGTGTCGCCTGAAGAAGCGGCCGGACTGCTGGAGAACGATGACACGATCTTCGTCGATCTGCGCGATCCCCGCGAGGTCGAACGCGACGGCAAGATCCCCGGCGCCAAGCACGTCACGCGGGGCATGCTCGAATTCTGGATCGACCCGGAAAGCCCTTACCACAAACCGTTTTTCGCCTCGGGAAAGACCTTCGTCTTCTTCTGCGCCGGCGGCTGGCGCTCCGCACTCGCGACCAAGACGGCGCAGGATATGGGCCTGACGCCGGTCAAGCATATTCTGGGTGGTTATACCGCCTGGAAGGCGGCCGGACTGCCGATCGAACCAGGCCAGAAGAAGAAGCCAGACTGATCTCGCGCAATCCGGCGGAAACGGCCACCCGAAATCGCTCAGTGCAATGTCGATTCCCGTTGCTCGGTGACGAATCCTACCGCGCTTGCGACAACGCCCTTGTCCGCGAGGATGCGGCGATGGCCGAGCCCTTCGGCCCAGTGCAGGCGGACATGCTCGCCGGCGCCCGCATAGCGCCTTGCGTGATCGGCATGGACTTCGCGATCGTCTGGCGCGTGGATTATGAGCGTCGGAACCGGCGCGTCGGCTAGCTGACGATCACCGGTGAACTCGCTGAGTGGCCGTCCGGAGAGATGTTTCACCCGGTCCGCCATCGCCGCCCTGGAGCGCGGCCCGACATTGAGCCGGTGGCTGAAGTCGTCGAAAATCGCCGGTAACGAACTCGGCGCCGCGATCAGCACCAGTTTTTGCGCCGCCAGCGGTGGCACGCCCTTGACCGAAGCGGCGATCGCGTTGGCGGCGATCGCACCGCCGAAGGAATGACCGACGACAGCGGCAAAGGGACCGAACCACTCGCCGACAACTCGCGCCGCATCCACCGCATTCACCATGTTGAGGTGGCGGCCGAGAGAGTGGCCGTGCCCCGGAAGATCGAGCGAAACGACCTTGTAGCCGGCGTCGCGAAACCCCTCGATCAGCGCGCGCATGTATTCGGTGCGCGAACGCCAGCCGTGGATGACGAGCACGGTGCCTCGGGAGCCCCTGCCCGGTTCTGGCCGAAACTCGTGCACCGCGACGCAGTCCGTCTTGGTCTTCAGCCGGTGATGGCGCGCCTGCGCCATGAAATCGGAAGCGCGCTCGACCGCGCGACGCTCGCCGTCGCTGAGCGACTTGACGTTCGGCGTGCGGCAGAACAATTCGAATGCCGCGCGACCGCTCAGACCCGGAACCACATGCTCAGCCGCGCCGAACACGCCCCGGATGACCTTCAATCCAAATGATGCCATAGTGGCGGTCCATCCATTCGTTCAAGCATGAACATAATAGTTCAAACATGAACATTAAGCAAGAGCTGCCCTGGGACAATCCGCGCTTCCGCAACTGGGTTGCGGTGGCGCGCGCCTGCCATGTGCTGGAGCGCACGTTGGCGACGAAACTGACGCCGCTCGACCTCAAGCCGGCGCAGCTCGATGTGCTGATGAACCTCTACCGCCACCCCGGCATGTCGCAGCACGACCTTGCCCGAAAGCTGCTGGTGGGCCGTTCAAACATCACCATGCTGTTGCCGCAACTCGAGGCGCGCGGCCTGCTGCGCCGCGAGAGCGACGAGAAGGACAAGCGCGTGCTGCGGCTTAACCTCACCGAGGCCGGCGAGGCGTTGCTTATGAAGGCGCTCAAGGTGCACATGGCGCTGATCGAAAAGGCGATGAGTCAGTCGACGCCGGAACAATGCGACATGATCGGCGATCAGATGCGCAAGATCGCCGACGTTTTGAAGGAAGCCTGAGCCAGGCCTCCGATCACCACATCGTCTTCTTCGCCCGCTCGGGCCATTCCTTGTCGTAAGCCACGCCGTCAATGTTCTTGCGGCTGGTGACTTCCAGGATCCGGCCGGGCGTCGGCAGCGATTTCGGATCGACATGCCTGGCCGGATTCCACAGTTCCGAACGAACGATCGCGCGGGCGCACTGGAAATAGACCGTGTCGACGGCGATGACTGTGACCGAACGGGCCGGCTTGCCGTCGACCATGAAGGACGCGCATAGCTCCGCGTCGGTCGTGACATGGGCGCGACCGTTGATGCGCAACGTGGTGCCAGAGCCCGGCACCAGGAAAAGCAGGCCGACGCGCGGGTCGCGGATGATGTTCTTCAGCGAATCGGCACGGTTGTTGCCGCGCCTGTCCGGCATCATCAGCGTCCTTTCATCGACGATGCGCACGAACCCGGCGAGATCACCGCGCGGCGAGCAATCGAGCCCCTCCGGTCCGCTGGTCGCCAGCGCCACGAAGGGCGAAGCTTCGATGAAGGCGGCATATTCGGGAATCACATGGTCGAGTTCCTTGACTAGCGAGGCCTCGCCCGGAAGCCCATAGAGCGCTTCGAGCTGCTCGACCGAAGTGATGACAGACATGTTGCCCTCCTGATCCTTTGCCGGCGCTACGCCACGTCGATGACGTTATGACGACAAACCATTCAAAGCATCGGCCCAGTGAAACTCAGCTGTCGCGGCTGAGGCCCTTTTGAGCCAGTTCGGCGAGGTAGGCATTCCAGCGCCCGTCCTTCTCATGGCCAAGCGTGTGGAGATAATTCCAGGTGAAGATGCCGGTGTCGTGGAAGTCATCGAAAGTGATGCGAACCGCGTAGTTGCCGACCGGCTCGATCTTCAGGATCGCGACATTGCGCTTGCCGGGCACCGTCACCCGCTGATCCGGCGAATGGCCCTGTACTTCCGCCGAAGGCGAGGCAACGCGCAGAAGCTCGGCCGGCAGTTCAAACGGCTGATGGCCGGGAAACGTCACCGTAAGCAGCCTTCGATCCTTCGAGACCCTCAGTTCTTTCGGTGCTGTCATGATTCTTCCCTGCCTGGGTTGCGCCCTTCCCTACGCCGCTTCGCACGATGCGGAAAGGTCGTAGGACGCAGCCGACACGCCATGTCGGCCGGGGAATGTTGCGAAAGATCAAGACCGACTATCTTGAACGTCGGGCTGGATCGTATCACATAGCTGTATATAACGACGCCTCTCACGGCCACGGAAGCGCTTGAATATGAACATGATCGACCCATTCGGTCGCACGATCAGCTACCTGCGCGTGTCGGTCACAGACCGCTGCGATTTCCGTTGCACCTACTGCATGGCCGAGGACATGACCTTCCTGCCGAAGAAGGATTTGCTGTCGCTCGAGGAGCTGGACCGGCTGTGTACTGTCTTCATCGAAAAGGGCGTCAGGAAGCTCAGGCTTACCGGTGGCGAGCCGCTGGTGCGCAAGAACATCATGCATCTCGTGCGCCAGCTGTCACGGCACTTGGAGAGTGGTGCGCTGGAAGAACTAACGCTGACCACCAACGGCTCGCAGCTGTCGCGCTTCGCCGCCGAGCTCGCCGATTGCGGGGTGAAGCGCATCAATGTCTCACTCGACACGCTGGACACCGCGAAATTCCGCCAGGTCACGCGCTGGGGCAATCTCGACAAGGTGATGGAAGGCATCGACGCCGCGCAAAAAGCCGGGTTGAAGATCAAGCTCAACGCTGTGGCCTTGCGCGACTTCAACGACGCTGAAATCCCCGAGATGCTGCGTTGGGCGCATGGCCGCGGCATGGACCTCACCGTCATCGAAACCATGCCGATGGGCGAGATCGAGGCCGACCGCACCGATCAGTATCTGCCGCTGTCGCTGCTGCGCGCTTCGCTGGAACGCCAGTTCACGCTGACCGACATCCCTTACAAGACCGGCGGCCCGGCCCGCTATGTCCATGTCGCCGAGACCGGCGGCAGGCTCGGCTTCATTACGCCGATGACGCATAATTTCTGCGAGAGCTGCAACCGCGTCCGCCTGACCTGCACCGGTACGCTCTACATGTGTCTTGGCCAGGAAGATGCTGCCGACCTCAGGGCGTCGCTGCGCGCCTCCGAAGGCAACGAGCTCGTCGGCGAAGCGATCGACGAAGCCATCGGACGCAAGCCGAAGGGCCACGATTTTGTCATCGACCGTCGCACCAGCCGCCCGTCTGTTTCGCGCCACATGAGCGTCACCGGCGGCTGACTTTTTCTCCGACTTGCTGCAGGATTGCCTTTGGTTGCAGGCCAAGGGGGAAACCATGCTGCGTCATTGTCGAAGCGGATTGTCGCCGCTGGCCGCAGTCATATGCTTGGCGACCATCTTCCCGGCAGCGGCAATCGCGAAACCACTCACCTATGTAAACGAGCGGTTCGGGCAGTCTTGCACATTTCCGGACGAGATTTTTAGCTATCGCCTGCCAGAGCCGGAAAATGGCGATGGCCAGCAATGGCTCAGCGCCGACGGCGCCGAGCTCACCTGCTCCGGCATCAACAATGTCGACAACGAAACGCCGCAAGGCTTCGTCGATGAGGAAAGGGCTAGCACCGAGCCGGGCTACAAGGTGACCTACAGCAAGACCGGAAAGAACTGGGCGGTGCTGTCCGGCACCAAGGATGGCAAGATTTTCTATGAGCGCCGCCTGTTCGGCAAGGACGAGGTCATCCGAACGGTCTTCATCGAGTACCCACCCTCGCTCAAGGCGAAATACGACCCACTGGTGGGCGCCATCGCAAGGAGTCTGCGTGAGCCTTGAGGTGTCGGCACCGTACCAAAAATAAACTCTTCACGAGGCCACGAACCCGATTTACCGCCGACCCGTACCAGCCTAGCGTCCGGCCCGGGGGTTTCACGCTTAGGGGGAGTGCCATGCGCACATTCATGCTTTCACTTGCTATGCTCGGGGTTGCTTCCATGCCGGCTGCAGCCCAGTCGATCGGCGGCACCTACACCGTCGCCGGCACCAATTTCGACGGCTCGAAATATGACGGCGAGGCCACCATCACGCTGACCAGCGACACCACCTGCACCATCCATTGGGAAACCGGCGGGTCGACCTCCGACGGCATCTGCATGCGCAACGACGATGCTTTTTCCGCGGGCTACGAGATGGGCAAGGATATAGGCCTTGTCGTCTATAAGGTGGAGAAGGACGGCTCGTTGCACGGGCTGTGGACGATAGCAGGCAAGAACGGCAACGGCACCGAAGTACTGACACCGAAGTAGGCCTCAGCCGCGCGCGCGAGCCGATATCATGGGCCACGGGAGCTCCCGTGGCCCATTTCTTTGGCGTTGCTGTCTTGCGGCCGGCTGTTAGACGCTTGACGCAAAGACAACCCGGAAACGCCCTTGCCTCTTTCGCCCAATCTTCGCGGCGCGCTCTTCATGATGGTGGCCATGGCCGGCTTCACCCTCAACGACGCGATCACCAAGTTCTCCTCGGAATCGATGAACATTGCGCAGGTCATGCTTGTCCGGGGCGTCTTCGCGTCGCTTTTCGTCGGCCTGCTTGCCTGGCATCGCGGCGCGCTCGCCAAACCCGCCGCCATGCTGCAGCCGATGGTGGCGGTGCGTGTCGCCGGTGAGGCAGGCGGCACCGTCTCATTCCTGATCGCTCTGTCGCACCTGCCGATCGCCAACGTCTCGGCCGTGCTGCAGGCCTTGCCGTTGGCGGTGACAATGGGCGCGGCGCTGGTGTTCGGCGAAGGCGTCGGCTGGCGACGCTGGCTGGCCATTGCGATCGGCTTCGCCGGCGTGCTGGTCATCGTGCGGCCGGGCTTTGAAGGTTTCAGCATCTATTCGCTCTTGGCGCTCACCAGCGTGGTCTGCTGCGCGGTGCGCGACCTGGCCACGAAGCGGATTCCGCCGGCAATCCCGAGCATGCTCGTCTCGACCGCAACCGCTCTTGCCATGACGATATTGGGCGCGCTGCTGCTTTCGCCAATGGGCGGGTGGACCCCGATGACCGGCCGGGCAACCGCGCTCCTGGCACTGGCGGCGGTGCTCGTCATCATCGGCTACCAGTTCATCATCATGGCGATGCGCTCGGGCGCCATCTCCTTCATCGCGCCCTTCCGCTACACCGCGCTGCTGTGGTCGATCCTGCTCGGCATCGTCGTTTTCAGCGACATACCGGACCTGGCAATGACCGTCGGCGCTACGATCATCATCGGCTCCGGCCTCTACGCGCTCTACCGCGAGCGCATCGTTGGCCGGCGGCAGCCCGCCGCCGAAAGCGCTGGACCCCAGATGGCGCCGGACGGCATATAGTCGCGATGGGCCAAGGCGTCGCGGCGATCATTCTGGCGGGCAGGCTGTCGCAGCGGATGGGCGGCGGCGACAAGCTGCTGCTCCCCTTGAGCAAGCACCGGCTCATCGACCACGTCGCCGCCCGCCTGAAGCCGCACGTCGTGACCCTGGCGATCATCGAGCAGCATGGTTTCGTCGCAGTGGAATTGCCGACGATCGAAGCCGATAACGAGCCGAACCATCCATTCTTCAACGTCAACACGCGCGGCGACCTTGCGGCGGCCGAACGTATGTTGCAAAGCCTCCAACCATGAGACGCGTATTCGGCATCACAGGCTGGAAGAACTCCGGCAAGACGACACTGACCGAGAAGCTGGTCGCCGAACTTGTGCGGCGCGGCTGGGCGGTTTCGACGGTGAAACACGCCCATCATGACTTCGATATCGACAAACCGGGCGCGGACAGTTTCCGCCATCGTCAGGCTGGCGCGACGGAGGTCGCGATCGTGTCCGGACGGCGCTGGGCCCTGATGCATGAGCTGCGCAACGAAGACGAGCCGACGCTGGACGACATACTGGCGCGGCTGGCCCCTTCCGACATCGTGCTGGTCGAGGGCTACAAGCGTGAGGCGCACAAGAAGATCGAGGCAAGACGCCTAGAAGCCAAGGATCGGACGCCACTTTCGGCAAACGATCCGAACATTGTCGCCATCGCCGCCGACTTTGCGGTCGAAGGCGAAAGTCTGCCTGTGTTCGATCTCGACGATACAAAATCAATAGCCGATTTTGTCGAGCGCACTACAGGCCTCGTTGCTCCAAACAAGTAACGCAACGGCAGACGATGATTGTCGTTTGCCGTTGATTTGCAGTTGCTTTTTTCTCGGAAAGAGTGGGAGTATCCGGGTAGCGGGCGGTCAAAGAAGCTCCGCCCACAAGAGCCGCCTGGGACAGCGGCCATGATAATTATGAGAGGATCATCATGCGTATTGCACTGCGTATCGCGCTCGCCGCTTCGGCTGCGCTGCTGACACTTGGCGTCGCCCAGGCTCAGGAAAAGACCCTGAGGATCGGCACCGAAGGCGCGTATCCGCCCTTCAACAACCTGACCTCGGACGGCCAGCTGGTCGGCTTCGACATCGATATCGCCAAGGCACTATGCGACGAAATGAAGGTGAAGTGCACCTTCGTCGCGCAGGATTGGGACGGCATCATCCCGGCACTCCAGGCCGGCAAGTTCGATGCCATCGTCGCCTCGATGTCGATCACGCCCGAGCGCGCCCAGAAGGTCGACTTCACGCACAAATACTACAACACGCCGTCGGCGATCGCCGTGCCGAAGGATTCGACCCTCAAGGGCGTCACCAAGGCCGACCTTGCTGGCAAGAATATCGGTGTCGCCACGACGACGACGCATTTCAACTATGCCTCGAAGACCTATACCGACAGCACCATCAAGGGCTATCCGAGCAGCCCCGAGGAGCAGGCCGATCTCGCCAATGGGCGTCTCGACGCCATCGAGGACGACATCGTGGTGTTGCAGCAGTGGCTCGATTCGCCTGACGGCGCCTGCTGCAAGATACTTGGCCAGCCTTCGCCGCAGCCGGTCGAGATCTTCGGACCCGGCGCCGGCATCGCCGTGCGCAAGGGTGAGACCGATCTCGTCAACAAGCTGAACTCGGCGATCGACGCCATCCGCAAGAACGGAAAATACAAGGAAATCAACGACAAATACTTCAAGTTCGACGTCTACGGCGCCGAATCCTGATAGTTGTGCCGAGGGCGGCGAGGCACCCCTCGCCGCCCTTCTTCCATCCCGGGATCGCCGCGGAGAAACGACCCGTCAATGCCAGCCCAGAGCATTTGGACACTTCTCAGCTGGGGCCCGGATGGCTGGAGTCAAAGTATCGCCTCTGGCGTGCTGGTCACCATCGCGCTGGCGCTCGCCACTCTTCCTTTCGGCCTTGTGATCGGCTTCTTCGTCGCTTTCGCCAAACAGCATGAAGAACCCTCGCTGCGGCTGGCCGCCAACATCTACACCACCGTGTTTCGTGGCCTGCCAGAACTGGTGACGCTGTTCCTGTTCTTCTTCGG
Organism: Mesorhizobium sp.; assembly: GCF_024509055.1. Lineage (GTDB taxonomy): Bacteria > Pseudomonadota > Alphaproteobacteria > Rhizobiales > Rhizobiaceae > Mesorhizobium. The sequence continues at coordinate 19,498 of NZ_JANINM010000227.1, read as the reverse complement.
CATGCCGCTGCTGCTGCAGTACCTCGTGCGCCGGTTCTACCCCGACGCCACGATCGACGTGAACAGCTTCATCGCCGGCATGATCGTGCTGTCGCTGATCTTCTCGTCCTACGCCAGCGAAGTATTCCTCTCCGCCTTCCGCGCCATTCCCAAGGGCCAGTATGAGGGCGGCTACGCCATCGGCCTGTCGAAATGGCAGACCATGCGCCTGGTGATCCTGCCGCAGCTGTTGCGCATCGCATTCCCAGGTCTGGAGAATTGCTGGCTGAGCCTGCTCAAGGACACGTCGCTGGTCTCGGTCGTCAATCTCGCGGAGACCTTGCGCAATGCCGGCGTCGCGGCTCGCGTCACCAAGCACTCCTTCCTTTTCTACAGCGTCGCCGCGCTGGTTTTCCTGGTTCTGGCCATCCTGTCGTCGATCGCCACCGGCTTCATCCTGCGCTCGCTCGGGCGGAGGGAGACCCGATGAGCGTCAGCCAGACCCTCGCTGTCGAAAAGCCACCGCCGGTGGCCCGCGGCTGGCCGCGCGCACGTGTCCTCGGTTATGCGCTGGTCGGCTTCTGGATCCTGTTCGGCCTCGGCATCGTGGCCTATCTGGTGTTCGCCTGGAACGCCGAGTTCTTCGCCAAATATGCTCCGGCCTATCTGCAAGGCCTGGGAACCACGCTCTCGCTGGTCAGCATTTCGATGGTCACCGGTGCGATCCTGTCGCTGCCGGTCGCCTATGGCCGCATGTCCAAGAACCGGATCCTGTCCAGCCTGGCCTATTGCTACGTCTATTTCTTCCGCGGCACGCCGCTGCTGGTGCAGACCTATCTGGTTTACTACGGCGTCGGCTCCTTCCGGCCGGAGCTTGAATCGGTCGGGCTGTGGTGGTTCTTCCGCGAGGCATTCTATTGCGGCGTCTTTGCCTTCTCGCTCAACACCGCTGCCTACCAGGCCGAGATCCTGCGCGGCGCCATTGAGAGCGTTCCGAAAGGCCAGTGGGAAGGTGCTGCCTCGCTTGGCTTGCACAGGCTGCAGACATTGCGCAAGGTGATCCTGCCGCAAGCGATCATCGTGGCATTGCGGCCCTACGGCAACGAACTGATCCTCATGATCAAGGCCTCCGCGATCGTTGCCATCATCACCGTCTACGATCTGATGGGCAATGCGAAGCTCGCCTTTGCCAAGTCCTTCGACATCCAGGCCTATATCTGGGTGGCGATCGTCTATCTGGTGATGGTCGAGATCCTGCGCCACGGCGTCGAATGGATCGAACGTCGCATCACCGTCCATCTGCACCGGTAAGCGGACCGGCATCCGCCTGCACCAGTCGATGCGGCGCCGCGCGCCTTGACGAATCCGCTGTGGGACATAGAGCTTTCGCGAGCTGAATTTCTGTGTTTTTTGGAAGGGTCTATCCATGGCATCGGTGGCATTTCTCGGTCTTGGCGTCATGGGATACCCCATGGCGGCGCACCTGAAGAATAAGGGCGGCCATGACGTCACCGTCTATAACCGCACCTCGGCGAAGGCCGAGCAATGGGTGGCTCAGCACGGCGGCAGGCTGGCGCTGACACCGGCCGAGGCGGCCGAGGGCAAGGACTTCGTCTTCTCTTGCGTCGGCAATGACGATGACCTGCGCTCGGTAACCACCGGCGCCAATGGCGCCTTCGCCTCGATGAAGAAAGGCTCCGTGTTCATCGACAACACCACCGCTTCGGCGGAAGTCGCCCGTGAATTGGACGAAGCCGCTGAAAAAGCCGGCTTTTCCTTCCTCGACGCGCCTGTGTCGGGTGGCCAGGCCGGCGCTGAGAACGGCGTTCTGACCGTGATGGTCGGCGGCGGGCAGGCCGCTTTCGACAAGGCCAGGCCGGTCATTGACGCCTATGCCCGCATGGTCGGGCTGATGGGGCCGGCGGGCGCGGGCCAGCTTACCAAGATGATCAACCAGATCGTTATCGCCGGCCTCGTCCAGGGCCTGTCCGAGGGCATCCATTTCGGCAAGAAGGCCGGGCTCGACATCGAGAAGGTGGTCGAGGTGATCTCCAAGGGCGCCGCCGGCTCCTGGCAGATGGAAAACCGCCACAAGACAATGAACGCCGGAAAGTATGATTTCGGCTTCGCCGTCGACTGGATGCGCAAGGATCTCGGCATCTGCTTGGCGGAAGCCAACCGCAACGGCGCCAAGCTGCCGGTGACAGCCCTTGTCGACCAGTTCTACAAGGACGTGCAGGACATGGGCGGCCGGCGTTGGGACACGTCCTCGCTGCTCGCCCGCCTGGAAAGATAGCCGACATGGCCCTGCCCGATCCAAGCTGGAGCGCCGACGATATCGTCGCCCATCTGCGCTCGATCGGCACTGAAGAAAGCCGCGCCGGCATGGCGCGGTTCGGCATCAACACCACTACCGCGCTCGGCGTCGGCAATGCCGACCTGCGTCCGCTGGCGCGCAAGCTGAAGACGAACCACGAGCGCGCCCTGCTGCTCTGGGACAGCGGCATTCGCGAGGCGCGCCTGATGGCCGTCTTCACCGCGGAACCAAAAAAGACGGGGCTTGCCCAATGCCGGCGCTGGTCCGCCGACTGCGACAGCTGGGAAATCGTCGACACCGTTGCGGACCTGTTTGCCGCAACGCCGTTCTGGCGTGAACTGATTGATGAATTCGCCAACGACGAGCGTGAATTCGTCCGCCGCACGGCCTTTGCCATGCTTGCCTGGGCGGCGGTGCATCTGAAGAAGGAGCCCGACGAGACATTCCTCTCCTATCTGCCGTTGATCGAGAGGCATGCCGGCGACCCGCGCAATTTCGTCCGCAAGGCGGTGAACTGGGCTTTGCGGCAGATCGGCAAGCGCTCGATGGGGTTGCATTCCCCTGCCCTTGCGCTGGCCGAGAAGCTGGCCGCATCATCCGACAGGACGGCGCGCTGGATCGGCAAGGACGCGGTGAAGGAACTGACGGATGTCAAACAGCTCGAGCGGCTCGGCGCCAGCAAAGCCTGACCTCGCAGGCTTGCGTTTCATCGCGGTGACGCGGGCAACGAGCGGCGATTTTGAGAGCCTTTTCGAACAGCCCGGCGCGCCGAAATATTGCTGGTGCATGGCCTGGCGCCATTCCAGCCGCGAACACGTCGGGAGTGGCGAGAAGAAGCGCATGATGATGGCGCTCATCGAGGCCGGCACGCCGGTCGGGATTGTCGCGGAGCTGAATGGCAGCATTGTAGGCTGGTGCTCGATCGCGCCGCGTGAGACCTACCGAAAACTCTCAAAACAGCAGGACGACAGCGAGACCGGCGTCTGGTCGATCGTCTGCTTCTACGTACCGCGATCCTTGCGCGGCGGCGGCCTCGCCTCGGCCCTGCTCGACGCGGCGATCGAGCACGCCTTCGCCAACGGCGCTCAAGTGGTCGAGGCCTACCCGGTCGACGAAGCAGCACCGAGCTATCGCTTCATGGGCTTTCGCGACATGTTCGCAGCCCGCGGCTTTCGGGAAATCGGCATGGCCGGCTCGCGCAGGCACGTGATGCGCCTCGACCCGGCGCCGGTCACGATGGTTTGACTCGATCATGATCATGAAGGCGCCGATGATGGATGGACCCGTGACGAGACTTGTCAGATGAGCAGACTTGTCAAATCGGCGGCTGCGCTTGCCATAGCCTTCGCGCTTGGCCCCACGGCAAATGCCGCGGCCGACGTCGCTCATATCTTCTGGAAGGATTTGCGCCCCGCGTCACAGGCCGTCGCCGAGGACGCAAACCTGCCGATGATCGCTGCAAAACTGCCCGACCAAGGCGAAACGCTTTCGCTCGATCTGCAGGACAAGACCGTACAGTTAGCCGGCTATGCATTGCCGGTCGACCGCGATGGCGACCTTGTCTACCAGTTCCTTCTGGTGCCGTGGACCGGCGCCTGCAGCCATATGCCAACGCCGCCCCCGAACCAGATCGTGCTGGTGACGCCGGCCCACCCCTACAAGATGTCGCAGGCTTATCAGCCGGTCTCCGTGACCGGCGTGCTGAAGCCCGGCATGGAGAAGAGCCAGCTCTTCATCCTGGACGGGGTCTCGATCGTCCAGTCAGGCTACACCGTGCGCAAGGCTAACGTGGTCGATGTCGACACTGTGCCCGACACAGTCACGCTGCCGGTCAACTCGCCCTGGAGCTTCCTCAACAAAAAGAAGAACTGAGTTCGCCGCTTCGCGCGCCAGCGACGAGCGTCGATGGATCAGGCGGCGTTCGCACCCGATTCCTTATCGAGGATCATGTAGTCGAGCGGGATCTCGGTCGTGTACTTGATCTGCTCCATGGCGAAGGACGACGACACGTCGCGTATCTCGATCTTGGCGATCAGGCGCTTGTAGAAGGCGTCGTAAGCGCCGATGTCGGGCACCACCACGCGCAAGAGATAATCGACGTCGCCGCTCATGCGGTAGAACTCGACGACTTCAGGAAACTCCTGGATGACCTCGGAGAAGCGCCGCAGCCATTCATGGCTGTGCGAATTGGTGCGGATCGACACGAAGACGGTGACCCGTACATTGACCTTCTCGTGGTCGAGGATGGCGACGCGCCGCTTGATGACGCCCTCCTCCTCGAGCTTCTGGATGCGCCGCCAGCATGGGGTGGTCGACAGGCCGACTTTCTTGGCGACATCGGCGACCGCGAGCGTCGCGTCCTCCTGCAGGAGACGGAGAATTTTTCTGTCGAGGCGGTCCATGGGATACTCCAAGGGAATAGTTTGGCTATAATCCCTTTTATCGAAGGCTTCCACAAGAAAGAAATTCTGCCAAACACGGCAAAAGCGAGTGATTTCTTGCAGAGCGCCTAGGCAAGGCGACTGCGGATTTCTGACCTCAACAGCGGCAGCAAATCCATTTCAAACCAGGGATTCTTCTTCAGCCAACCGGTGTTTCGCCAGGACGGATGCGGCAGCGGCAGCACTTTCGGGCTGCCGGGTGCGTCCCAGATGGCTCGCCAGTTCCTGACGGTCTCGGTCAAAGAACCACCTCGCGCGGCGCCCATGTGCCAGGACTGCGCATAGATGCCGATCGTCAGCACCAGGTCGATCTGGGGCATCAGCGCCATCAAGCCGGCGCGCCAGGCCGGCGCGCACTCGCGGCGCGGCGGCAGGTCGCCGCCCTTGGCGTCCTGACCCGGAAAGCAGAAACCCATCGGGACGATGGCGAAGTTTCGGGTGTCGTAGAACTCATCGCTGCTGACGCCGAGCCAGCTTCTGAGGCGGTCGCCCGAGGCATCGGTGAACGGCATGCCCGATATGTGGACCTTGGTGCCCGGCGCCTGGCTGGCAAGCAGGATCCGCGCGGTCGAGGATGGCAGCAGCACGGGCCGCGGTTCGTGCGGCAACGGCCGGCCGAGCGGATGCTCGACACAGATACGGCAAGCCCGCACCCTTGCGGTGAGGTTTTCCAGGTCCTCGCTGATGTCAGCCGGGTTGTCCAACGCGGTCGCTCAGGCGGTTGCGCTTGGGCGGCTGGTGAGCGCGCCATACCAGCGTAACACGTTGGTGCATTCTTCCGGCACCTTGATGCGGGCGGGCTTCATGAAGTCGATCGCAATCATACCGGTGATGTCGGCGACCGAATAATCATCGCCGGCCGCGAACTCCCGGTCCGCCAACTCGCGGTCGAGCAGGCGCAGAAACTCGATCGCCTTGGGCTTGTTGGCCTCGCCCCATTCGGGAATCTGCGGCACTTCCCACTCCTTCATCGCCGGATGGATGTGCCGGAACGCGGCGGCCACGCAGCTCATCAGATTGAATTCCATGCGCCTCTGCCACATCTCGACCTTGGCCTTGCCGAGCGCGCCCCTCCCGAACAACGCCGGCTCCGGATGCAGTTCCTCGAAATAGCGGCAGATGGCGATGGACTCGGTGATGACGGTGCCATCGTCCAGTTCGAGCACCGGCAGCCGCCGCAGCGGATTGCGCGACGCCACCTGATCCTGGCGATGCTCCAGCGCCCCCATATCGACCGGCACCAGCGGGACAGTCAGCCCCTTCTCCGCCAGGAAGACCCGGACTCGCCTTGGGTTTGGGGCACGGCCGCCATCGAAGAGCTTCATGCAGTCCTCCTCATCTCGCCCGATCATAGGGGCAGCCTCGCCTCATCACCAGAAGCGAAGAAACTCGCGCAGCGCGTCGCCGATCGAAGCCAGCGTGCCGTGCTTTCTCTCGACGGGCGTATCGCGATGACTCTCGCGCCAGGCCTGGGGCCGGTCGAACGGGCCGGCCCAGATGCCGGCTTTGGCCGCCTTCGCGGCAGCTTCTTCTGTCTCGAAATCACCATAGGCAACGGCCCAGCCGGATTGGACCTGGGCCCGGTTGAGGTCTGTATCGCCTGTCTTGCAATCGCCGAGCAACCGGCCATAGCGGTCGCGCTGCCAGCCGCTACAGGACACCGGCCTGCCGGCTACCAGGCGTACCAGGGATTGCCGCGCGAGCTTGCCGCAAGGATAGTCGGCGCCGTCCTTGCGGCAAGTTTGCATGTACTCGGGAGCGTCGATCCCGCGCATGCGGATCCTTTCGCTGCCCAGCGTGATCGAATCGCCGTCGTTGATAATCGCCATGCCTTGCTCGTTGCGTGTCGAGAGCCGTTCGAGCCTAGCCGCCACCAGAAGGAGCAGACCCAGCAGAACTGCCGCCAGGCCATAATCCAGCAGCCTGCGCCAGGGGCTTGGCGGCGGGCGTGAAACATATCGCCCGCGCGGTCCTCGCGACCAGGAACGGCTCATATGGCAAACAGTCTCTTAATCATTCGAACGTAGCTTAACGAACTGACAATCGCTGCGCGCAGAAATTGAACTTCGTATGCCTTTGCTACGCTCGGACACAGCGGACAAATTCATTGTGGACCGCAGGAAACCGCATCGCAACAGCGACGTGGCACGCGCGGTGCGCAAGACGCGCGACCGTCTTTCGCAACAGGCCGGCAGCCTCGACTTCGATCGCGATCTGCTCAAGCTGCACGCGCGCACCATGCTGGTTAGCGCAGCCGCGATGCCGCTGCTCGTGCTCGCCGTGGCCGCGGTCGGGCGATTTGCGGGCCTTGGCAACAATGTCACCCTCTGGGCCTTTTTCACGCTGCTTTGCTACACGATCGTCGCATTCATGGCGCGACGCGTGGAAAAGACTGAAGCAGCCGAACTTGAGCCTGTACAAGCGCGCCGGGACTTCCTGATCGGCCACTCGTTATGTGGCCTGGGCTGGGCATGGTTCGCGTGGCTCGGTTGCGACACATGCCAGGTCGACCAGTTCCATGTCGTCAAGGCGGTCGTACTGCTGGTCGCCATGGCGACGACGGCTGTGATGGCGTCGTCGCTGGGTGGCGCCCTGATCGCGACTTTTGCCGTTCCCGTCGCGGTCTATGCATATGCCGTTGCGCGCCTGTGGATGCCGATCGAATTCATCATGGCGGCGCTGCTGATTGTTGCCCTGCCATTTCTTGGCTATGTCGCCCGCAACCTCAACCGGGCGTCGTGGATGCTGCTTTCCTTCCGTTCGGAAAAGGACGCGTTGATTGCCGAGGTCGAGACCGCGAAGTCGATGTCCGACGAAGCCCGGCGACGCGCCGAGGATGCCAACCTTGCTAAGTCGCGCTTTCTCGCCTCGATGAGCCATGAGCTCAGGACTCCGCTCAACGCCATCCTCGGCTTCTCCGAGGTGATGGCCAACGAAGTGCTGGGGCCGATGAACAACCCGACATATCGGGATTACGCGCACGATGTCCACGAATCCGGCCAGCACCTGCTCGACCTGATCAACGAGATCCTTGACCTGTCGCGGATCGAAGCGGGCCGCTACCAGCTCAATGAGGAGCCCGTGACGCTGGTGGCGATCGTCGAGGACTGCTGTCACATGATGGAGCTCAAGGCCCGTAACAAGGACATTCGCGTTGCCCAGGAGTTCGAAACCACCCTGCCGCGGCTGTATGCGGATGAAAGGGCCGTCCGGCAGATCGCGCTCAACCTTCTGTCCAATGCCATCAAGTTCACGCCGTCGGGCGGCGAGGTGCGCGTGCGCGTCGGCTGGACGGCGGGTGGCGGCCAATACATCTCCGTCAAGGACAATGGCCCCGGCATACCGGAAGAGGAAATCCCGGTCGTGCTTTCCGCCTTCGGTCAGGGCTCGATCGCCATCAAGAGCGCCGAGCAGGGAACCGGCCTCGGCCTGCCGATCGTCCAGGGCCTGCTCGCCATGCATGGCGGCGAATTCGAGCTTCACTCCAAGCTGCGCGAAGGCACGGAAGCGATCGCCATCTTCCCGCTCAGCCGGGTGATGGAGGAATTACCGGCGCTGCCGACCCAGGCCGTCGCCGCACGGCGGCGTTGAGGCAATTTCTCCCCTTCCTAGAGCCGAACCGCCGCCGCCATTCCCGAACTGGTGAGCGCCGCGGCCTTGACCAGACCGGCGGCGAGTCCCGCCCCGAAACCTTCGCCGTGGCTGACGCCGAGATCGATGAGCGGCTGCAGCCCGAGCCGTTCGGCGATCCTGACGTGGCCAGGCTCGGGCGACAGGCTGCCAAGCAGGCAATGGTCGAGCGCGGCGGGATTGACCTCATGCAGGACAGCGGCCGCGGCGGTCGCGACAAATCCGTCGAGCAACACCGGGATCTTCTGCATGCGTGCGGCAAGGATGGCGCCGCAGATCGCCGCGAACTCGCGGCCGCCGACCCGGCGCAACGCCTCGAGCGGATCGTTCAGGTCCGCGCCATGAAAGGCCAGCGCCCGATCGACCACCTCGGCCTTGCGCGCCATCAGCGCCGCGTCGGCGCCAGATCCTGGCCCGACCCAGTCCGCGCCCTGCCCGCCGAACAGCGCAGCGCACAAGGCGGCCCCAACGGTGGAGTTGCCCACGCCAAGATCGCCGAGGCACAGGAGATCGGCGCCGCCGGCAACGGCTTCCATGCCGAAGGCCATGGTTGCGGCGCAGCCGCGCTCGTCCAGCGCCGCTTCCTCCGTGATGTCTCCGGTCGGGATATCGAGCGCCAGGTCGAACACTTTCAGGCCGAGATCGTTGGCGATGCAGACCTGATTGATCGCGGCGCCGCCTGCGGCGCAGAGCTCGACCGCATTGGCAGTCGCCGCCACCGGCCGGGGCGAAACGGCATGCCGCACTACGCCGTGATTGCCGGCGAAGATTGCCACCAGCGGCCGGTTGACGGCCGGCGGCGCGCTCCCGCTCCAGGCTGCGAGCCACGCAGCGGTCTCCTCGACGCGCCCAAGCGAAGCCCTGGGCTTGTCGGTCTTGGCGAAAAGCGCGCGGACGCGGGCTTCCGCGGTGTCGTCGGCCGCCGGCAGCGCGGCGAGCAGGTTGCGGAAATCGTCAAAGGGGGTGCTTGTCATGTCGTTCGCCGCTGCTGGGGAAAGGTCGCAAGCGGCATAACCGCCTTCTCCGGCCGGCACAACCGCCGGGCAATGCCATGAATGCGCCCGCGCACGGCGCATTGCGGAGGGCTTGCATTGGCCTTGCGGTTGCACCATGTGGAAGCGAGGCAAGAGAATAGCATGACCGCCATCGAGTCTCCCTGCATCCTGGTCTGTTCGATCGACATGAAAACCGGCTTCTGTTTCGGCTGCGGCCGCACGCGCGACGAAATCTCTGGCTGGATCGCGATGACGCCGGACGTCCGGCGGGCGGTCATGGCCGAGTTGCCGGCCCGGCTCGAAACGGTCGAGCGCCGGCCGCGCAGGGAAACGCGCCGCGCACGCATGGCGCGCGAGCGCGGCGCCGTCTGAGGGGAACCAGCGTGAGCCGGCTGTTCTGGATCGTGATGGTGGTTATCGGCGCGGGGTTGATCCTGCTGATGATCAACAACTCCGCCGGCCGCACCTTCGGCATCGAGAACCACGATTTCAGCCGGATGCTCTGGTTTGGCACCATTGCCACGGTGATCGGCGCCAGTCTTATCCGCTCGGGCAGGCCGCTTGGAGGCATGGCGCGCAGCCTCGGAGTGTGGGCGGCAATCGCGCTGGCGCTGATTGCCGGCTACCAATATCGCTACGAATTGCAGGATGTCGCGAACCGCGTCACGGCGGGGTTTGTCCCGGGAAGTCCTCTGGCGCTAGGCGTGGACAACGGCCACGCAACCGTGACGCTCGACAAGGCCGACAACGGCCATTTCGAGGCGCGCATCCTGGTCAACGGCACACCGGTGCGAACCGTGGTCGACACTGGCGCGACCAGTACGGTGCTGACCGCCGAGGACGCCCAGGCCGCGGGTTTCAACCCGGCGGCGCTCAGCTACAACGTGGACGTCTCGACCGCCAACGGCATGGCGCGCGCGGCAACCGTCAAGACCAATGAGGTCGCGATCGGCGGCATCGTGCGCAAGAATATGTCCGTCATGGTGGCGGCGCCCGGCATGCTCGAGCAAAGCCTGCTCGGCATGAACTTCATCGGCTCGCTGTCGGGTTTCGACGTGCGCGGCGACCGCATGATCCTGCGGGATTAGCCTCAGGCCGCTTCGGCGTCCGCCGCAGAGAAATCTATGGCCGCGAACGCCGTCTTCAAAACCTCGGGTCCGGCGCCGGGTTTGTTCGCATCGGTCGAGAGTATCTGCCGGTAGCGGCGCGCGCCTGGGAGCCCGTGGAACAGCCCGACCATGTGGCGGGTGACGTGGCCGAGCCGTCCGCCCTTCTCTATATGGCGCGCCGCGTAGTCCGCCATCGCGTCGACCAGCGCCGCGTAATCGAAGGCCGCAGGCGCCTCGCCATAGAATGCGGCGTCGACATCGGCAAGGACGCCAGGCGTATGGTAGGCGGCGCGGCCGAGCATGGCGCCGTCGACATGGGCAAGATGCTCAGACACCTCGCCGAGCGATTGGATGCCGCCATTGATGCCGATGAATTCGTTAGGCTTCCTGGCTTTCAGCCGGTAGACGCGCGGATAGTCGAGCGGCGGGATGTCGCGGTTCTCCTTGGGGCTCAACCCCTCCAGCCACGCCTTGCGGGCATGCACCCAGAGCGCGTCGGCCCCGGCCGCGAACACGCCATCGGCCAAAGTGTCGAGGGCAGGTTCCGGATCCTGTTCGTCGACACCGATCCTGCATTTCACGGTGACGGGAATTTTCACCGCAGCCTTCATCGCCGCGACGCATTCGGCAACGAGCGCCGGCGTCTTCATCAGGCACGCGCCGAACGTGCCCGACTGGACGCGGTCCGACGGACAGCCGACATTGAGATTGATCTCGTCATAGCCGAAGGCCTCGCCGATCGTCGCCGCCTCGGCCAATTTTCGCGGATCCGAGCCGCCCAACTGCAGGGCGACCTGATGCTCGGCGGCATCGAAACCGAGCAGCCGCTCGCGTGCGCCATGAATGACGGCATCCGCCACCACCATCTCGGTGTAGAGCAGCGCACGACGCGTCATCTGGCGGTGGAAGAAGCGGCAGTGCCGGTCCGTCCAATCCATCATCGGCGCGACGGAGACCCGCACCTTTTTGTAATCGTTGCCCTTTTCCTGCATGGCCGAAACGTCTCGGGGCCTCTGTCCTTTAGAGTTTCGCCCTCACATAAGCGATTTCACGGCGATTTCCTATCCGCCGTCAGCTTCGACGACGCCACTCATTCCTTCGCCAGTTCGAGCTGCCTGTGGTTGAGCAATGTCTTCTCCATCTCGGCCTCTTCACCGGAACAGACACACAGCATCTCGGCATCCGCCTCCCCGATCGAGAGATAGGCGTGGCCCATCGTGGAATCGATGTAGACGCTTTCGCCGGCCTTCAGCCGCACCGGGGCATACTGGTCGGTGTGCAGTTCGATCTCGCCCTTGAGCACGATCAGGAATTCCTCCCCGGCATGCCGGATCAGCGGCCCAAACTCTTCCAGGCTACGGGCGCGTGCAAAGCTGCGGATCGGCACCATGCGCTTATGCACGAGGTCGGTCGCGAGGTAGTAATAATCATAGTTCCGGGTCAGTTGGCGCAACGTCGTCGCCGGCGCGGTAACCGAGCGGCGCGTTCGCGCCGAGCGCTCCTCGCCACCGCCGCTGAGCAATTCCGTCACGTGGATGCCCAGCCCTTCGCAGATTTGCAGCAGCTTGTCGTAGCTGAGCGACATCTGGTCGTTCTCCACCTTCGACAGGGTCGAAACGGCGACGCCGGTAAGATTGCTGACATCCTGCAAGGTCCAGCCGCGCTTCCGGCGCAGGCTCCGCAAGCAATCTCCAAGCCTGGGCTGCCCCTCCACGGAATCCTCCTGACGCACGAGCTGGACCAACGTAACGACGCCATCTGGCAACTTCAACACGGCACGAAAACTTTTTTCTTATACGCTAAAATCTTGCGTATAGAAGAATTCGCTTTACCGTCAGCAAATGCACAAGACATCGTCGTCGAGGATAATCGTCGTTGGAGGCGGCGTCGCGGGGCTTACCGCGGCGCTTGCGCTGCAGGACTGGGCCTCCGTCACCCTTATCGAGCGTGAAACGCAGCTCGCCTACCATGCATCAGGGCGCTCGGCCGCGCTGTTTTCGGAATCCTACGGCAACGCTGTGGTACGGGCGCTTTCCCTGGCCAGCCGCGACGCTTTGACGGCCGGCGGCTACTTCGAGCACCGCCGTGGCGCGCTGCATTTCGGCGGACCGGAGGATAACGCCCTCATCGATGATTTTGCCCGCAATGCGCACGCATTGCTGCCGAGCATTCGGCGCCTGTCGGCTGCAGATGTTTCAAGGCTTGTTCCCGCCATCGACGCGGAGACGACATGTGGTGGTGTCCATGAGCCGGATGCAATGGACATCGATACCGGCAAGGTCGTGCAGAGCACGGCGGCGGCCTTCCGGGCGAAAGGTGGCGAAATCCGCCTCGGCGAGGATGTGCTGCGGATCGAGCGGCAGGGCGAGCGCCTACGTGCCGTCACCACGGCCGGTGAGCACCACGCCGATGTCGTGATCAACGCTGCTGGGGCCTGGGCGGACGTAATCGCCGAGCGGGCCGGACTTGCCGGGCTGGGCTTGGCGCCGAAGCGGCGGACCGCCTTCATCTTCGATGCGCGGGGCTACGATATCCGCAGATGGCCGCTGGTAGTGGACATCCGGGAGCGCTTCTACTTCAAGCCGGATGCCGGTCGGCTGATCGGCTCGCTCGCCGACGAAACCCAGTCGCTGCCTTGCGACGCCTATCCCGAAGACATCGATGTCGCCATCGCCGTCGACCGCATCGAACAAGCGACGAAACTGCGGATCGGCCGGCCACACACGCCCTGGGCGGGCCTGCGCACCTTCGCGCCGGATCGGTCGCCCGTTGTCGGCGCCGATCCCAGATTGCCGGGCTTCTGCTGGCTGGCAGGTCAGGGCGGCTACGGCTTCCAGGTCTCCTTCGCACTTGCCCGCCTGACCTCGGCGCTGCTGCGCGACGACAAACTGCCTGATGAACTCGCCGCTCTGGGGCTTACGCGTACGGCGGTGGCGCCCGAGCGTTTCCTCAACTCCGGCCAATGCCGGGAAAACAGCTGAACAGCCCGTCCATACCGAATTTCAACACGCCATCCCAAACAGGAGAGTTTCCGAGATGAAGTCCCTGCTCCTCTTACGCGCCGCCATCCTCGCGTCTTCAGTCTTCCTCGCCGCAAACGCTTCCGCCAAGACCCTCGTCTACTGTTCCGAGGCAAGCCCAGAGACTTTTACACCGATGATCGGCACGGCGGACTCCACGATGGACGCCGCCGCCAAGACGATCTTCAACCGGCTGGTCGAGTTCAAGCCGGGATCCACCGAGATTGGGCCGGCTCTAGCCGAGAGCTGGGACGTTTCGCCTGACGGCAACGTCTACACCTTCCATCTGCGCCACGGCGTGAAGTTCCATTCGAGCGCCCATTTCACTCCGACGCGGGACTTCAACGCCGACGACGTGCTCTACACCTTCGACCGCCAACGGGACGCCAACAGCCCCTACCACAAGCTCGCCAACGCCTCTTACGAGTATTTCAATGCACTTGGGCTCGGCTCCATGGTCGACAAGATCGAGAAGGTCGACGACTACACCGTGCGCTTCACGCTGACCGCGCCGAACGTGACGTTCCTGTCCGGCATCGCACTCGACTACATGTCGATCATGTCGCTGGAGCAGACCCAGAAGATGGTCGCGGCCGGCACGCCGGAACTGATCGACAACGAGCCGGTCGGGACCGGTCCGTTCATGCTTGAAGCCTACATGCGTGACAGCCAGATCCGCTACACGGCCAACAAGGATTATTGGGGCGGCGCCCCGAAGATCGACACGCTGATTTTCGCCATCACGCCTGAACCGACTGTGCGCATCGAACGGATCAAGGCCAATGAATGCCAGGTTGCCGCGGCGGCGCCGCCATCCGCGCTGGCCGAATTGAGTGGCAATTCCGACATCAGCCTGCTTCAGCTTCAAGGCCAGAATATCGGCGTCCTGGGCTTCAACGTCGAGCACAAGCCACTTGATGATGTGAAGGTGCGAACTGCGCTCGCCAAGGCCATCAACCGCCAGGCCATCGTCGACTCGGTTTACCAGGGCGCCGGCGCCGTTGCAGGCAGCGTCGTGCCGCCGGCTCAACTCGGCGCCGTCAAGGATGCCGGCATCGACTACGATCCGGAAGGCGCCAGGAAACTGCTGGCCGAGGCCGGCCATACCAGCGATCTGTCGGTGACGCTGTGGGCCATGCCGGTCTCGCGGCCGTATAATCCCAATGCACGCCGCATGGCCGAGTTGATCCAGGCAGACTGGGCGGCGGTAGGGGTGAAATCGGAGATCGTCACCTACGAATGGGCCGAATACCTGAAGCGCACCGCCGCCGGCGAGCACGACAGTTTCCTGCTCGGCGGCAGCAGTGACAACGGCGATCCCGACAACATGCTGAGCTATCTGCTCAGTTGCGACGGGGTGGCAGGTGGCTCGAACCGCTCGCGCTGGTGCGACAGGGATTTCGAGAAGCTTCTGGACGAAGGCCGCGTCACCGCGGACACGACGAAGCGGGCGGAAGTATACCGCCAGGCCCAGGAGATGCTGAAGGCGAAAGTGCCGGTCGTGCCGATCGCCCACTCCATCGTCTCGATCCCGGTACGAAAGAGCGTGCTGAACTACGTGCTCGATCCGTTCGGCCGCCAGAATTTCGCCCATGTCGACATTGCCGAATAGGACGCCAAGATGATCAGCAAGAAAGACGACGTCGGCGGCCTGCTCGCGGACTACATCCGCCAGGGCGCAGTCGGAGCCTCCCTGGCCTTCGCGACGGCGGGCACGCCCACGGTAACGGCGACGGCCGGCGTGGCGGACCGGGCAGCGAATACGCCCGTCACCCCCGAGCAGCTGTTCAAGATAGGCAGCTGCACGAAGACTTTCGTGGCGGCCGCTCTGGTCCGGCTGGCCGAGGATGGCAAGGTCGAGCTCGGCGCGCCGATCTCAACCTGGTTTCCCGACCTGCCGGGCGCGGAGCGCATTTCCGTACGGCAACTGGTCAATCATCGCAGTGGCCTGCCGGAATTCGAGTACGACATACCGATGGATCCAAGCAGGGTGTGGAAACCGTCCGACCTGGTTGAAATTGCCTATAAGGCTGGCGGTCAGAAGATGCCGGGCGGTTCCGCCGTCTACAACAACACCGGCTATGTGCTGGCCGGTATGCTGATTGAAGCCGTTACAGGCCAATCGCTGGGCGCATATGTGCGCCAGGTCGTCCTGCAGCCACTCGGCCTTTCCAACACATGGTCGCCCGCGACGGAACCGTTTCCTGCCGGGCAACTGGTGCGCGGCTACTTCCACCGCCCGCCGCCGGCCGCTGGCGCATCCGCGGATATCGCTTCGGGCGGCGAGATGTGGCGGATGGACGGGGTATTGCCCTATTCCGACGAGTTGCAGGATTCCTCCGACACGTTTCCCTATTCGGGGGCCTATGGCTGCGGTGACATGGTCTCGACCCCCACCGACCTCGTTGCCTTCATGCGGGGCCTCTTCGCCGGCAAGGTCATTTCGCCACGCTGGTTCGAGGAGATGTTCGGTTCGCGCGCCTTGGTCTCCTTCCCAGGCACCCGCATGCGCGAGACCGGCGCGGGCCTGTTCCAAAGCAGCTATGGTGACCGTGCATTTTACGGTCACCAGGGCAGCATTCCGGGATATGTCTGCGTCATGCAGCACAACCCGGAAAGCAATCTGACCATCGCCATGGCCAGCAATATCGGATCGGGAAACCGCCTGTCGTTCCAGGCGAGCGGCCTGCACGAGGTTGTCGACAAAGCGATCCGGTCGATCCTGGCTTGACCCCTCGACGCTTCAGGCGCCGGAGTCATCAGGATTTCGGTTCGGCTGGATGTCCAGCGCCAAGCCGTTCCACGAAAACGGCTTGCAGCTCAGTCGCAGAGCATAAAATGGGCCGGCATAACCGGCCCATCCTCAATCAATCCTCATCGGCAGGTTCCGGGATCGCATCCGGTGGGTTTTGCCGCCCAATCCGGTCGGCAACGAGCATCGAAAGCATCATCTCGACAAGGCCATTGGCGGCCCCCTTCTCGCCGCTGGAAGCGCCGATCTGGATCTGCGGCACGAGCGGCAGCCTGCCATTCTCTATCGCCTCGGCGAAGCGCGTGAGAACCTGCGAGTTGAGCTGATAGTCCGGGCCGCCGAAGGCCGCGACCTTGCGCTCCGTGGCCTCGGCCTCAGCCAGACCAATAGCGCGCACCTTCTCGGCCTCCGCAAGACCGGTCGCCTTGATGCGTTCGGCGTCGGCAAGCGCGACAGCCTTGATCATGTCGGCCTCGCCCAGGCCAGCGAGGCGCACCTTCTCAGCCTCTGCCTTGGCAGTGACCTGAATGGTTTCGGCCTCCTGACGGGTGCGGGCGAGTTGCGCCTTGCCCTCGTTCTCGCTGATCTCGATGGTGAGCGCCGAGGTCGTGATCTTGGCTTGCTGTTCGGCGAGCGCTTCCTTCTCGCGCAACGTGCGTTCCTGAGTGGCCGCCCTCTCCTGCAATTTGTAGGTCTCGACCTTTTCGACCGCGATCTGGCGCTCACGCAGCTGGATCAGGATCTGCTCTATGCTGTTCTGGCCATTGGCGGCACGGGGCGTGCCAATCAACACTTCCTGTAGCTCGAGACTGTAGGAATTGAATTTCTCGCGCATCTCCTCGCCGGATTTGCGCTGGATATCGCTGCGCTCCTGCAAAAGCTGGATCAGCGTCTTCGTCTGGGCGATGTTCTTGAAGTAAGCGGAAACCATCGGATCTAGCGTTTGTTCGACCAGACGCTTGATGTCACCGAAACGCTGCACCACGAGCGGCGCCTTCATGTAGTCGATATGCACGACGACGGAGAGCGGCAGCACAGGCTCGAACGCATCCTTGGTGATCAATGATACTTCAGACAGGTTCTCGTCCAGCCTGTGTTCGCCGAACTGCTCCTTCGTCCATTTGAGCACGAAGTTGGTGGTGGGCACGGTGATGATAGTGCCGGCATAGGTATTGAACGCATACTTGCCCGGCAGCAGCGGCGTGGACCAGACACCGCGTGCGCCGATTTCGACCAGCTCGCCGTGACGGTATGCCTGCCCGGATATATCCGTGCCGTGGCGGCCGTTGTACGATACAACGACACCGACCGTGCCAACGTCAATGATCGTTTTCTCGACCAGTTCGACGGTCGCGAAAATGCGATTCAGGAAGTAGCTACCGTCGGCCAGCACCTGCAACTGCCGGCCACGATAGCCACCGGCATTGAGAAACTTCTCCGGGTCTTGAAAGTTGTTGTGGAAGTTCGGATCGCTTGGATCGTTGGCTACCGTCGGTGCGATGATCTCGCCGTCCGGCAGCGCCGGGCCATCATGGATGGTGACGATACCGATCATGTCCTCGGCATTGTGGATGACGACTGGCTCAAAGCCGCCCCGCTCCGAGATCATGCTGGACATGTTGGCAAAAAGGCTCTGTTCCGATGAGCTCAGATTGACGGCATAGATCGACTGGGCGGTGAGCACGATGAATTGCGCCAGATTGATTGCGTAGGTGCCTTCACGCAAGATCTTGCGCTGCGGTCCTTTCTGTCCGCCTTTTTCGAGAAAAGCGCGCACATCCTGGAAATCGTCGGCGTTGACGTTGGAAGCAAGTGTCTGCGTCGGAGGCAGCGGCTTGCCGTCACGCGCAAAGACATAGCCGATCTGGCCCTGTGGGATGGTGACGAGATTGGCGCGATGCATCGAATATTGGAACGGCATGAAGAAATGTATGCCGCCGCGCACGATGTCCGGCTGGTAACCCGCCTCACGGTTGAGCGCGATGAAGCCATTACTGACGGAGCCGCGAAAACTCCATAGTTTTTCCAAGATGCCGAGCCTGTCGTTTGGGATGTAGCGGACCACGCCGCTCCGCCAGAACAGGATGGCCAGCACGATGACTGGCACAGCTATCTCGATCGCTGTCCATTTCATCTGGTCGAGATATTGCAGGGCTTCCATCTCTTCTCTCCTATGGGCGCGCGGGTTCGTTCACCCGACGGCGACCCGGTTGGTGGTGATTCATGAGTGGGGAGATCGCGCGCCTAAACGCCCGACGCACCAAGAGCGTGTCGAACGTTTGGGCTGCTCATTGAATGGGAAAATGACCGCGCGTCCCGAGTCCCCATCGAGGGGCCGCGTGGCCGTGAGCTATCTCACATCGGTGTTGCCTTGATAGACATTGCAAGAAATGACGTAGTGATCGCGCCTACAGCTTTAAAGATATTTCCTGCGAAAATCGATAAGTATTTGGAACGCTATTTCAAAAGCGTGGTCGTTAGCTTGGACGTTGACTTCTAGAAATTGGCAGGGCGCGAAATGACGCTCTTGGCGAGTTGGAACCGCCGGCCCCCGATGCAACTGGGTGCGGTATCTGGAAACAGGGCAGCACTCAACGCGCTGCGCCATCGCTGGCGCAGCGTCGTCGTTTCGCGAAGATTTTTCGCCTAGCGCCTCAATGCGTAGACATTATCCACGGAGGCGCCACCCAGCGGCATAGCCATCTCGTCGTCGAGCAGCCGAGTGATGCGGGCAAAGCCGGTGAAGGCCTTTCTCGCCTCCTCCGCCGACATGTTGCCCGACAGCGCCGCCGAGCAGCAATTAAGGGCACATTGATAAACCGGGCCGCGTCTTCCCGTTGGCCATTTCCGCAAGAACACCATCGCTTCGGAGACGCTATCGACTTCCTCCACGGGGTGTCCCTGCCCACGCGCAATTCGCACTGGGGTAAAGAAATGCAAGCGATCCATAGTTATCCTCCCGGTCGACCGCAACGCGGTCGAACAAGCCAAAACGCGCAATGCGCGGTTTGGTTCCGAGAAAATCGTCAGCTGCTTAAAAAATTTGGCTCGGCGGAACATGTGGCCGATTCGGCGGCAATTCCTGCAAGCGCCCGTGATAAGCGCGATTCTCGTTGAATGTCTTTAAGGTGAAAGCCGGCAAATGGCTTGCTTGCCGGTTCCCTAGCGTCAGGCTTAACCTCCTCGGTTAACGCTTGAGGGCGCGTTTTGCAAAAGGGGAACATTTGCAATGACCATACAAGGCGCATCGCCTGG
>NZ_JANINM010000226.1 GCF_024509055.1 Mesorhizobium sp. | reverse complement strand
CCGCCCTTCTTGAGCTTGCCGAACAGCACCTCGTCGGCCAGCGGCTTCTTGATGTGCTCCTGGATGACGCGGCCGAGCGGGCGTGCGCCCATGCGCTCGTCGTAGCCCTTGTCGGCCAGCCAGGCGATCGCGTCCGGCGACAGGTCGAAGGTAACGCCACGCTCGGAGAGCTGAGCCTCCAGCTGCATGACGAACTTCTGCACCACCTGGTGGATGACCGGCACAGGCAGCGAGCCGAACGGGATGATCGCATCCAGACGGTTGCGGAACTCCGGCGTGAACAGCCGGTTGATCGCCTCGATGTCGTCGCCCTCGCGCTTGGTCGAGCCGAAGCCGATGGCCGCGCGCTGCGCGTCCGAAGCGCCCGCATTGGTGGTCATGATCAGGATCACGTTGCGGAAGTCGATCTGCTTGCCGTTATGGTCCGTCAGCTTGCCGTGGTCCATCACCTGCAACAGGATATTGAACAGGTCCGGATGCGCCTTCTCGACCTCGTCGAGCAGCAGCACGCAATGCGGGTGCTGGTCGACGCTGTCGGTGAGCAGGCCGCCCTGGTCGAAGCCGACATAGCCGGGAGGCGCACCGATCAGTCGGCTCACCGTGTGCCGCTCCATATATTCCGACATGTCGAACCGGATCAGTTCCACGCCGAGCGAGGCAGCAAGCTGCTTGGCGACCTCGGTCTTGCCGACGCCGGTCGGGCCTGAGAACAGGTAGCAGCCGATCGGCTTTTCCGGTTCGCGCAGGCCGGCCCGCGCCAGCTTGATCGCCGAGGTCAGCGCGGTGATCGCGGTGTCCTGGCCGTAGACGACGCGCTTCAATTCGACGTCGAGGCCCTGCAGCACCTTCTCGTCGTCGGCCGAAA
Organism: Mesorhizobium sp.; assembly: GCF_024509055.1. Lineage (GTDB taxonomy): Bacteria > Pseudomonadota > Alphaproteobacteria > Rhizobiales > Rhizobiaceae > Mesorhizobium. Next base: position 2,036 of record NZ_JANINM010000226.1, on the reverse strand, counting down.
CCGTCTTCGGTGGGATGCGCGCCATCGTGGCGATCGTCGCCTCGATCTCCTTGATGCCGATCGTCTTCTTGCGCTTGGCCTCAGGCACCAGCATCTGCGAGGCGCCGGTCTCGTCGATCACGTCGATCGCCTTGTCCGGCAGCTTGCGGTCGTTGATGTAGCGCGCCGACAGCTCGACCGAGGCCTTGATCGCTTCGGTGGTGTAGCGGACCTTGTGGAACTCCTCGAAATAGGGCTTCAGGCCCTTCATGATCTCGATGGCGTCCTCGATCGTCGGCTCGTTGACGTCGATCTTCTGGAAACGCCGCACCAGCGCGCGGTCCTTCTCGAAGAATTGGCGGAACTCCTTGTAGGTGGTTGAACCGATGCAGCGGATCGCGCCCGAAGACAGCGCCGGCTTCAAGAGGTTCGAAGCGTCCATCGCGCCGCCGGACGTGGCCCCGGCGCCGATCACCGTATGGATCTCGTCGATGAACAGCACGGCGCCCGGATAATCCTCGAGTTCCTTGACGACCTGCTTCAGCCGCTCCTCGAAATCACCGCGATAGCGGGTGCCGGCAAGCAGCGTGCCCATGTCCAGCGCGAATATGGTGGCGTCCTGCAGCACCTCGGGCACGTCGCCCTCGACGATGCGCTTGGCAAGGCCTTCGGCGATCGCGGTCTTGCCGACGCCCGGGTCACCGACATAGAGCGGGTTGTTCTTGGAGCGGCGGCACAGCACCTGGATCGTGCGGTTGATCTCGCTGTCGCGGCCGATCAGCGGATCGATCTTGCCGGCCCGAGCCTTGTTGTTGAGGTTGACGCAGTAGGCCGTTAGCGCGTCCTGCTGCTTCTTCTTACCACCCTCTTCCTGCGGCTCGGCGCCGTTCTGGTTGCCCTGCTCGTCCTCGGCGCCGCGCGGCGTGCGCGACTCCGTGGCGCCGGGGCGCTTGGCAATGCCGTGCGAGATATAGTTGACCGCGTCGTAGCGGGTCATCTGCTGTTCCTGCAGGAAATAGGCGGCGTGGCTCTCGCGCTCGGCAAAGATCGCGACGAGCACGTTGGCGCCGGAGACTTCCTCACGGCCTGACGACTGCACATGGATGACCGCACGCTGGATCACGCGCTGGAAACCGGCCGTCGGCTTGGAGTCCTCGTCGTAGCCGGTGACGAGGTTATCGAGCTCGGTGTCGATGTAGGTAAGAACGGTGTGCTTGAGCTCGTCGAGATCGACGTTGCAGGCGCGCATGACAGCGGCCGCCTCGGTGTCGTCGATCAGCGCGAGCAGCAGGTGTTCGAGCGTTGCATATTCATGATGCCGCTCGTTGGCGAATGTCAGCGCCTGATGTAGCGCCTTTTCCAGGCCTTGGGAGAAAGCCGGCATGTTACCTCACTTCTTCTCCATCACGCATTGCAGCGGATGCTGATTCTGTCGGGCGAAATCCATGACCTGAGACACCTTGGTCTCGGCCACCTCGAATGTATAAACCCCGCACTCGCCCACTCCATGATTGTGAACATGCAGCATGATGCGTGTGGCGGCTTCGCGGTCCTTCTGGAAAAAACGCTCCAGCACGTGAACCACGAACTCCATGGGAGTGTAGTCGTCGTTGAGGATGAGGACCCGATAGAGGCTGGGCTTCTTGGTCTTGGTTTTGGTGCGCGTGATGACGGCCGTGCCGCGACCGGAGTCGTTGCGGTCGCCGTCACTTTGCATTCGCACCACGTTCGCCGTGGCAGTCAAACCGATCGTCACGTAGTCCTGCCTTTTCGAATCCCCATGCGAGTTCGACATGTAGGTGTTCGATGGACGATTTTAAGCCCTTCTGTTTAGCTGACAATATGGCTAGGTGGGCAAACCTCAGCGAATTTCTCAATCGTGAATGCGGCAAGGCTTGGGCGGTTGCGGCCCGGCATGAAAAAACCCGGCCGCGCATGCGCGACCGGGTTCATTCGACGGGCCAAATAGCCCTTATAGAGGCAGTCGGGCGAAATTACTTCGCCTTGGCGACGACCGATTCGAACGGCTTGTAGGCTTCCTTGGCGAGCTCGGCATA
>NZ_JANINM010000225.1 GCF_024509055.1 Mesorhizobium sp. | reverse complement strand
TGCTCGATGACCTTGGTCACCGAATTCTCCACCGTCTGGGCATCGGCGCCGGGATAGGTCGCGCTGATGTTCACCGTGGTGGGCGCAATCTGCGGGTATTGCGAGATCGGCAGCGACTGGAGCGCCAGCAGGCCGCCCAGCATGATCACGATGGCGATCACCCAGGCGAAGATCGGCCGGTTGATGAAGAATGTCGACATCGCTCAGTTCCCGCTCGACTGGCCGTTGCTGGCCATCTTGTCTGGAGCAGGGACCGCCGACGTCTGCGCCCGGTCCTTGATCTCGCCGGTCGCTTCGTCAATCGTCACCTCGACCGGTGTCGCGTCGCCGCCGGCGCGCACCAGTTGCAGGCCTTCGACGATGACGCGGTCACCGTCGCCGACGCCAGAATCCACCAGCCAGTTGTTGCCGACGCTGTTGCGGACGGCCAGCACACGGGATTCGACCTTGCCCTGGGCGTTGACCACCATGGCCGTCGCCTCGCCCTTAGGGTTGCGGGTCACGCCACGCTGAGGCACCAGGAAGCTGTTCTGGGCGACGCCTTCCTCGATGATGGCGCGCACATACATGCCCGGCAGCAGGAGGCGGTCCGGATTGGGGAATTGGGCTCTCAAGGCGAAGGTGCCGGTGGTCTGGTCGACATTGGCGCCGGCGAATTCCATCTTGCCGGTCTGCGTATAGATGGTGCCGTTGTCGAGCTTCAGCTTCACGCTGACATTCGGCCCGCTGAACTTCAGACGGCCTTCATTTACGGCCTGGCGGAGGTTGAGCAGATTGGTGCTGGACTGCGTGACGTCGACGTTGATCGGGTCGAGCTCACGAATGGTGGTGAGGACCGTCGACTGGTTGGCGGTGACCAACGCTCCAGGCGTCAGCGTCGATTTATCGATGCGGCCGGCGATCGGCGCCGTGATCGAGGTGCGGTCGAGGCTGATCTTCGCGGTCTCGACACTGGCCTTGGCCGACGCGACGTCGGCTTGGGCCTGCGCCAGCGTCGCGGCCGCATCGTCATAATCCTGCTTTGAGACGACGTTTTGCTTCAGCAATCCGGAATAGCGGTCGAACTTTGCCTGCGCGGTAGGCACGGCGGCTTCTGCTTTCTGCTGTGTCGCGACGGCGCTGTCATAGGCGGCCTGGTAGCTCGCCGGATCGATCAGGTAGAGCGGTTGTCCCGCCACGACCTCGGCGCCTTCCTGGAACAGGCGCTGCTGGATGATGCCGTCGACTTGCGGGCGCACTTCGGCGATGAGGGAGGCGGCCGTGCGGCCGGGCAATTCGGCGGTGATGGCAACCGATTGCGGATGCAGCGTCACAACGCCGACCTGGGGCCGGCCGGCGCTGCCCATGCCAGCCGGGACCTTGCTCTGCTCCTGCGAGCACGCGGTCAGAAGTACGGCGGCGCAGACCATTCCGGCCCAGGGCAAGAGGCGCGAGGCCGGCTGGGAAAACTGGCGCGACTGTTTAAGCATGGACTGGATCATCTTTCGCTGGAGTTGCGGTCAAGGAGGCGCCGGTCTCGGCGATCGATGTCATGACAACAGGCCGCGCCCGCCCGCCGGCGGCATCGAGCAAATGCGTCGAAGCGGCTCATGCCATGCTCCTTTTGCGCGACCGGGGCGTGTTCCCGGCCGCGATGCCCATCAGCACCAGTATGCCTATCGCCGTCGAGATGCCAAGCGCCTCGGTGGCGGGGTGCAAGAGATTGGCAAGGCGGCAGACGGGATAAGTGCTAGGCGATCCTGCGGCCATGATTTTCGTGGCTGTTGGGTTGCTGCGAAAGCGGGAGCGACAGGCGCCAGGCGGCAAAACTCAAGCGGATGGCGGCGTTCCGCGAGCCGGCCGTCAGTGTCGGCGTTTCAGTGCGCCTGGTATGGCCTAGCGACGGGCCGAACGATCCGATCAGCCGCAGCATCATCATGGCTTCCCACATGTCTCGGTTCCATTCCAAGATTCTGAGCGGCGAGACGCGCCGTCATTTCGACAAGAACCGGCCGGCCCGTGAACGGGTGGGTCAGCGGGCCGGCCGGCGCAGCCGGTCAGAGTTGCTCGCCATCCCGGGGTAGGGGTGGCGGGAGCTGTCCGTGCGGACCTCCGGGGCCGGCTGCGTCATCCGGCGGATTGCCCCAGGGACCGGGGGGAGGGCCGTGCGGCCGATCCGCCGAAGCGAGGAGTTCGAGCTGCTCCGGCGTCAGCTTGGTGCGCAGGACGGCGATGGCGTCCTTCAGCTTGGCGGCCGCGGCGGCGCGCTTTGTGACTTCATCGGCCAGCCTTTCCGGGAAAGCGAAAGGATCCCGCTTTGCCTGGTCTGGAGCGCCTCCGGCCTCCGGATCGGCAGGAGCGCCGGGACCGTGATCGAACCGCGGCGGAGCCAGCACGGCTTGCAGAGCGCTGGTATAGTCGCGCCAGGCGTCCAGTTGCTCTGAGCGGATGCCGATCCGGGTCTCGAGGATCGAAAGCCGCGCCGCGAGCATTTCCGGCGGCGGTCCCAGGCGGCGCGGACCGAAGGCTTCGGGTCCATGCCGCATCGGTCCGCGCGGGCCGGGCCAGGGCATCGGACCCGGGTGCGCGTCGTCCTGACGGGTCAGCGCCGGTGGCGTGTCGCCGGGCGCGGCGTCAGGGCCGGGCTGCGCGGCCAGTACGGGATGAATGGCCGCGACCGAAAACAGGCCGAGAGCCAAAAGTCTGCTTCGCATGACGTGATCCTTTCCTGCATGCTTCGGATGGCAGGAGGTATAGGAAGCGTCCTTTGCCGCTTTGCTTCGGCGCGTTGCCGAAGTTTGCCAGAAAAAGGAGATTTGTTTCCGAACGTTTCCAGGAGCCGGTCGGAAACGTTGGGTTGCAATTTTCCATGCCGCTTGTCCGTGGCACTGCCTATAATCGGCGGTGGAAAGGCAATCGAGCGAAGAATGCAGGCACAATCCCATATCCTTGTGGTCGACGACGATCGTGAGATCAGGACGCTGCTCGGACGCTATCTCGACGGACAGGGCTTTCGCGTGTCCGTGGCTGCCGACCGCCGCGAGTGCGAGCAGAAGCTCGGCGCGGGCCAGTTCGACCTGATCGTGCTCGACGTCATGCTGCCCGACGGCTCCGGACTGGATATCTGCCGCGCCCTGCGTGACCGCAGGCCGCACATCCCGGTGATATTGCTGACCGCGCTGAAGGAGGATGTGGACCGCATCATCGGCCTGGAGCTCGGCGCCGACGACTATCTCGGCAAGCCGTTCAACCCGCGCGAGCTTTCGGCCCGGATCCGCGCCGTGCTCAGGCGCTCGGCGCCAGAGGAAGCGGCACCGGCAAAGGTTCGCGTCTATCATTTCGCTGGCTACAGGCTGGAACCCGATACCCGCAAGGTGACGGATACCGGGGGCGGGCTGGTCGATCTCACCGGCGCCGAGTTCGATCTGCTGCAGGTTTTCCTCGACCGTCCCGGGCGGCTTTTGTCGCGCGATCAACTGCTCGATCTGACTCAGGGCCGCGAGCGCGACCCGCTCGATCGTTCGGTAGACGTCTTGATGAGCCGGCTGCGCCGCAAATTCGCGGAAGCGGGCGAGGACGCATTGTTCAAGACCGTGCGCAACGGCGGCTACCAGCTTACCGCGCGCGTCGAGACGGCGGAGGCCGAGGCGTGAACTCGCTGCGCCGGCGCCTGATCGTCCTGCTGGTGGCTTCGATTGTCGGCGTCGTCGGCCTGGCGACTGCGGCCGTGCTCAGCGTCCGGGGTGGGGGGCCGCCACCGGAGCTGACCGTGCCCTGGGTGGCCCAGCAAATGGAACTCGTGCTGCGGCTTCCGCTCGGCGAGATTCCAGACGTTCTGCCGGTCGAATTCAGCGACAAGCCGGTCGGCGGCCCGGTCGACCGCCCGGAAACGGCAATGCTCAACGACATACTGCGCCGCAGAGGGCTCGACGCCCCGGCGGTCGTCAACGAGAAGGTCGGTGAGCCCGGCCAGGTGGCATCGGTGCGCCTGCCTGACAGCCGCTGGGCCATCGTGGAGGTCCCCCACGTCAAGCCGCCAAGACGCGAATGGCTGGTGCTCGCCGGCTGGATATCGCTGATCGTGGCCGGCGCTACGGCGGTCTCGGTCTACTTCACAGCGGTACTCATCCGGCCGCTCGAAATGCTGGAGGCGGCGGTCTCCAAGATCGGATCGGATGGCATGCTGGCGGCGGTGCCGGAGGTCGGATCTGCCGAGGTCAAGGCGACGGCGCATGCGCTGAACCAGCTCTCGTCGCGGCTGAAGGCCGCAATGGAAAGCCGCATGCGCTTGGTCGCCGCCGCAGGCCACGATCTGAGGACGCCGATGACCAGGATGCGGCTCAGGGCCGAGTTCCTCGAGGATGAGCGCGAGAAATGGCTGCATGATCTCGACGAGCTCGACCGCATCGCCGACAGTGCCATCAGGCTGGTGCGCGAGGAAGTCAACCAGGACGAGGTCGAGCCCGTGGAACTCGACAGGCTGCTCCTCGACATCGAAGCCGAGATGATCTCGCTCGGCCATGCCGTTTCGATCGATCATCTGGACAAGGTTTCGGTCAGGGCCGGCGCTCTCGGCCTTCGCCGCGCCTTGCGCAATCTGATCGTCAACGCCGCCACGCATGGCAAGGGCGGCACGATTTCGCTGACCGCGCAGGGCGACCAGGCCGTGCTCGCCATCGCCGATCGCGGACCAGGCATCCCGCCCGACCTGTTGAACAAGGCGTTCGAGCCATTCTTCCGGGTCAATCCGGGCCGCCTGCAATCGATTCCAGGGGCAGGCCTGGGGCTGGCCATCGCCAAGGAGATCATCGAGCGCTACGGCGGAACGATCGCGCTGGAGAACAGGCCGGGGGGTGGGTTGCAGCAGACGCTGGTGTTTGCAACAGCCTAGTGTCGACCCAATCCATTCGGCCTTGTGTCTATTTCAAGCTGTTGGCCCGGTCACGGGCTTTCGAACATTTTCAATGCCTTGCTCGCTGCATCGTGACAGCGCGGCCGTTGCGGAGCGGCGTCGCAAGGTGCGAACTTGGCAATACGATGCTTATGAGGAATGCCACCATGCCCGTACGCAAGATTGTGTTTTGCGCGGCAGCCGCCATCGTTGCCGCCACGAATTTCGCCAATGCCCGACCCGACACGCGCCAGATGACCTGCGCACAGACCCAGGCGCTGATCGACAACCGGCGTGCGGTGGTGCTGACCACCGGAGCCAACACTTATGATCGCTATGTCCGCCAATTCGGCAATGAGTGCGACGCTCCTTACGTGCCGATGGTCGACTACGTCCCGACCCGTGACGGGCAGTGCCTGGTGTATCGGTGCGAAGAGCCGTCGCCGATGGTTCCGGATTGATCGGCTGCCGACTGCGAGCCTGTTTGCCGGTGAATGAGAGCCGCCGCGCCGGCGGCTGATTTCGATTGCGACAGAAGTCTGCCGAGGTTCTAGAGTGGTTCAGCGTTTCGTAGAATCGCCGAACCGCTCTAACTCTTTGTTTTTACGCAATTCCGGACGGAAAACCGTTACACACTTTTCCTGGAATTGCTTTAGGTGGCGGACTCGACCAAGCGCCTGTGAACCTCGGTGGTCAAAGCCTCGACGCGTTCCGTGAGGCCCTTGATGGTTTCGGTCAATTGCGTGTTCTGGTTCACCAGATCGACCAGCATCGCCGTTTGTTTGGCCATGAGCGCCTGACGCTCCTCGCTGGCGTGGGCGATGTCCTCGCGGTGCAGCGCATCGGCTTCGGCGTGCGCCTTGTCACGGTCAGCCTGGCGGGTCTGCGCGAGAAGGATGAGCGGCGCGGCGTATGCCGCCTGGAGGCTGAACGCCAGGTTCAGCAGGATGAACGGATAAACATCGAACTGAGTCCAGCCTATCAGGTTGACGATCATCCAAACGCCGACGATCACGGTCTGAATGATCAGGAAGACAGGCGTGCCGAAAAAGCGCGCGAACTTCTCGGCTTTCAATGCGAACCAGTCATCGCCGAACAGCGAGTGGAGGTGCACGTGTGGATGATGAAAGCGGAAGAAGTGTCCGTTTCCCCGCTTGCTGCCATGCGTCGTCTGATTGGAATCCGCGGTCATTGCAGGTGATCCTCTTGTTCGCCGGAGGCGCTTGGCTGATGTGGAGTGAACTGGGGCGGTAGTCTGTCCAGCCGCTTATAGCCGCCTTGGAACCGGCTCGTGTTCATATCTCCGCGAGTTGCGGCAGAAACGGAGGACGCTGTTCTCGCCGTGGTTTGAAGGCGGGGCGCATCCTTTGGACAGCATGCGCGGTAGTCCCCGGGGGTGGCCGGATTGAGAAACCCATATTGTCGAAAAGAACCCTCGAAGGATGACGGCTCTCCGGTCTATCCTCCGGCAGGCCAGAACGACGCTGGCTCGAAAAGGGAGGAAAGCAGCTTGATCATTCGTTTCTGGCGGGCCGTCGCGGGCTCCGACGAAGTCCTGGACGCCTATGCGGACCATTTGAGGCGAACGACTTTCGTGGAGATGGCCGAACTTCCCGGACATCTCGGCGCGACGCTCGCGCGCAAGGTGAGGGGAACCGAGAACGAGCTTGTCGTGATGAGCTTCTGGGAAGACATGGATTCGGCGGGGCACTTCATCAAAGGCGATTTCGACGACGCCGTCGTCAAGCCGAGCACGCAGAAGCTGCTCAAATCCTTCGATCTCAAGGTCGAGTTCTTCGAGACCCTGGTGTCGACCGGCGTCGTTGGCGGACACGATCTTGCGACGGGGCATGACAGCGGGGTCTAGTCGCGGCAGACCGTGCCGACGAAGCGCTGAGGGTGCCCTGGAGCTAGTCGCCTCTCCGTTGAAGATCGGCCAAGTGCTTGTCAAAGAGCTCGAGCTTCTGGGGATAGGTGATCCTCAACCTGGTATTGCAGCCATCACAGTTGAAATGGCCGGCCGTGGTGAACCAGGAGCCGTTCCTGACGGTCGCATGTTTGCAATGCGGACAGGGAAACGTCAGGGGCACATCGCGCAAGCGCATAGATAAGGGCATGACCTTCTCCCGTACCTTGGACTTCGTGAAAGGCTAGCGAAACGTCACCGCTCGAGCATTTACATTTGCTAATGCAGCGTCTGTGACGTGGGTCTCACAGTGGGACACCGCTTTCACGGAGCAGTTCCAGGAAAAGTATGAACGGTTTTCTGGCCAGACTGCACGAAAAACAAAGGGGGGAGCGGCCCACCATTTCCAGGGAATGATGGCCCGCTCAAGGGTCGCGGTGGGTCGCTCTGGAAATCAGGCCGGGAGCTGCCGCAGAGGCGATTTTTGCCAAGGCTGGGGCTCACACCGGACCTGTGTCTTAATTGCCTATTCCAGTCCCTTGGCGCGGTCCCAGGCCTTTGACCAAATCTTCAATGCTTTCTGGTCGAGCGCTTTCGGAAGATGGAAGCGTTTCTGAGCCTCTTGCGAAGGGTAGAGATTGGGATCCGAGCGCAATCCATCATCGAGTAGCGGAAGCGCTGCCTTGTTCGCGGTCGAAAAGCCAGTATCCGTCGCCGCGGAAGCCGCGATCTCCGGACGCAGCACAAAGTCGATGAAGGCGTGCGCGGCCTGCGGATGCGGAGCGTCGGCCGGTATCGCTAAAATGTCGGCCCACACCAAATTGCCTTCCCTCGACAGGCGATAAGCGATGGAAAACGACCGCTTCGCTTCCTTGGCCCGGGTGTCAGCTATGTGCATGTCGCCCGAAAAGCCAAGCGACAGACAGGCATCGCCCTCGGCGAGATCGTTGATGTAGCTGGAACTGTGGAATTTGCGCACGTAGGGCCGAATCTTGGTGACCACGTCCACCGCCTTCTGCAGAACGTCGGGATCGGTGGTGTCGGGGTCCAGCCCGAGGTAGATCAACGCCAGCCCCAGCACCTGCTCGGCATCGTCGAGCATGGTGACGCCGCAGGGCGCGAATTTGGAGACGATCTCGGGATCGAAAAGCATGCGCAGCGAGTCGACCGGGGCATCGGGCATGATTTCGCGGACCTTGTCGACATTATAGCCGACGCCGGTCGTTCCCCACATCCACGGCACGCCATGCGCGCCGTCCTTGTCGACCTCATCGGCGCGGGCGACGACCGCCGGATCGAGATTGTTCAGGTTGGAGAGGCGGGTTTTGTCCAGCTTGGCCCAGGCGCGGGCCGGCAGTTCGCGACGCAGGTGAGGCGACAGGTTGATGGTGACGAGATCGTAGCCCGACCCGCCGGTCAGTATCTTGGTTTCGACGATGTCGTTGGAATCGAACATGTCGTAGGTGACCTTGATGCCGGTTTCGGCCTCGAATTTCTCGATCGTGCCAGGCCCGAAATAGGACTCCCAGGAATAGAGGTGCAGGACTTTCTCCTCGGCCAGGGCAGAGGTCGCAAAAAGGCATGCCGCGGCAAGCGCGAGCCAGGTTCTCATCATTTCCTCCCTTGGTGAACCCCGGCGGTTGCCGGGGCCGTTCTCAATCAGGCTGCTTGCCTGGCGAGCAGTCGATCCGGCGTCGGCTCCAGCAGCACGCCGTAAAGATCGGGGCGCCGGTCGCGGAACACGCCCCAGCCGCGCCTCGCGGCGGCGATGCGCAACCGCGCCGCCAGTTCATGTTCGGCGGCCGCAGCAGCCATCGTCACACGCTCTCGTAGTAGGCGCCCGGTCCGCCATAGACCGCCGACGTGCTCGGCCAGACCATCCAGGTCCCGGCATGCGGCTCCGCCTCGGACGGCGCGCTGACCTTCCAGCTATCCGCCCGGGCTGTGTCGATCGTGATCTCAGGCATGAGTGCCCAACCTGTTGCTGCCACGATGACCTGCCGCCTTGTCCATGCCGTGCTCATCGCCGGCCTCGCTACAGTGGCTGCTCCTGGGTGATGCAATGGATGGCGCCGCCCGCCGGCACGACGGCGCCGACATCGACGGTAACGATGCGGCGATCGGGAAAGGCCCTTGCGACCGCCGCCCTGGCTTCGTCGCCGGAGGCACGCCCGAAAGTCGGCATCACGACGCCGCCATTGGCCAAAGCGAAATTGATGTAGGAGCGGGCAAACACCGCGCTGGTCGCCTCGACGTCATAGGCTTCGGGGATGGGAATGACCTCGAAACTGCGGCCGCGCGCGTCGGTCTGGCTGGCCAGGGCGGCAAGGTTGTCGGCAAGGATGCGGCCGTGCAGGTCGCACGGATCCGGGTTGAATTCGAACATCACCACGCCCGGACGCACGAAACAGCACATCCCGTCGACATGGCCATCGGTCTCCAGGTCCAGCGGGTCGCCTGGAAGCCATACGACCTTTTCCAGGCCGAGCATGCGCGTGAGTTCCTTTTCCACCCATGCCTTCGAGATGCCTGGATTGCGGTTGGAATGGAGCAGGCTGGTTTCGGTCGCGATCAGCGTGCCTTCGCCGTCGGTGGTCAGCGAGCCGCCTTCGCAATGCAGGAAAGAGCGCAGGATAAGGGCGTCCTCGCGAGCCAGCAGCCGCTCGGCAAGGGCGTTGTCCTGGTCGTAAGGTTCGTGCTTGCGGCCCCAGGCGTTGAACCGCCAGGACACGCCGGCAAGGCCGCCGTCCGCCAATTTCAGGAAAGTCGGGCCGGAATCGCGGATCCAGCAATCGTCGATCGGTATTTCGACCAGCCCGATCTGGCTGCCAAGCCGGGCCCGGGCGCTGGCGGCATGCTCGGGATGAACAACCATGACGACCGGCTCGAACCCTGCAATGGCATGGGCGACGTCGGCGTAGGCGCGCTGCATCGCGACGAGGGCGTCGGCGCCATACATGTCCGACCGGTGCGGCCAGGCCATCCACGTCCTTGCATGTGGCTCGAATTCCGCAGGCCGGCGGATCTTCAACTGTTGCGCCGGCCACTCGATGGCATTCATCGAAATTCTCCATTCATGTACCGATCTCATTGTTAACCAGCCCGACTGCCCGTACAACTGAGAAGCATTCCTGGTCTTAATGAATGGAATTCATGAATGGTGAAGTTTCGCCATATTCCGCCGACGCAGTTCCTGAAGGGTTTCGAGGCAGCTTCACGCCTGGAAAGCTTCAGCCGCGCCGCTGAGGAGCTCGGCCTTACGCAGTCGGCGATCAGCCACCAGATGCGCCTGCTCGAGGGCCATATCGGCCAGCCGCTGTTCATGCGCTTCGGGCGCGAGGTAAGGCTGACCGATGCCGGACGCGACTATCAGCGCACCGTGCGCCGCTGCCTTGAAATGATGGAGGAAGGGTACCGGCGCCTGGAGCCTTACCGAAAGCCCGGCAGCGTGGTGATCTACGGCCCACGCGATTTCAGCCGGCGCTGGCTGCTGCCTCGTCTGCCGGCGCTTCTGGCGGCCGTGCCTGCCTGCGAGCCGTGGCTCGACACCAGCGGGGCGTCCGTCGATTTCCAGACCATGGAGCTCGATTTGGCGATCGTCTACGCGGATGCGCCGCCCGAAGGCTGCGAGAGCCTGCTGATTGCGAGAGACCACCTATCGCCGGTCGCGGCGCGAGATCTGGCCGGCATGCTGCGCAACCCCGCCGACCTGCTTGGCGCTTCGCTCATCCATGATGAGCGTCCGGTCGGCTGGGCCGACTGGCTGCGGAGCCTGGGTGTCGAGCAGAACGGCACCTGGCACGGAAGCAACTTCAGTGACAGCGACCTGGCGCTGGCAGCCGCCGAGCTCGGGCAGGGCGTGGCGCTGGGGAGCCTGACGCTGGCGGCAACGGCGATCGCTTCGGGAACGCTGGTGCAGCCATACGAGCACGTCCTCGACGCCGGTCGCGGATGGTACGCGCTTTCCACCCAGGATCGACTTCGCGATGTCGACGTGCTGGGGACATGGCAATGGCTGCGCGAGCAGGCGTCGGATTGCGGTGGCTGATTGTGCCAACCCCGCTGCCACCGGCTGGTTGCGACAGTCTTGCAGACCCCGGACTCTGGAACTTGTCTTTGACCGGTTTCTGAATTCTACTGAACCCAAAAAAGCTTGGGTCAATTGGGGGTGAACAACCCATGTCTGTCATTATCGATCTCTTGTTTTGGCTGCACCTCATGGCTTTGGCGATGGGAATTGGCGGCGGTATAGCCATGTCGCAGGTCGGACCGCGCCTGATAGCGGCGACGCCGGATCAGCGTACACCTTGGTGGTCGCTGGCCACGGTCTACAGTCGCATCGCCGGCACGGGCCTCATCCTTCTCCTGATCACCGGGCCGCTCCTGTTGTGGCTGAGGTACGGCGGCATTGAGGGGCTGAATGGCTGGTTCAAGATCAAGATGGCGCTCGTCGCCGTCATAGTGCTGACGATCGGCCTGAGCATGTCGGGCATGGCGCGGCTCAGGCGTGGCGACGAAGGTGGCGGCAAGTTGATGAAGGTGGCAGGTCCCCTTACAACGCTGACCGCGGCAGCGATCGCCTTGGCCGCTGTTTTCAGCTTCCACTGAGCGCTGCCCGCTCTCCGACAGTCGAGGAGTACCATGGCTCCTCTTAGAAACCGGGAGCGGCTTTCGGAGAGCGGTGACTTCGTCGCCGGTCGCTCCGAGGCGCTTCCCAGTCTGAAATTGGGAACAAATGCCCGGGCACGGCCGTTGGCACGGATGCTGATGTTCGCACCACTGGATATGCATGGCGAAGAGCGCGCCGACCTCCATCGAGCCGCGCGACTTTCGATACTTCGTGATCGAGTCGTGCGACGGATGGATCACGTGGAGGTCTCGGCAGACAAGGTCGAGCGAGCGCTTGCCGCCTTTGCTGAGGCAACTCATCAAACTGCCGCCGGTGAGCGAGCTGCGACCACATCCGCGGTATCCTTCTTCCATCTGGAAGAGAATCAAACTCTCGGCATGTGAGGTCAGCGCCTCGGTCTGGGCGTTGAGGAGGGGCGTTCGGCCGGCCAGTGACCGACACCTGAAAGCAGAGCACAGAGGCTGTTCGCCTGGGTGTGAGCTACAAGTTCTGATCTTTCTGGACGACGCTTTCCAGCCCCGGTGTTTGTCGGGGCTTTCTTGTTGGTGAGAGGGCCCACCCGACGAACCGGACTGCCGTTCCCGTCGCCGGCCCGTGGGGCGTAGTGGCGGCATCGGCCAACGGCTATACTCCTGCTTCCTTGAGAAAAGGGAGTTTCAAGGTCCGATGAGAAATTTTCTCAACGCGGCCAAACTGCTGGTCCTCGACTTGGCGTCGACCATTTTCTTTCTCGTTGCTTACCTCCTGACACATAACGCGATCCTCGCGGTGAGCCTTGGCATAGCTTTGGGCCTTGCGCAGATCGGGATTCAAATCGTTCGCAAAAAGCCGATCGACACCATGGAGTGGCTGAGCCTTTTTTTGGTCATCGCTTCAGGGACAGCGACGTCGCTCACGAGCGACCCGCGCTTTGTGCTGTTCAAACCAAGCGTGATTTACGCGGTGGTCGGTGTCGTGATGCTCAAGCGCGGCTGGCTCAATCGCTATCTGCCGGACATCGCAAGAACGGTCGTGCCTGATGTCGCCGAGATTGTCGGGTTCGCCTGGTCAGCCCTGATGTTTGTCTCCGCTGCGGTGAATACGTTCGTAGCACTCACCGCCAGCGTCGAGACATGGGCTCTGGTCATGCCGGTTTACGCCGTCGTCAGCAAAGTCGTAGTCTTCATCGCCGGATTTGCCGCTCTGCGCGTTATCGCCCGGCGCCGCCTGCGCGCTATGCCGGCCATGGAACGTGACGCACTGCTGTCCGCAACAGGCCGGCAGTGACGGACCGGCAGGCTACACCTCAACCCGCTGCTGTCCGAGATCCACATTTGCCGAGACGGACGCCTTCTTGTCCTCCATCGTTGCGAGGAGCATAATAGGCCGGGCAGAAGGGGACTTTTGGATGCGATCGTTTCTAATCATCGGCGCCACTGTAGCCACGTTCCTGATCTGGAACGCCGTGACGAAGGACGGCGGAAATGCGCTGATGAAGCATCTTGATCAAGCGCAAGAGTTCCAAGGCATCGGCTGAGCCGTGCTGTTTCGGGACCAAAATTCTGGCACCAGTCTTGCACCGATGAAATTGCCGGTCCTCCCACCGGCCCTGATCTGGGGGATCAGGTATTAATCTCGCCGGGTCATGGGCTTGGGGTTTCATGCCCGGCGAGTTTTCCTGATTAGCGCGCAAGTACGACACGTCATGCGATGTGAGCGCGGCGACGATTCGGCAATCGAAACAGCAGCAAATCCTGGGGAACGGGTCGAATTGGGACAGGTTGGCGCTAGGCCATTGAAAATTCTGGTACGCCCAAGGGGAATCGAACCCCTGTTACCGCCGTGAAAGGGCGGTGTCCTAACCGCTAGACGATGGGCGCGCTCAGACGAAGCGGCTTATAATTGCGTTGTTCGCAGCCGGCAACCCATCTGGTGCCGCATGCGACAACTTTTTTCGCGACGCTGTGAAATCCGTGGTTGCCCGGTCACGAAGCAGGTTTTGATTGACGTGGATGTGCGCGTTGGACCGTGTCCGGCCAACGCCCGCGCTAGCCGTCGTCGCCTTCGCTCGCGCCGCCGCCGCGCCGACGGCAGCGCCAGTTCCAGTCGCGCTCGGGGCCGACGTCGATATGGACGGATTCGGTGTGGCAGTAGGTGCCGACGCCGCCGCGGCCGGGCATCGAGCGGACGTAGTTCGCCAGTTCCCACTTGGAGACGCCGGGCACCTGGATGTCAGCAGCGGCGCAGTACATATGCAGCGAATTCCTGGCGCCGTTGGCGCGCCGGTTGCGCGAGGGATCGCGGTAGCCGGAGGTCACGATCATCTTGCGGCCGAAATGGCCCTCGATCGTCTTCAGCACGCGCACCAGCGACGGCTTCAGGCAGGCGACATCGACGCTTTCGTTCTGCCTCAACAAGCCGTTGGGCGCCAGTCTGGCCAGGCCGGCGGCGGACGCCACCTGGTAGGAGCCGCCACCCTCGTCCTCGTTGATGTCGACGTCGCTCTCGTCATCGATGCCGGATTTGCGCTTGATCTCGAACAGCGCCGTCTGGCGAACGCCCGGCAAGGCATCGGCACCGGTGATGTGGCCGCTCTCGTCGCCGAGAGAGGCCAATTGCACCGGCTTGGCCGCAGGTGTCGCCGATGCGAGGTTGACGATCGGCTTGGCCGCCGGCGGCGTGACCTTGGCCTGCGCGGGCTGATCGTTCGAACGGGTGTTCACCAGGGGGGGCGCCGCCGAGGCCGGCGTGGTGCTGAACAGCGAGGCGAAGAGGGTCTTTTTCGGCGCGGCAATCGGTTGTTGCTGCGGCTCGCCGGCTGTTACGTAGACATCGTTCTTCATGACCGGCGCTGCCTGAGCCTGCGCTTTCGACTGCGTCTGCGCCTTCGATATGAGCGCCGCATCGCCGGCGGCGACCTGCTGGGCAACAGCCTTCGTCTCTTCGAGCGTCTGCGCGGGTTGAGCCGGCGGTTGCGGTGTGTTCCCGGCTACGGTTCCTGTACCGGCGGGAACGGGAATCGGGAAGGTGGCCTGCGGCCTCGCGACGGGGAGAAAAGCCACCTGATCCGGCAAAGGCGTGTCACCCTCGCTCATCACGGTCGAGGGGGCCTGCGCGGACGCCGCCGTTACCTGCTGCGACGAATCGGTCGAGGTTGCGGGCTTCGTGCTTGTGGATGTGTTCGTCTCGGTGGCGGTAGTGTTGTAGCCGGGCATGACGACCGCCATGGTCGGGTCGCCAGTCGAGGTGCAGGACGCCAGAAGCACGGAAAAAAGCGCTGCCGCAATGCTGCGACTTTCCCCTCGTGCGAGACGCCAACCTGCTGATATCAAAACAAATTCCCCCTCGGTATCCGGTCGGTTCGTCGTCGATGTTGGCGCCTCGGCGCCGCATCGCGATGAGCCTCCTGTTCCCAACCGGAAACGGGACCTGTGTCGAATCTGCAAGCCTCTGAATTATTTAGCGTACGAAGACGATTTGAGGCCGCTTAACGATTGACGCCACCATTTCGCCCTGTTTTGCCAGCCCGTCAACTCACCAGACATTACAGTCCGTTACACACGCACCTTGACATAGGTGCCCGGCGCATCACCCAGGATTTTCAGATGCTTGCCGGGTTTGCGGGCTGGCACGCGGGTGTCGTCCTGGGTTTCGATCCAGTGCTGCCAATGCGTCCACCACGAACCCGGATGCTCGACGGCCGCCGCGAACCACGCGTTGAAGTCTCCGGCCGGTTTGCCGCCGGTCCAGTACTGGTACTTCTTCGCCGCGGGCGGATTGACGACGCCGGCGATATGGCCGGAGCCTGCCACCACATACTCGACGTCGCCACCGAAATACTGCGAGCCGAGGAACACCGAGAGCGCCGGCGCGATGTGGTCCTCTTTCGTGGCGAGGTTGTAGACGGGGATCTTGACGTCGCCCAGTGAGACCATGCGGCCCGCGAGTTCCATCATGCCGCGCGAGAGATTGTTCTCGAGGTAGCAGTTGCGCAGGTAGAAGGAATGGTTGGCCGCGGCCATTCGGGTCGAATCGGAATTCCAGTAAAGCAGGTCGAAGGGCAGGGGATCCTTGCCGCGCATGTAATTGTTGATGACATAGGGCCAGATCAGGTCGCCCGAGCGCAGCATGTTGAAGGCGGTCGCCATCTTGGTGCCTTCGAGATAACCCTTCTCGTTCATCGAGCGCTCGACCGCGGCGATCTGGTCTTCGTCGACGAAGACTTTCAGGTCGCCGGCATGGGTGAAGTCGACCTGCGTGGTGAAGAAGGTCGCCGACTTGACGCGGTCGTCGCCTTCCTGCGCAAGGAGAGCGAGCGCCGCAGCCAGCAGCGTGCCGCCGACGCAGTAGCCGATGGCGTTGACGCCCTTTTCACCGGTGGTCTTCTCGACCATGTCGAGGCCGTATTGCAGGCCCTCGCGGATGTAGGCTTCCCAGCCCTTGGCGCCGTGGCGCTCATCGGGGTTGATCCAGGAGATGACGAAGACTGTGTGGCCCTGCTCGATCGCCCAGCGGATGAAGGATTTCTGCGGGTTGAGGTCGAGGATATAGTATTTGTTGATCCATGGCGGGCAGACCAGCAGCGGTCGTTTCAGCACCGTCTCGGTCGCCGGGTCGTACTGTATGATCTCGGCCACGTCGCTGCGACCGATGACCTTGCCGGGCGTCGTGGCGAGGTTCTTGCCGATCTCGAAAGGCGAGTAGTCCGCCTGACGCAGCCTGAGGTCGCCGTTGCCGGCGGCGATGTCCTCGGCCAGCATCTTCATGCCGCGCACCAGGTTCTCGCCGTTGGACGCGACTGTTTCGCGGAACAACTCCGGATTGGTCAGGATGAAGTTCGACGGCGCGATCGCGTTGGACACCTGCTTGACGTAGAAGCTCGCCTTGTGGCGAGTGTGGTCGTCCAGCCCCTCGGCGTGCTCGACGAGATCCGATGCCCATCGCGAGGTGACGAGGTAGGCCTGTTTCAGAAAGTCGAAGAAAGCGTTGCGACCCCATTCGGGGTCCTGGAAGCGCTTGTCGCCGCGCTCGGGCTTGACCGCGTCCTCGGGGGCTTCGGCATTCGGGCTGACCTTCTGGATGGCATTGGCCCACACCGTCATGTAGCCGGCGAATAGGCGTGTCTGCGCTTCCAGGGCGCGTTGGGGGTCGGCCAGCCAGTATTCGGAGAGCTTGGAGAAGGTCTTGACCATGTCGACCACGGGCTCGGCCACGTGGTCGCGCACCTCACCCTTTTCGCGGGGCTCGGCCCAGGCGGAAGCCGCCTTGCCTGCCTGCTCGACCATGCGCGCCATGTTCAACGCAAAGCGCTCGGGATCTTTCACCAGATATTGCTCGACGGCCGAAGGTCCGCCATTTTCCGCTTTGTCCGAATCGGGCGCTTTGGACATGGTTCGCGGGGTTCCTCCCGAGGCGTTTTCTTGACATATTACCATGGGACATCTTACCGGGTCCAACACGCTCTAACCCGGCTGCCAGGAAAACAATATGACGATTGATGTTGGCGCGACTCATTTTCTCGGCGCCGGTACTGTTTGCCGCATTGCCCTGGCGGCGGGGTTGCTTTGCGCGTTGCTCCCGGCGGGAGGCTGCACCAGCGACAATGCCAGCCGGACGGGACCGACGGCGTTGGCTGACGGGCCGAAAGATACCGGCTCCTATCCGAACCTCAACATTGCGCCTCAGGTGGCCGCCAAACAGCTGACCAAGGAAGAGACCGACGCCAAGCTCGCCCAGCTCAAGGCCGATCAGCAGGCCCAGCTCGCCAAAGGCGGCGGCGCGAAGCCCGCGAACCAGGCCGGGCTGGGTACGCTCGCCAAGACGCATGGCCAGGACACGCTGAAGCAGATCGAGACCAAATGCGATCCCGCCCTCGACCCTAACTGCAATTAGGTCTATATCGCGCGCCGAAAACGCCTCTCTGATCGTCTGGAACTGGAAATGGAAGAGTTTCACAAGGTTCGCCGGCTTCCGCCTTACGTGTTCGAGCAGGTCAATCGGCTGAAGGCCAGCGCCCGCTCGCGCGGCGCCGACATTATCGACCTTGGCATGGGCAATCCGGACCTGCCGACGCCGGCGGCCATCGTCGACAAATTGTGCGAAGTGGTGCGCGATCCGCGCACGCATCGCTATTCCTCGTCGCGCGGCATCCCGGGCCTGCGCCGCGCCCAGGCCAATTACTATCAGCGCCGCTTCGGCGTGAAGCTCAATCCCGACACGCAGGTGGTCGCGACGCTCGGCTCCAAGGAAGGCTTCGCCAATATGGCGCAGGCCATCACCGCGCCCGGCGATGTCATCCTTTGCCCCAACCCGACCTATCCGATCCACGCCTTCGGCTTCATCATGTCGGGCGGCGTCATCCGCTCGCTGCAAGTGGAGCCCGACGACGGCTTCATCCCGGCGGTCGAGCGCGGCATCCGCCACTCGATACCGAAGCCGCTGGCGCTGATCCTCAACTACCCGTCGAACCCGACCGCGCTGGTCGCCTCGCTCGATTTCTACAAGGACGTGGTCGCCTTCGCGAAGAAGAACGACATCATCATCCTTTCGGATCTCGCTTATTCCGAAATCTATTTCGACGGCAACCCGCCGCCCTCGGTGCTGCAGGTTCCGGGCGCGATAGACGTCTGCGTCGAGTTCACCTCGATGTCCAAGACCTTCTCCATGCCCGGCTGGCGAATGGGCTTCGCCGTCGGCAACGAACGGCTGATCGCTGCGCTCACCCGGGTCAAGTCCTATCTCGACTACGGCGCCTTCACGCCGATCCAGGTGGCGGCCGCGCATGCGCTCAACGGCGACGGCGCCGACATCGCCGAGGTGCGCGAGGTCTACCACAAGCGCCGCGACGTGATGGTCGATTCCTTCACCCGCGCCGGCTGGACCATTCCCGCCCCGGCGGCCTCGATGTTCGCCTGGGCGCCGATCCCGGAGCAGTTCCGCGCTCTGGGCTCGCTCGAATTCTCCAAGCTGCTCATCGAGCATGCAGACGTGGCGGTCGCGCCCGGCATCGGCTTCGGTGAGCATGGGGACGAATTCGTCCGTGTGGCGCTGGTCGAGAACGAGCACCGGATCCGGCAGGCAGCGCGCAACATCAAGCGCTTCCTGGCATCGACCGCCAAGCAGCCCAACAATGTCGTGCCGCTGACCGCGCGCCGCTGAACTTGCCTGACATTTATCGAATTTGAGGGGCGTCGCCGGACATGGCTGAAGCATTGCGTGTTGGAATTGCCGGCCTCGGCACGGTCGGCGCCTCGGTGGCGCGTGTGCTGCGCGACAAGGCGGCCGAACTCACCCGCCAGTGCGGGCGCGACATCGTCGTGGCCGCCGTCTCGGCCCGCGATCCGAAGCGCGACCGCGGCGTCGATCTCGGCGCCGCCAAATGGTACGACGATGCCGTCAAGATGGCCGAGAAGGCAAACATCGACGTCTTTGTCGAGCTGATCGGCGGCGACGAAGGACCCGCCCGGCAATCGGTGAAGGCGGCGCTGGAGGCGGGACGCCACGTGGTCACCGCCAACAAGGCGCTGCTCGCCAAGCACGGCGTGCAACTGGCCGAGATCGCCGAGAAGAAGGGCGTGCTGCTCAACTACGAGGCGGCGGTGGCCGGCGGCATTCCGGTCATCAAGACGATGCGCGAGGCGATGGCCGGCAATTCGGTGACCCGCGTCTTCGGCATCCTCAACGGCACCTGCAACTACATCCTGACCCGCATGGAGGCCGAAGGCATTTCGTTCGACGCGTGCCTGAAGGACGCCCAGCGGCTCGGCTATGCCGAGGCGGACCCGACGTTCGACATCGAAGGGCACGATACGGCGCACAAGCTGTCGATCCTGACCAGCCTGGCGTTCGGAACCAAGATCGCCGCCGGCGACATCTACATGGAAGGCATCTCCAACATCACCCAGGCCGACATCCGCGCGGCGGGCGAGCTCGGCTACCGCATCAAGCTGCTCGGCGTCGCCCAGCGTACTGAAAGCGGCATCGAGCAGCGCGTGCACCCGACCATGGTCCCGACGGCATCGGTGATCGCGCAGGTGCACGGCGTCACCAATGCGGTGGCGATCGAGACCGACATTCTGGGCGAGTTGCTGCTCTCCGGCCCGGGCGCGGGCGGCAATGCAACCGCCTCAGCCGTTGTCGGCGACATTGCCGACATCGCCAAGAGCCGCCCCGGCTTCCAGCACGGGCCGGTTTTCGGTTGGCCGGCCAAAGAGCTCAAGCCCTACAAGAAGGCGCGGATGCGCAGCCATGCCGGCGGCTATTTCATCCGGCTCACCGTGCATGACCGCATCGGCGTCTTTGCCGCCATCGCCAAGCGCATGGCCGACAACGACATCTCGCTGGAATCGATCGTGCAGCAGGCCGCCGGACCGGAAACCGATGCGCAGAAGACGGTCATCCTCGTCACCCACGAGACGACGGAAGCCGCGGTGCGCAAGGCTGTAGAAGGCATCACCAAGGACGGCCATCTGACCGACAAGCCACAGGTGATCCGCATCGAGCGGGCGGAATAGCCGGCGTCACATTTCGCCTTCAATCGATTGATATTGCTGCTCTTTCAAAAATTGACAGGGCAAGTCTTGCCGTTGTCATGGAGCTTTGCCAGAAGAGGCGCGCCTCTGGCGGGAGGCGGATGCAATTCCAGGAAGAGTGCCCAGCGGTCTTCCATCCGGGATTGCTCGAAGCAACAATCAACGAGGAACGCTATTCATGAACATGGCCCAGAACATCGCTGCCGGCCTCGACCGAATCCTCACCATGGAAGTGGTGCGCGTCACCGAGCGGGCCGCTGTCGCCGCGGCAAGGCTGCGCGGTCGTGGTGACGAAAAGGCCGCCGACCAGGTCGCGGTTGACGCCATGCGCCAGGAACTCAACCGGCTTGCCATCAAGGGCACCGTGGTGATCGGCGAGGGCGAGCGCGACGAGGCGCCGATGCTCTATATCGGCGAGGAGGTCGGCACGGGCAAAGGTCCGGCGGTGGACATCGCGCTTGATCCGCTCGAAGGCACGACGATCTGCGCCAAGAACCTGCCCAACGCGCTGGCGGTCATTGCGATCGCGGAGAAGGGCAGCCTGCTGTTCGCCCCCGACGTCTATATGGACAAGATCGCCATTGGGCCCGGCTATCCGGAGGGCCTCATCGATATCGATGCCTCGCCGGCAGAGAACCTCGCCAACCTCGCCAAGGCCAAGGGCGTGTCCGTTTCCGAGATCACCGCCTGCATCCTGGACCGGCCCCGCCATGCGGGCCTGATCGACGCCGTGCGCGCCACGGGCGCGGCGATCCGGCTGATCGGCGACGGCGATGTCGCCGGCGTCATCCACACCACCGATCCGGAAGAAACCGGCATCGACATCTATCTCGGCACGGGCGGCGCGCCGGAAGGCGTGCTTGCCGCGGCAGCGCTTCGCTGCACCGGCGGGCAGATGCAGGGCCGGCTGATCCTCGACACGCCGGAGAAGGTCGCCCGGGCGGAAAAGATGGGCATATCCGATCCGAAGCGCGTTTATAGGGCGCAGGACATGGCGCGCGGCGACGTGCTGTTCGCCGCGACCGGCGTCACCGACGGCAACATGCTCGACGGGGTGAAGTTCGGCCGCACCTTCATCACCACCCATACCATCGTGCTGCGTTCATCCTCGCGGACGGTGCGCGAGATCAAGGCGCGCCACCAGGACCTGGAAAAGTTCTGATTTCGCCCGGCGCGCAATCGCTTGTCGCAATTCCAAGAGAGACTTTCACAGTTTTCCTGGAATTGCCGACTTTCCCGGAATTGCTACCGCGGCCGCATATTGATATCTGCGCAATGATGATGTGCAGATGGCGCGCCGCGTGACGGGCGAGAAACGCTTCTTCCTCGATGTCAGGCAGTCGGCAACCGGTGTCTCCTGGGAGCACCGGCTGACCGAGCGGCAGGACATGGTTGCCTTGGCCATCGCGCAGGGCCACGGCGTGCCGGACATCGTGGCGCGCGTGCTTGCCGGACGGGGTGTCAGCGCGGAGCAGACCGAACGCTTCCTCGATCCGACCATCCGCGAGCTTTTGCCGAACCCGGCCTCGCTGACCGACATGGAGAAAGCCGCCGCGCGGCTGGCCGATGCGATCGTGGCCGGCCAAAAGGTCGCGATCTTCGGCGACTACGATGTCGATGGCGCTGCGTCGTCCGCGCTCCTGAAACGCTTCCTCACGCATTTCTCGGTCCCATCCGAGATCTATATCCCGGACCGTATCTTCGAAGGCTACGGCCCCAATCCCGAGGCCATGCGCGAACTCATCTCGCGCGGCGCCAGGCTGATCGTCACCGTCGATTGCGGAACCAACAGCGCTGCTTCGATCGAAGCGGCGAAAGAGGCCGGCGCCGATGTAGTGGTGCTCGATCACCATCAGGTCGGAGGTCCGCTGCCGGCGGCGAACGCTGTAGTCAATCCAAACCGCGACGACGACCTTTCGGGGCAGGGCCATCTTTGCGCGGCCGGCGTCGTCTTCCTCTGCCTGGTGCAGACCGCGAAGGTTTTGCGCGAGCGGCTGCCGGGTGCAGCGCCGCTGGATCTGCTTTCGCTGCTCGACCTCGTTGCGCTGGCGACGGTTTGCGATGTGGTGCCGCTAACAGGCGTCAATCGCGCCTTCGTGGTGAAGGGCCTGCAGGTGGCGCGCCAGCAGAAGAATGAGGGATTGGCGGCGCTGGCGCGGGTTTCGCGCATCGGCGAGCCGATCAACACGTTTCATCTCTCTTTCCTGATCGGACCACGCATCAATGCCGGCGGCCGGATCGGCGACGCGGCGCTCGGCAGCCGCCTCTTGGCGACAGACGATCCGGTCGAGGCGGCAAGCATCGCCGAGACGCTCGACCGGCTCAACCAGGAGCGGCAGCAGATGGAACTGGAGATGCTGGCGCAGGCTCGGGCGGAAGCCGACGCGGAGCTTGCCGGCGGCAGCGGCCCGGCGGTCGTGGTCACGGCCAGCAACAACTGGCACCCCGGCATTGTCGGGTTGATCGCCTCCCGGCTGAAGGATCATGCGCGGCGGCCTGCTTTCGCCATCGCCTTCAATTCAAACGGAATCGGCACCGGGTCGGGACGCTCGGTGTCGGGCTTCGATCTTGGCCGGCTGGTGCGCGAGGCGGCCGAGGCGGGTCTGATCGTCAAAGGCGGTGGACACGCCATGGCGGCAGGCATCACCGTCGAACGCGCGAAGCTGGGGGCGCTGCGGGCCTTCTTCGAGGAACGCGCGGCGGCCGACGTCTTTCGCCTGCAAAGCGAGGAGAGCCTGGCGATCGACGGCGCGCTTGCGGCCGAAGGAGCGACGCTGACCCTGCTCGACGCGCTGGAGAAGGCAGGCCCGTTCGGCGCCGGACATATCGCGCCGGTATTCGTGCTGCCGCGCCATCGGCTGGCCGATGCGCGCGCCATCGGCACCAACCACATCCGCGCCGACCTGCGGTCGCAGAGCGGCGGCAGCATCCAGGCGATCGCCTTTCGCGCCGTCGACACCGCGCTCGGCGAATTCCTTTTCAAGAACAGGGGCAAGACCGTCCATGTCGCCGGCTCGCTGTCGGCCAATCATTGGAACGGAAACCGCACGGTGCAATTCCGCGTGACGGACGCGGCATTGGCCTAAAGCATTCCACGGGGAAGCGCCCGAATAGCGCGAGAGATAGGCGTCTCAGGCCAGAACCGACTGCAGCCGGGTCAGTTCGCCGATCTGGGACATCGTCGCCTGGTAGCCGAGGCGGATGGCTTCGTCGGCGCGGTGGAACTCGGTCAGGCCGATATGGCTGAGCTTGGGCTGCAGCGACATGTCTGGCGGATCGCCGGCGAGCCTTGCGCGCGAAATCCGGTCCTGAATGATGTTGAAGGCTTCGACCATGACGCCGGTGATACCAAGGCGTGTCTGGTGTGGCGGCTGCGAGGTGAACTGGCCGGCACGCGGTGCGTCGCTTTCGACGAAAAGCTCCCCGGCGCTGTGTTTGATGACAGCAGCGCGGCCAAACAGGTCGTAGTGCAGGTTGACCGCCACGACCAGCGGTTGCTCGTAGGCGCGACAGACGGAGACCGGCACAGGATTGACCAGCGCGCCGTCGACCAGCACACGCCCGTTGCAGGTCACAGGCTCGAAGACGCCGGGCAGAGCATAGGAGGCGCGCATGGCGGTGATCAGCGAGCCGTTCGACAGCCAGATTTCATGACCGGTGCGGATTTCGGAAGCGACAGCCACGAAGGGCTTCGGCAGATCCTCGAAGCGGATGCCGGTCATGTGCTCGCGCAGCCGAGCGTCGAGCTTCATGCCACCGAACAGGCCGCTTCCGCGCAGGTTGAGATCGAGAAGGCCGAAGATGCGGCGCTTGGTCAGGCTCCTGGCGAACTCTTCCAGCTCGTCCAGCTTGCCGGAAAGATAGCAGCCACCGACCAGCGCGCCGATCGAAGTGCCGGCGATCATCGAGACTTCGATGCCGGCCTCGTCGAGCGCGCGCAACACGCCGATATGGGCCCAGCCGCGGGCGCAACCGCCGCCCAGCGCCAGCGAGATGCCAGTCTTCTTCGGCGGCTTCGGGTCGGCGGCCCCTTCGGAGAGGCCGTTGGCCTCCCGAACATCCGACCTGCTAGCGAATGACGCCCATTCGAGCATCATCATCTCCCTTGTCCCACCTTCCTTCTACAGGAAGGACGTTTGAGAATAGTGAATATGGGTGGCTTGTGAATATTGAATGGTTCACACCGACTTCCGATACGTCTCTTCCGCATCGAACAGCGGCGTGCTGCCGTCGCCGGCAAGCGTCGCCTTGCCACCTGTCAGCCCCACCGTCCGATAAAAACAAGAACGCCTGCCGGTGTGGCAGGTTGCGTCGTGGCCCAACACTTTGACGCGCAACCATATCGCGTCCTGGTCACAATCCGTGCGCATCTCGACGACGTGCTGGAAGTTGCCCGAGGTTTCCCCCTTCTTCCACAACGCGTTGCGCGAGCGCGACCAATAGTGGGCGATGCCGGTCTCGAGCGTGAGCGCCAGAGCCTCGGCATTCATGTGCGCAACCATCAGGAGCATGCCGTCGGCGGCGTCGGTTACGACGACGGTGACGAGGCCCGCGGCATCGAAGCGCGGAGAAAGGACGTCGCCTTCCTCCAGCGCCTTCTTGTCCGATGAAGCTTTCGGGAATTCCAGTGCCGACATTGCCGGTCCTTGTTGGGTCGAGACCGGCTGCCGCCGGTCAGCTGTTCCGCACCATGGTGACGAAGCGAACCTGCTCCTCGGGCGTGTCCCTGAAGACGCCGGTAAAGGTCGAGGTCAGCGTCGTGGAGCCCTGCTTGCGGATGCCGCGCATGGCCATGCACATATGCTCGGCCTCGATCATGACGGCGACGCCGCGCGGATTGAGCACGTCCTGGATGACGCCGGCGATCTGCGCGGTCATCGCTTCCTGCGTCTGCAGGCGATGCGCGAAGATGTCGACGACACGCGCGATCTTCGACAGGCCGACGACCTTGCCGTCCGGCAAGTAGCCGACATGCGCCTTGCCGATGATCGGCACCATGTGGTGCTCACAGTGGGAGTGGAACTTTATGTCCTTCACAATGACGAGATCGTCATAGCCGGCTACCTCCTCGAAGGTGCGGCCAAGCTCGTCGGCCGGACACATGTCGTAACCGTTGAACATTTCGCGGAAGGCTTTGGTGACACGCTTCGGCGTGTCGACAAGGCCTTCGCGCTCGGGGTTGTCGCCGGTCCAGCGCAGCAACACGCGCACCGCGGCCTCGACCTCGGCTTCGGTCGGCCGGTCGGTGACCGGTTTGTCCAGGTAGGACGATGGGGGCATGATTTTCTTGATGACGGCATCCATAAAAGGCGTCTCCCGTAGTCCCACTCGATGGAGGGACGAGTTAAACGGACCACGACCTTTCGGGTGTTAGAAACTCGCCCCGTTTCCAGCCCGTAAGCGGCGTGAACAGATGAGCAGGGACAATGGCTTATGCTTGCCTTGTCGATGCCCGGCTGCCGTCATTATATATGGTTGTGCGGAGCGAAAGGAAGACGCAAGAGCGGCAAAGCCTGTTCGCCGGGCGGCGACGGATTGGAAAAACATGATCGACGACGTCTACAATGCGAAAATTCTTGGCTTCGCCGGTAATATCGAGCGGATCGGCAGACTCGATCGCCCCGACGCGACCGCGCGCGCACATTCCAAGTTGTGCGGTTCGACCGTAACCGTCGACCTCAAGATGGACGGCGATGTGGTGAGCGATTTCGCGCATGACGTGAAGGCGTGCGCGCTCGGTCAGGCGTCGTCTTCGATCATGGCGCGGCACGTGATCGGCGCGAGCGCCGAGGAATTACGCGGCGTGCGCGAAGCCATGCTGAAGATGCTCAAGGAAAACGGCGCGCCGCCGGAAGGCCGTTTTGCCGATCTCAAATATCTTGAGCCGGTGCGCGACTACAAGGCGCGCCATGCCTCGACCATGCTTACCTTCGATGCCGTGGTCGACGCGATCGGCCAGATCGAGAAGAAACGCGCCGAACAGGCGGCCTAGGCGGCTTCCAGAAGGCGTCGACTTTCGGCAAACTCTTCACGGATCCAGTCAGCGAAGGCGGCAGCCGGCTCGGACAAGGTTGCGAAACTGCGGGCTGCCAGCCAGTAGGCGCCGCATAGGACGTCGGTGTCGAATGGCTTGATCAACAAACCGGCAGCCAATTCCTCCCTGACCAGCATCAGGTCGCCCAATGCCACACCGTGGCCAAGCATGGCCGCCTGTTTCGACAGCGAAGTGTCAGCCAGGATCGGGCCGCGCTCCGGGAGAGCGTCGCCAGCAACGCCCGCGGCCTCGAACCAGCGCGTCCAGCCTTGGCGATTCTCCTCATGCAGCAAAGTATAGTGGCGCAGGTCGGCCGGTTTGCGCAGCGCTGGCCCGGATGCGACCAGAACGGGCGAGAGCACGGGCGAAGCTATGACCGCTGCCAGATGTTCGGCTTCGGTGCGCGGCCAGGATTTCTGGCGCGCGCTGAAGCGCAAGGCAAGCTCGGCCTGGCCACTACGGAACTCGATGAGGCGCACATCAACCTCGAGGGAAACATCGATATCGGGCCGCAATTCGCGAAACCTGTTGAGGCGAGGCACGAGCCACACCGCCGCAAGTGAAGGTTCAACACTGACGCGAACCACGGACTGTGAAGGCGAGGCCGCCAGTTCGGAAAGCAGGCGATCAATGTCGTCGAAGCTTGTCACCAACTGACCCAGCAGGCGGCGGCCGGCTTCCGTCAGTTCGACGCGGCGATGGAGGCGGACAAACAGGGGCTGGTGCAGGAAGGACTCCAACTCGCGGATCTGCCGGCTGATTGCCGCCTGCGAAACAAACAGCTCCTCCGCCGCACGACTGAAGCTCAGGTGCCGGCCGGCGGTCTCGAAGCTCCTCAGTGCCGTCAGTGGCAACCGGCCACGCTTCATCTTCGTATAACCTCAAGTTATTCGAGGTGGAAATTATACTCGTTTGAGGACGAAGGCCAGCGGCAGTCTAACTCAGGTCGAAGGAGAGCTGCCATGAACCAGTTCCTGGACATTTTTAGCGAAGTCATGCGGATCGCGACATTTCAGTGGCACGGCGAAGCCTCGCGGAGCCACGGCTATCGTGACGACCGCGGCATTTATTGCCATCACACATCACGGAGCGACAGGCATCCGATCCGCCGCCGCAGGCCATGAAAGGCGAAAGAGCATTGCGTTCCCGGCCCGAAGCCCACATCTATCGGGCAGACAAACGCGTCGCGGAGCTTTGTGATTGGCTGACCAGCATGGGCATGCACACGGCGCCCGGCCGATCCAGTACGGGCGCAACTGGCCCGGGCCATGGCGCAAGACGCCTGGCCGTGTTCTGGGCACATCGCTGGTGCGCCTTTATCAGCTGACGCTTTCCGGTTTCATCGGCAACAGCTGCCGGCATCTGCCGACTTGTTCCGAATACGCGCACGAGGCGATCGCCCGCCATGGGTTATGGGCCGGCGGCTGGATGGGATTGTTCCGAGTGCTGCGCTGCGGGCCGTTCGGAACGCATGGCATCGACCGCGTGCCCGAGACGCTTGCCGCGCGCTATGTCTGGTTCATGCCGTGGCGCTACTGGCGGATCGGCAGGAAGCGTGGCGAAGCGGGTCGCTGACCGCCGGACTGGGTTTCGTCGCCGGGAAGTTAGGCCGGAAACGGGTGGCGACGCCCGCCCGGCGAAGCGACATTGGAGCCTCAAGAGCATGAGGTCTTGCCATGATGTCGCTGTTTCTTGCCTTTCATGTCCATGCGGCCGGGCGGGGCGAAGGGTTGTTGCCCGAGCTGCTCGGACTTAGGCCGCAGCCCCGCGATGTGCCGAAGGCCGTGAATGAAAATCCGGCCGCTCCCACCACGATAGAAAAAGGGGATTTGAAGCCTGACCCGCAGGCGCGGAAGGCAGTTCGAAAGCCCGTCGTCCTCTAGGCCGCCCCTACATGGTCGGGGGAGTTCTTAACGATCCGGTAGGGTTAACTACAGCCTGCACGAACACTGCGAATTTGAGACAAAATCGAGACAAGACCGCTCGCTAAGCCGCTTCCCGTAATCCCGTTCAGGAGTGAGCCTTATGCGCCAGATTGACCGCTATCCCTTCGTCATTGCCATCATTCTGTTCCTGCTGGCCTGGATGCTCGGCCTGCCGGTGCGGGCGCAGTCGGCGCCGCTCAACGACATCCACTGCACGCTGATCCAGGATGCCGGTAGTGGCGCAACTCTCTACCAGGACGGCGTCTGCGACCAGCGTGCCAGCCCGGCTTCCACATTCAAGGTGCCCCTGGCGCTGATCGGCTATGATTCGGGGATCCTGAGCGACCAGCATACGCCGAGCTGGGACTACAAGCCCGAGTTCAAGGCGGTGAAGCGGGACCGCAAGACCGTCGACCCGACGATCTGGGAGCGCGATTCCATCGTCTGGTATTCGCGCGAGATCACGCGCCGGCTGGGCGCCGATAAATTTGCCGGCTATATATCGAAGTTCGGCTACGGCAACATGGATGTCTCCGGCACCCCCGGCAAGAACGACGGTCTGACCAATGCCTGGCTGGATACGTCGCTTCAGATATCGCCGGTCGAGCAGACAGCCTTCCTGCGCCGGTTGCTTGCCGGCAAGATGCCCGCCTCGGCCAAGGCGCATGAGATGACCCAGGCGATCCTCCCCAGCTTCAAGGCTGGCGACTGGATGGTGCAGGGCAAGACTGGCAGCACGGCGCTCGACAAGAACAAGCGCTCGCTCGGCTGGTTCGTCGGCTGGGGCGAGAAGGACGGTCGCCGTGTCGTCTTCGCCCGGCTGGTCGTCGATGGCCAGCGCGGCGACACGCCGAAAGGGCTTGCGACGCGCGCAGCATTTTTGAAGGATTTGCCTGGCCTCGTTAAATAGCGGAACCGGCGGCTTTACGGCGGCGGGATCTACCTCTAAAACCCGCCCGCCGGCCATCCTAAGTGATTGGCGCCTCCGGCTAACCCTCCGCCTGCCGCAATTCAGCCTGCGGCATGCGTTTCACCACCCGCGCTCGTTTGCGGGACTGGATAGGAGAATTTCCGATGCTGAATTCCGTTTCCCTGACGTTTCCCGATGGTTCGGTCCGCGAGTATGACGCGGCGATGACCGGCGCCGGCCTTGCCGAGTCGATTTCCAAGTCGCTGGCCAAGAAGGCCGTGGCCTATAGCCTCGACGGCACCTTGCGCGACCTTTCCGATCCGCTTGGCAAGTCCGGCAAGGTCGAGATCGTCACCCGTGACGACCCGCGCGCGCTGGAACTCATCCGCCACGACACGGCCCACGTGCTGGCCGAGGCCGTGCAAGAGCTGTGGCCGGGAACGCAGGTGACCATCGGGCCGGTCATCGAGAACGGGTTTTACTACGACTTCGCCCGCAACGAGCCATTCACGCCAGACGATTTTCCGGTGATCGAGAAGAAGATGCGCGAGATCATCGCGCGCAACAAGCCGTTCACCAAGGAGGTCTGGTCGCGCGAGAAGGCGAAGAAGGTCTTTGCCGACAAGGGCGAGCGCTACAAGCTCGAACTGATCGACGCCATCCCGGAGGACCAGGATCTCAAGATCTATGCGCAAGGCGACTGGTTCGACCTCTGCCGCGGCCCGCATATGGCCTCGACCGGGCAGATCGGCAACGCCTTCAAGCTGATGAAGGTGGCCGGTGCCTACTGGCGTGGCGACTCCAACAATCCGATGCTGACGCGCATATATGGCACGGCCTGGGCCGACCAGGCGCAGCTCGATGCCTATCAGACGCTGCTGGAAGAGGCTGAAAAGCGCGACCATCGCAAGCTCGGCCGCGAGATGGACCTGTTCCATTTCCAGGAGGAGGGACCGGGCGTCGTCTTCTGGCACGCCAAGGGCTGGAAGATGGTCCAGAACCTGATCAACTACATGCGCCGCCGCCTCGACGAGCATGGCTATCAGGAAGTCAACGCGCCGCAGGTGCTGGACAAGAGCCTCTGGGAAACCTCTGGACACTGGGGCTGGTATCGCGACGCGATGTTCAAGGTGACCGTCGCCGGCGACGACACGGATGACGACCGGGTCTTCGCGCTCAAGCCGATGAACTGCCCGGGTCACGTCCAGATATTCAAGCATGGGTTGAAGTCTTACCGCGAATTGCCCGTGAAACTTGCGGAATTCGGCAATGTGCATCGCTACGAGCCATCCGGCGCGTTGCACGGGCTGATGCGTGTCCGCGGCTTCACGCAGGACGACGCGCATATCTTCTGCACCGAGGAGCAACTCGCCGCCGAGTGCCTGCGCATCAACGACCTGATCCTGTCGACCTATGCCGATTTCGGCTTCGACGAGGTCGCGGTGAAGCTGTCGACGCGGCCCGACAAGCGCGTCGGCACCGACGACGCCTGGGATCATGCCGAGGCGATCATGAGCAACGTGCTGGAGACGATCCGCACCCGCTCCGGAAATCGCATCAAGACCTCGATCAATCCGGGCGAGGGCGCTTTCTACGGTCCGAAATTCGAATACGTGCTGAAGGACGCCATCGGCCGCGAATGGCAGTGCGGCACCACGCAGGTCGACTTCAACCTGCCGGAGCGTTTCGGCGCCTTCTACATCGGCTCGGATTCGGAGAAGAAGCAGCCGGTCATGGTGCATCGCGCGGTGTGCGGCTCGATGGAGCGTTTCCTCGGCATCCTGATCGAGAACTATTCCGGACACTTCCCGCTGTGGTTCGCGCCGCTGCAGGTGGTGGTGGCGACCATCACTTCCGATGCAGACGACTATGCCAGGAAGGTTGTCGAGCGGCTGAAAGCCGCCGGGTTGCTGGCCGAGGCCGACCTGCGCAACGAGAAGATCAACTACAAGGTGCGCGAGCACAGCCTGGCCAAGGTGCCGGTGATCCTGGTCTGCGGCAAGCGCGAGGCGGAAGAGGAAACGGTGAACATGCGCCGGCTCGGCTCCCGTGACCAGGAATCGCTGACGCTCGCCGACGCGGTGGAATCGCTGGCCGACGAGGCGATCTCGCCGGACCGCAGGCGCCGCGCGGCCTGATATTTCAAACTCTGCTAAAATGGCGGTGGCTGGTCCACCGCCATTTTCATACGCCTGTCATGCCAAACCGGTAACGAGCCATCATGCTCAAGCTGAAACTGCGGGAAAGACGTTTTCCCGAGCTCTCCTACGCAAACGCGCATCAACCAGTGCTGACGCGTTGGTTCATCCATTCCGTCGAGGGCCTTTCGGGCCGCGACCGTTTTGCCGTGCTTTACGATTTCTGGCGCCGCCAGGTGGTGCCGACCGGCGATCGCGTGTTCAGCCGCATGCTGGACCTTATCGACGTCAAGGTCCGCAACACCGTGCAGTGGCCACCAGCCTCGTTGCCCGACACGCCTCTCGTGATCGTCGCCAATCATCCTTTCGGTATCGGCGACGGCATTGCGGTGCTTTCCCTGGTCGAACAGCTTGGCCGGCCGTTCCGGGTCATGATCCACAAGGATCTGCTCAGGATCCGCGAGATGGTGCCCTATTCGCTGCCGATCGATTTTTCCGAGACCAAGGAAGCGCTGAAGAACAACATGGCCGTGCGTCATGAAGCGGTGCGGCTGCTGAAGGAAGGCGTCACCGTCGTCATCTTCCCGGCCGGCGGTGTCGCCACGGCGCCGAAGGGCTTCGGCCGGGCTATCGACCTGCCGTGGAAGATGTTCCCGGCCAAGCTGGTCCAGGAGGCCAAGGCTTCCGTCATCCCGATGCATTTCTCTGGCCAGAACGGACGCCTGTTCCATCTCGTCAGCGGCCCGATGAACATGGCCGAACGCGACAATCGCGTGGCGAAGTTCATCGGCAAGGCATCGCTGACGCTCCGCACCTCGCTGCTCATCCGGGAGTTCGCACGCCTGTCGGGCAAAGCGATCGAGGTCCGTATCGGCGATGTGCTGAAGTGGAGTGATCTCGAGCCGCTGCGGGACCGCAAGGCGCTGCTCGATCACCTTTACCGCTGTGTCTTCGACCTCGCGGCGCCGGCGTCGCAACGCGGGCGCGTGCCGTTCCTGCCGAAGCGGATGCGCAAGGCCGCCTGATCCGTATTTGCTGTTACCAATTTGCGAGGGGAAGCGGTTACCGCTTTCCCCGGACTTGCGTCAGTCCGCGCCTTCTTCCGGATCGATGGCTGAGGTTTCGTTGGCCAGGACCTCGATCTCCTGGTTCTGGCCGGCAACCACCGTGAAATCCTTCTGGTAGATGCGGTCGCGGTTCTTGGCGATGATGGTGTAGTCGCCTTCGGCCAGCACCATCGAGGCAAAGGCGCCGACGGCTTCCTTGATCGGGTCGCCGGAATCGTTGAGCAGGGACCAGGAGGTGTCGGCGATGGCCTCGCCGCCAGCTTCTCGCACCAGCTTCATGGTCATCTCGGCCGCCCGGTGTTCGACGGTGGCTTCGGTCAGCTTTCCGGCCTCGACGCGGATGTCGGACCGAATCACTGCGTTGACCGCGCCATAGGTCGAAACGACATGATAGGTGCCGGCGTTCAGCCGCACCACGGTGTTCGGCTCGACATCACGGGCGATCAAAGCCCGATCGCCATTGGCTTCCGCATGGCCGTCATAGATAGAAAAGCGCAATTTCTTCGGCGGAATGCGCGCGCCACCAGACGTTACGGCGTCGAGCTCGAGCCCGCCTGCGTCGAGGACCAGGTTCTCGCGGCGGGCGTCCTTGGCAACGGTGATGCGCTTGGTAGCGCCGGCACGGCCATACGAGGCATGGACGAGGTAGCTGCCGGGTGCGAGTTGGAACACAGCGGTGCCGCCATGCGCCGACGCCACCATCGGCAGCTTGCCATCGTGGCCGGCTTCGGGCTTGAAAACGCGCCAGACGATGCCGCGCGTGATGTCGGCGCCCTTGTCGGTCAGTTGCGCCGAGAGCGTAATGGCGCCGCCATTGCCGAGCGCGAGCGAGTTCTCGCCCCTCGGCGTCGCATAGCTGGAAATTCCCGGAAGTTTGAGGTCGCCGACGTCGTTGGCGTTCTGAGCCAGCGCGAACGAAATCGGCACAGCGAACAGCGCTGCGACAAGCCCGAGCACGAAAAGGCGCAGAGTCCCCTCAAACATGCCTTGCGTTGAAGCCCAAGGCGGTGGCAATTTCAAGGCCTAAGAGTGAAGGCGCCTCGCCGGCAGCTCTTTAACTGGCGCTTCGCGCCGCCCGCCCAAGCCGCCCGGCACTCCGATGGCGCGCTTCAGCTCAAAATTGAATGCTTCCAGGAGACTTGCGCCCATGGCGTCGCCGATCATCGACTTCCTGCTCACTCGCAATTCCGCGCCGATCCAGGACCTGAAGGAGCCAGCGCCGGGCGATTCGGAGGTCGCAACGATGATCGCGGCCGCCTCGCGGGTGCCGGACCACGGCCGCCTCGAACCCTGGCGTTTCATCCTCTACCGCGGCGAGGCGCGCGTCGAGATCGGCAGGAAGCTTGCGGCATTGGCGGAGCAGCGGGAAGGTCCACTGCCCGAAGGTCGGCGCAACCAGGAACTGTCGCGCTTCTCGCGCGCGCCACTGGTGATAGGCGTTGTATCGGTGCCAAGGGAAAGCCCGAAGATTCCGCAATGGGAGATGTTCCTGTCCGGTGGCATGGCGGCTATGAATCTGATGATCGCGGCCAATGCGCTGGGCTATGGCACCAACATGATCAGCAACTGGTACTCGGACGTGGCGGAGGGCAGGGCGATCCTCGGGTTGTCGCCGCAGGAGCGAGTGATCGGTTTCGTGCATATCGGCTCATACCAGGGGCCGGCGCCCGAGCGGCCCAGACCCGATCCCGCGAAACTCTATGCTGACTACACGGGACCCTGGGCAGAATAGGATGTTCTACGAACCCGCGAAGGGGCATGGCCTGCCGCACGATCCGTCGAAGGCGATCGTGGCGCCCCGGCCGATCGGCTGGATTTCGACCATCGACAAGGAAGGCAGGGTCAACCTTGCTCCCTATTCCTTCTTCAATGCCTTTTCGACGCGTCCTTTCATCGTCTGGTTCTCGTCGGAAGGTCATAAGGACAGCGCGGCGATCGCCTCGGAGACCGGCGAGTTTGTCGCTAGTCTCGTGAGCCGAGAGCTGGCGGAAAAGATGAACCGCACGGCCGTCGATGCGCCGCGCGGCGTCAACGAGTTCGACTATGCCGGTCTCGCGATGGCGCCGTCGCGCATGGTTGCGCCGCCGCGCGTGGCGGAGGCGCCTGCCGCGCTGGAATGCCGGGTGACGGAAATCCTGCGGCCACGCGCTTTGGACGGCAAGGAGACCAGCGCCATCGTCGTCGCGGGCGAGGTGGTGGGCGTGCATATCGA
Source organism: Mesorhizobium sp. (assembly GCF_024509055.1). Lineage (GTDB taxonomy): Bacteria > Pseudomonadota > Alphaproteobacteria > Rhizobiales > Rhizobiaceae > Mesorhizobium. The sequence continues at coordinate 7,109 of NZ_JANINM010000225.1, read as the reverse complement.
CGACGCATATCTCAAGGACGGCCTCTTCGATATCACCACGGCTGGCAATGTCAGCCGGCTCGGTTACATGGACTATGCCAGCATCAGCGAGATTTTTTCGATGCGGCGGCCGCGCTGGGGGAAGGATTAGAGCAATTCCGGAGGGAAACCGTTCACATGTTTCCCTGAATTGCCTTGGCACGGGCCGTCATGACGGCCCGTATGTAGCCTGGCTCGCCGATCCGGATGCTGCCGTCCGGCAGGTCGAGGATGCGGTCGAGCGCGATTTCATAGAGCCGGACACGCTTCTCCAGGGCCTCTATGGCAATGTCCATATCGGCGTCGCTGCCGCCGGCGATCGCCCTGGCGACGACATCGTGCGTGGCCATGCCGAATTGCATGACGATGTCGGCGACACCTTCGGGGTCGAACGTCCGGAACGTGCCGTCAGCCACGCCTTGCCTGATAATCCCGACCAGCAACGGAGAAAACGACGCGCTGGCGGCTAGGTTTATGCGGTGGAAGAGCACCAGGTTTTCCGGCCGGAACAATGTCTCGAACAGCGCCCAGGCTTGCGACGCGGTCTCGATCTTGGCCTGCCGCGTTTGCGCGAGCAGCGCGTTCAGGCGAGCGAGCGGATCGAGGTCCGGGTCATCGAGCACGGTTTGGACACCGGCAAGCGCCTGTCGCGCGAAGCGTTCCGCGAGTGCTTCAAGGAGTGCCTCCTTGGAAGGAAAGTAGTGATAGAAGGCGCCTTTCGAGAAGCCGGCCGCGGCGATCACGTCGTTGAGGCTCGCTTTGTCGTAACCATGCGTCAGGAACAGGGCCTGGGCATGATCCAGAAGTTCTTCGCGCCTCAGTTCCGGGTGCTTGATGATACGGGGCATGGCGAAACCTTCTGCACGCGCGGGCCGTTTCCGTCCAGATGCCTGGGCAACGATAGTGCTTGAGAATAGACCGACGGTCGGTATAATAGACCATCAGTCTGTTTCGGCAAATGCCGACCTTTGGCATGTCACGGAAGGTGGATCATGATCGCGAAATTGGTTGTCCAGACATTCGTGTGGTTCGGCTTCATGGGGGCGCTGCTGTTCGTGTCGGCGGGCACGCTGCATTGGCCGGGAGCCTGGGTCTATCTGGTGCTGATGGTCGGGCTCAGCCTCACCTTGGGCGTGGCGCTCGCCAAGCGCGATCCCGGCCTGGTGAACGAGCGGCTCAGCCCGCCGATTCAGAAGAACCAGGCCGCTGCCGACAAGATCCTGCTTTCCGTACTGCTCCTTGCAATCTTCGCCTGGCTGGTTCTCATGGGGCTCGACCTGCGGTTCGGCTGGTCGATGGTTCCCATTTGGGTGCAGGTGGCCGGTCTGATCGTCCTGCTGCTCGGCATGTGGATCTGTTATCTCACGATGCTGGAGAACAGTTTCGCGGCCCCCGTGGTGAAGATCCAGGAGGAACGCGGGCAACACGTGATCAGCACCGGTCCCTACAGCTATGTCCGCCATCCGATGTATGCCGGCGCCATCCTGTTCTTCGCCGGCACGGCGTTGCTGCTCGGCTCCTGGTGGGGGCTGGCATCGGTGCTGGTGTTCATCATCCTGCTCGCCATCCGAACCTTCATCGAGGAGAAGACGCTACGGACCGGCCTGCGGGGTTACGACGACTATGCGGAACATGTCCGCTACAAGCTGATCCCCATGGTCTGGTGACGTTCAGACGGGAATTTTAGCCGCTTTGGCTCGGGCAAGAAGCCGCTCGGCAAGACGCAGATGCGGCCGGTCGTACATCTTGCCGTCGATGCCGACCACGCCCGGATTCCCTGCTGCCGCGAAGGCGTCAACGACTGCCTTCGACCGCGCAATTGCCTCAGCCGATGGGGTGAAGGCGGCGTTGATAACAGGCACCTGCGCCGGGTGGATCGCCATCTTGCCGGTAAAGCCGTCGCGCTCGGCCTCGCGGCATTCGGTCTCGAAGGCTGCCATGTCGCGGAAATCGGGAAAGACGGTATCGATCGCCGCGACTTCGGCCGCGCCGGCCGCCAGTATTGTCATGGCGCGCGCCAGGCGGAACACGTCGGTGTAGCGTCCGTTCTCATCGCGCGCCGCGCGCGCGCCGATCGCCGCCGACAGGTCTTCCGCGCCCCACGTAAGGCCAGCCAAACGCGTACTCGCACCGGCATAGCTTGCGGCAGCAAGCACGCCGGCGGCGGTTTCGGTGATGATCGGCAGGATCCTTGTGCCGCCGTCCGGCAAGCCGTTCTCGGCTTCACGGACTCGAAGCTTCGCCGCCAATTGCTGGACATCCTGTCCGCAGTTCGACTTGGGCAGCATGATGCCGTCGGGTTTCACGGGGACAAGAGCTGCGAGATCGGCATCGGTCAAGCCGGACGAAAGATCGTTGACGCGTACATAGATGATCGGGCCTGCCTGCTGTCTCCGGCCGGCGATGAAGCTCGCCGCGACGGCGCGAGCGGCGAGCTTGTTGGCGGGAGCAACGGAATCCTCGAGATCGACGATGACCACGTCGGCGCCGGCGGCAAATCCCTTTTCCAGCTTGCGCTCGGAATCGCCGGGCACGAAGAGCAGCGAGCGCATCAGGCCGCCTTCTTCAGCATCATCGCCTGCCTCACGCATTTGGCGACGAGCACGTCGCTCTGGTTATAGGCGCGATGTTCGAACTCGACGATGCCGCGGTCGGGCTTCGATTTGGACTCGCGCACGGAAATGACGGTGGTCTCTACCCGGATCGTGTCGCCGTGGAACACCGGATGCGGAAACACGGTTTCCTTCATGCCGAGATTGGCGACGGTGGTTCCGACGGTGATGTCGTTGACCGAGATGCCGATCATCAGGCCAAGCGTGAACAACGAATTGACCAGCGGCTTGCCCCACTCGCTCTTCGCCGCGAAGTCGAAGTCGATATGTAGCGGCTGGGGGTTCAGCGTCATCACCGAAAACAGCATGTTGTCGCTTTCGGTGACGGTCTTGCGCAGCGTGTGGTGGAAGACGTGGCCGACGACGAACTCTTCCAGATAAAGCCCCGCCATGGTCAACCTCCTCCATTGGTCAGCGGTTGATAGGCGCTGACCGGGGCCGCCGCAAGCCAGTTAATAAATATGGTGAACCGTTCGTAAACCATTTCCAGCCTACGGTTTCCATGGGGCCGGGATCGTTTCGGCAAGGGGCGTAAGCTGGTCGGCATGGTTGTTTCGCATTTCCTGAAATGGATTGATACCGCAAGGGTTTCAGAGCGCGCCGCCGCCGCCAGCGCGCTGGCGAGGGCCTACATCAATTCCGACCTGCCGTTCGAGGATCGCTGCGCCGCCGAGGCTGCGCTCACGCTGCTGCTTGACGATGCGTCCTCCAAGGTCCGGCAGGCGCTCGCCGAAGCCTTGTCGATGAGCCATCACGCGCCACCGCAAGTGATTGGCGCGCTGGCCTCCGACCAGCCGGAGGTGGCGGCGCTGGTGCTGGCGCGTTCGCCGCTGCTTACCGATGCCGATCTCATCGATCGTATCACCTGCGGCCAGAAGGCGACGCAGAAGCTGATCGCCAACCGGCCGGTCGTCTCGATGTCGCTCGCGGCGGCGATCGCGGAGATCGGTGAGCCGGAAGCATGCGCCACGCTGGTCGCCAACAGCGGCGCCGACATCGCGTCGCTGAGTTTCCGCCGCATGGCCGAACGGCACGGCCATCTGCCGCTGGTGCGGGAAGCACTGATCGCCGATGAACGCCTGCCTGCCGACTGCCGGCACATGCTGCTGGTCAAGCTGGGCGAGACGCTGAAGGGCTCGCCGCTGGTGCTGGCGCTCATGGGTGCCGCTCGGGCCGAGCGGGTGATGCGCGACGCCTGCGTGAAGGCATCGGTGACGCTGATCGAGGGGACGCGGGCTGACGAGCACGCCGCGTTGATCGAGCATCTGAGATTGCGCGGCGATCTCACGGCGAGTTTCATCATCCGCACCGTCGCGCATGGCAAGGTCGATTTCTTCGGCTCGGCGCTGGTCGCGCTCGCCCAGCAATCGGAGCAGCGGGTGAGGGCGCTGCTTGCCGGCGGCCACGACGTTGCGCTGCAGGCGCTGTTCCGCAGCGCCGGGCTCGCGCCGGCGACCCATGGCATCATCCTTCGGGCGCTGAAGGTCTGGCGCGAGGTTGCCAACGGCAGGCGCGTCGCCGGCGTCCAGGAAGTGACCTGGCTGATGCTGAAGGAGCTTGGCGGACAATCGGCAGAGGGCGATCTCGCCGGGCTGGTGAAATCGATCCATCTCGATGCGCTGCGCGAAAACGCGCGCGGCCATGCCCTGGCCATCGCCGCGGCTTAGAGCGGTTCAGCGCTTCACGCCGAACCGCTCTAACTCTTTGTTTTTACGCAATTCCAGACGGAAAACCGCGACACACTTTTCCTGGAATTGCTCTAGCCGTCACCCACGGCTTTTCGCGAAGAAATCCGGATAGTCCTCCATCGCGGCGGCAATGATGCGCAGCGAGGCCGCCACCTGCAGCAGTTCGGGACGATCCCCGCGTTCAGCGATACCGGCCGCGTATTGCCGGGCAACGGTGATCGTCGAGGTCGGCGGCTCGCCATGTCGCCTGAACAATAGCTCCCGCGCCAGGCCGCGCAGGAAATTGCCGACGGACTCAACCGTCTCGCGCGGAATGCTGGAATTCAGCAGCGCATGGCGCAGCCTCAGCACTTCGAGGCCGACCGTGACGACGGAGATGCTGCCGCCCAGGATGGGGTCGCCCTTCCTGCCCGTCTGCTGGAGCAATGGCATGAGCTGGTTGATGCGGTCATAGGCAAGGCTTTCGAAGGCCAGCCGCCGCGGAATGCGGTCGTGGAGGCAAAGCCGTGCCAGATCCTCGCGCATCGCCTGCGATATGCGGTTGACCGTCACCCAGGGATTGGCCGGCAGCACGACGATGAACACGCCGATGGCGATGAGGATGCCAACCAGGATCGAGGCTGATCCGGCGAGGAACGGCCCGGGGTCGTAGGTCATCTTCTGGTGTGGGCTGAGGAAGGCGAGGAAGTTGATGGCGAAGGCGGTGGCGACACCAACGCGGCGCGGATTGGCCATGCCGAGCGCCGCCGGCACGAGGATCGGCACGACAAAAAGCGTGAACCAGCCGAAACCCGGCAACGCCGGCAATGCGACCTGGCCGACGAGGAACGCAAAAGGGAGGGCCAGCAGCGTTCCGGTGAAGAAACCCCAGGCCGATTGGATAGGATCGGGACGGGAAGCAAAGAGGCTGGAGACGACGGCGACGAGAATGACGGTGCCCGCAGCTTCCGACCATTTTGTCGTCAGCCAGAAGATCGCTACCAGAAACGTCGCAAGCGCGGCGCGCACGGCGTTGCGCCAGGCAGCGTGATGGTCGCGATGCACGACCAGCGCCGGCTGGCGCCGCTCGCGGGTAGGTTTGGATACCGGCGATCGGAGCGCGTCGAGCCCGCGCATCACCTGCTTCAGCGCCTCGGCAAAGTCGGCGGCTATGGTGAGCCGCGTTATGGTGCCGACCCTGTCCTCGCCGGGATCCGCCGGGGTAGCGGGCGCCTGGCGCGCCTTGCTGGCGATCGCATCCAGCCTTGCCAGCCATGGGGCGGTGTCGTCGAGCGCGCCGGGCGTCGCGGAAAGCTCGCCAACGAAAGTCTTCAGCTCGCCGCGCACCGGTATGAGAGCAGCGTTCTTCGGCGCGGCATGGGTGTGCAGCGCGCGGGCCGCTGACAGCGCCCACAACAGCTGCCCGATCGTGCGCCGCACGGGATGGGCGCGCGTGGCGAAGCTCGGCGCCTCCAGCCGCGCATAGGTGCGCATTTCGGCAAGCGTCTGCGCATCTGAGATCAGCTTGCGCTGGAGGGCGGCAAGGTTGGCCGGGTCGCCGCCGGAAAAAGCGCCGCCTGCGTAGTCGGCGAGGTCGAGAATGCTGCGCTTGAGCCTCGAAATGATGGCGTCGGCCGCCAGCTTCGGCAGGATCAGCCTGCTGGTCACCCCGGCGCAGACGATGCCGAGCACGATCTCGGCGCAGCGAGCGATGGCGAGATCGACGACGAGATGCGGCTGTCCGAGAGCGGGCAGGCTGATGATCATAGCCGTATAGCCGGCAAGGGCTGCGCCGTAGGCTTCCGGATTGCGAAGCAGCGAGGAGACGAGCGTGCACACGCCGATCCACAGCGCCAGCACGGTGACCAGCAGCCACGGATTGGTGCCGAACAGAGAGGTGATGCCGATCGCCGCCAGACCGCCGGCCAGCGTACCGAGCAGGCGATAGAAGCCTTTCGCCAGCACCATGCCTGCCACTGGCTGCGCCACGATGAACACCGTCATCATCGCCCATTGCGGGTGATCCAGCTTGAGCGCGTAGGCGACAAGCAGCGCGATCAGCCCGGCCGAGACCGTGCGCAGGGCAAAAATCCAATCCGAACGGGTCGGCTGCGTCAGCCCGCTCAACGGTGCATCGACAAGCTGTTTAAGCCGCGTCCAGGTCACATCGGTTCTCCGTGCCGGAGCCTTGTTATGGACCAGTCGGCGATCAGATATCCAGCACGTCCGTCTCGGCGAATTCGGCTCGCTCCTGGATGAAGCGGAAGCGCGCCTCTGGCTTGGTGCCCATGAGTGCGTCGACGGCATCCTTGGTCGCCGCCTCGGCCTCGCTCACGTCGACCCGCAGAAGCGTGCGCTTCCTCGGGTCCATCGTGGTTTCCTTGAGCTGCGAGGCCATCATCTCGCCCAGGCCCTTGAAGCGGCCGATCTCGACCTTGCCGCGCCCGGTGAATTCGGTGCGCAGCAATTCGTCCTTGTGGGCATCGTCGCGCGCATAACCGACCTTGCCGCCTTGCCGGATCGAATAGAGTGGCGGCACCGCCATGAAGAGATGGCCGCCGCGGATCAGGCTCGGCATTTCCTGATAGAAGAAGGTGATCAGCAGCGAGGCGATATGCGCGCCGTCGACATCCGCGTCGGTCATGATGATGACGCGGTCGTAACGCAGGTCCTCGTCGCGGTATTTCGAGCGCGTGCCGCAGCCGAGCGCCTGGATCAGGTCGGAGATCTGCTGGTTGGCGGCAAGCTTGTCGTTGCCGGCGCTGGCGACGTTGAGGATCTTGCCGCGCAGCGGCAGCACCGCCTGGCTGGC
>NZ_JANINM010000224.1 GCF_024509055.1 Mesorhizobium sp. | reverse complement strand
CGAACAGTTTTAGCACCTGGTCGTCGGACATCGGCTTCGGCGCGGCGACTGGAGCGGCCGAAGGCGCGCCCGCGGGAGCCTTGGCGGCCGGCGCCGCCTTGGTGCCGCCGGACGCGATCGCCGCCTCGACGTCAGCCCTGACGACACGGCCATGCGGACCGGAGCCGGTCAGCGCCGCGACATCGACGCCTGCATCCTTGGCGATGCGGCGCGCGAGCGGCGAGGCAAAGACGCGCTCGCCGCCTGCATGACCGTTGGCGACCGGCGCCGGCTCGGACTTGGCCGGCGCAGGAGCGGCGGCTGCCGCCGGCTTTGGCGCTTCCTTGGGCGTTTCAGCCTTTGGCGCGTCAGCCTTAGGCGCCTCGGCCTTCGACGTGTCGGCGCCGCTGCCCTTGGCGGCCGCGCCGGCATCCTCGCCTTCGCCGGCCAGGATGGCGATCAGCGCGTTGACCTTGACGCCTTCGGTGCCGGCCGGAACGACCAGCTTGGCGACAGTGCCTTCGTCGACGGCTTCGACTTCCATCGTCGCCTTGTCGGTCTCGATCTCGGCGATCACGTCACCGGGCGAAACCTTGTCGCCTTCCTTGACCAGCCACTTGGAAAGATTGCCCTCTTCCATTGTGGGCGACAGGGCCGGCATGGTGATGTTGATGGGCATCGCTCACTCCTGAATGAATTTGAACAGGCCCCGCATGACTGTCAGCGTGGCGACGATGAAAACCGGTGGCAGGAAGCCGAAATGGAAACTGCTTTTGCTCATTTCCAGGCTCATCATGCCGCCAGTCTGGTCGATCTGGGCGGAGCCGGTCGCGACGGTCGCGAGAACGAGCGAAGCGACGCCGCTGAGCATCAACAGGATCGCATCAAATTTGCCCGTCACCGAGCGCACGAGAAAAGCGACCGCGACGGTAGGTGCGATGACGGCGGCCAAGACCCAGAAGGATGGCATCGGCATCGCTCCCTACCGATAGGTAACGGCTTTGACTGCCTCGACGACCTCGCCGACATTGGGCAGCGCCAGCTTCTCCAGGTTCGCCGCATAAGGCATAGGCACGTCCTTGCCGGCGATGGTGATGACAGGCGCATCGAGGAAGTCGAAGGCGCGCTGCGAGACCTGGTTGGCGATGTGATCGCCGACAGAGCTCTGCGGGAAACCTTCTTCCACCACGACGAGACGATTGGTCTTCTTCACCGAGGCAATCACGGTGTCCAAATCGAGCGGGCGGATGGTCCTGAGATCGATGATCTCGGCATCGATGCCCATGCCGCGCAATTCGGCTTCCGCCTTGACGGCATAGGTCATGCCGATGCCGAAGGAGACGATGGTGACGTCCTTGCCCTGCTTGTGGATGCGCGCCTTGCCGATCGGCAGTACGAAATCGTCGAGCTTCGGCACGTCGAAGGACTGGCCGTAGAGGATTTCGTTTTCCAGGAAGATGACTGGATTCGGGTCACGGATCGCCGCCTTGAGCAGGCCCTTGGCGTCGGCCGCCGTATAAGGCATCACCACCTTCAGGCCGGGAATGTGGCTGTACCAGGCCGCATAGCACTGCGAGTGCTGGGCAGCGACGCGGGCGGCAGCGCCGTTCGGGCCGCGGAACACGATCGGCGCGCCCATCTGGCCGCCGGACATATAGAGTGTCTTGGCGGCGGAGTTGATGATCTGGTCGATCGCCTGCATGGCGAAGTTGAAGGTCATGAACTCGACGATCGGCTTCAGGCCGGCCATCGCCGCGCCGACGCCGACGCCGGCGAAGCCGTGCTCGGTGATCGGCGTGTCGACCACCCGGCGCGCACCGAACTCCTGCAGCAGGCCTTGCGTGATCTTGTAGGCGCCCTGGTATTCGGCGACTTCCTCGCCCATCACGAAGACATCGCCGTCGCGGCGCATCTCTTCCGCCATCGCGTCGCGCAGCGCCTCGCGCACAGTGGTCGAGACCATCTCGGTTCCGGCCGGAATATCCGGGTCGGCGGCGATTTCCGCCTTCGGCGCGGCGGCCACAGGCGCCGGCTTTGCGGCCGGTTCAGGCTGCGCCGCAGGCGTTTCGGCCTTCAGTGGGGCTTCAGCCTTGGCAGGCGCCGCCGTCTTGCCGGCATCGGCGGCGCTCTCGCCGTCTTGCAGCAGTACGGCGATCGGCGTGTTGACCTTCACGCCTTCCGTTCCGGCAGCGACCAGGATCTTGCCCAGCGTGCCTTCATCCACGGCTTCGACTTCCATCGTCGCCTTGTCGGTCTCGATCTCGGCGATGACGTCACCGGCGACGATCTTGTCGCCTTCGTTCTTCAGCCATTTCGAGAGATTGCCCTCTTCCATCGTCGGCGAGAGCGCGGGCATGAGAATTTCGATCGGCATGTCCTTGCCCTCTCCTTACAGTACGATGTCGGTCCAGAGCTCGGACGGATCCGGCTCCGCGTCGTGCTGGGCAAATTCGGCGGCGTCGGCGACGATGTCGCGGACTTCCTTGTCGATGGCCTTCAGCTCGTCCTCATCGGCCCACTTCTTCTCGATCAGCCGCGCCTTGACCTGCTCGATCGGATCGTGCTCGGAGCGCATCTTCTGCACTTCTTCCTTGGAACGATACTTCGCCGGATCGGACATCGAGTGTCCGCGATAGCGATAGGTCTGCATCTCCAGGATCAGCGGGCCGTTGCCGTCCCGGCACCATTCGGTGGCGAGGTCGCCGGCCGCCTTGACGGCGCGGACATCCATGCCGTCGACCTGAATGCCAGGAATCTTGAAGGACGCGCCGCGATGCGAGAAATCGGTCTCGGCGGAAGAGCGCGTCACGGACGTGCCCATGGCGTAGCGGTTGTTCTCGATGATGTAGATCACCGGCAGCTTCCACAGCGAGGCCATGTTGAAGCTTTCATAGACCTGGCCCTGGTTGGCCGCGCCGTCGCCGAAATAGGTCAG
>NZ_JANINM010000223.1 GCF_024509055.1 Mesorhizobium sp. | reverse complement strand
CGGAGGTCGCCGTCGCCGGTGTCCCAGATCAGCCCGGTATCGTGGACATCCTCGCCGGTGATGTCGAGGCCGAGGATCGAGATCGGCATGTGCCGACCGTTCGTGAAGATGCCCATCAGCTCGTGCCGGCGCACGATCTTGCCGCGACCGATGCCGTTGGCGTCGGTGAGCACGATGTCGAAGGCCTCGATCTCGGGATGCGCGTCGAGAAAGGCAGTCGCCTCGGCGGGCATCGAGCCCGAGGGTGAAGTGGCAACAGTTGTTGGATTGTCCATGGCCGCTTCTCTCACGCCGCAAGCTTTGCCGCAACCGCGGCGAAGGCGGCGATCAGCCGGCCGACTTGCGCCGCTGTGGTCACGGGCGACAGCAGCATCATGTTGTGGAATGGCGCGATCAGCACGCCGCGATTGACCAGCGCAACATGGATGGCGGCCTCGAGCTCCGGCGCATGCGCCTTTTCGGCTTCACCGCCGTTCTTCAGCGGCCCCGGCGCGCAAATGAACTCGACGCGGGCGCCGACGCGCGCAACATGCCATGGCAGTTTGTGACGGCTGATGACGGCGCTCAGCCCGGCATCGAGCCGCCGCGCCAGCCGGTCCATGTGGACGTAGGCTTTCTCGGTCATCACCTCTTCCAGCGTCGCGCGCATCGCCGCGAATTGCAGCGGGTTGGCCGACAGCGTCGTGCCCATGCCGGAATAGCCGGGTTCCTTGGTCCTGTTGTAGGCACCGTAGCGGGTGGCGACCTCCTCGCTCATACCCCAGATGCTCGCGGGCACGCCGCCCGCCACAGGCTTGCCGAGCACGAACAGGTCGGGCTCCAAACCATGTTTTCTCGTATAGCCGCCGGGGCCGGTGGAGATGGTGTGCGTCTCGTCGATCAGGAGCAATGTGCCGGCCGCGCGTGTCAGCCGCCGCAGCGCATCGTGGAAGCCCTGGTCCGGCAGCACCATGCAGGAATTGGTCAGCACCGGTTCGGTGATGACGCAGGCGACATCCCGGTCGGCGAGTGCCGTTTCCAGCGCCACCAGGTCGTTGAACTCGACGATCTTGGTCGCGCGCGTGAGATCACGGAACTCTCCGGCCAGTCCCGGCCGGTTGACCGGCTTGCCGTCGATCAGCCGCACCATCGTCTCGTCGACCGAGCCATGATAGCAGCCGTTGAACACCAGGATCTTCTCGCGGCCGGTCACCGCGCGTGCGACGCGCAGCGCGAAGCGGTTGGCGTCGGTGGCGGTGGTGGCGATCTGCCAATAGGGCAGGCCAAACCGTTGCTGCAGAAGCGGACCGATGGCAATCGCGTCCTCGCTGGGCAGCATGTAGGTCAGGCCGCGCCCGGCCTGGCGGCGGATGGCGCGGGCGACGGCTGGCGGAGAATGGCCGAGCATGGAACCGGTGTCGCCGAGGCAGAAATCGTCGAGCTTGTTGCCGTCGACATCGATGATGGTGGCGCCTTTGGCGCCGTCGACCAGGATCGGAAACGGCGTCGGCCAGTCGGTCATCCAGTGCATCGGCACGCCGTTCAGGAACCCGGCGATGCCGTTGCCAAGCCTGGCTTCGGATTTCGGTCGCGCTTTTCGGAACACCGCCGCCTCCGCCTCGCGCAGTTCCGCGATGCGGGCAGCAGCGATGCCGCCGATGGAAGTCCTGGAATCCGATGCCTGCATGAAAGCCCCTCTGGTTTGGCGCGGCACTCTGCCTAGGGCTTTTCAAAACCGCAATTGGCCGCGACGGGGGCGGGCGTTGGCTCAGCCAAGGGGAATAGGTGCCTCGTTTCCTGCTCCCGTACTGCCCTAACCGGTGATGTCGATCACGCCGCAGTCCCCGGCGGCGCTTCCGAACACGACACGACGTTCTTCCTTGTCCCACATCATCGAGGTGATGGCGCCCTTGCCTGGGCGGCGCAGCAGCACTTCCTTGGCGTCGGCAAAACGCGCAGCGATCACCATGCCGTCCTCATAACCGATAGCCGCGACGTCCTGGCTCGGGTGGCAGGCGACGCAAGTCACCATCGTGTTGCCACGCGTGCCGAGTTCCAGCGGCGCCTTGCCCATAGGCCCGTCCTTGGCTGAAAACGGCCAGACGATCGCGGCCGGCGCGCCGGAGCTTGCCAGCCATTTTCCCTTGGCGCTCCAGGACAGGCTTTTCACCTTGCCGGGATAGCCGCTCATGCGCATGTGCTTGCCGTCGGCGAGCTTCCAGCCATGCAGCGCGTTCTCCTGCATCGTGGTGACAAGGAAAGCGCCGTCCGGTGAAAACGTGATGCCGGTATGGGCGCCGGCCCATTCGAGCTCGACCGGCTTGCCCTCTGCGGCCGGGAAATGCAACGTCGCGCCATTGTAGCGGGCAACGCCGAAACGCATGCCCTTGGGCGAGAAGCCCAGACCTTCGACCGAGCGCGGATGGGTGAATTCCCTGGTCTTGCCGTCGGCGAAACGCACGAAGGCGGACTTGCCCGAGCCATAGGCGATCGCGCCCTGCGGCCCGGCGGCGACGCTGGTGATCCATTTCCTGCCGGCGCTGGCAAGTTCCGCCACGTCACCGCCGGCCTTCACCGCAAACACCCTGCCGTCCTCGCCGCCGGTGATCAGCCGGTCGTTGACGGCGTCATGGAAGGCGCTGAGCAGCCCGTCATTGGCCTGGACCGTCTTGTGCCCATTGTCGAGCCGGTGCACCGCACCGTCGGCCAGGGCGAAATGCGGCACGTCGTCGAGGAAGACGGCAGCGACGCAATGGCCTTCGAGATCAAGCGGGGCGACTGTGGGCATGGGGACCGGTCCATTCGAGATTTCTGCCCCTCCCCATAAGGGGTTGAGCTGCGCGTCTCAACCCATGCGCGCTATCGCGGCGGGAAGGCTTGCAGGGTTCCCCCTTCTCCCCTTGTGGGAGAAGGTGTCGCCGAAGGCGACGGATGAGGGGTGCTCC
>NZ_JANINM010000222.1 GCF_024509055.1 Mesorhizobium sp. | reverse complement strand
TAGTCCTGGCGCTGAATACCACCCTCTTCCGACAGCATGATGTAGGGGAAGCAGGCGATGTCGGCGATCGTCGGATGCGCGGCCGAGCAGATCCACTGGCGACCTTCCTGCTCGCCGAACCACAGATGCTCGTCGAGGATGCGGAACAGGCGGTGCGCGCCGGCGCGGGCGGCGTCGATATCGAAATCGTAGAACAGCGCATCGTGCAGGCGGGCCGCCGAGGCCGTTCCGGTGATGCCGTCGGCGAAGGCCAGCCACTGGCTGATCTCGCCGAGCAGCGCCGGATTGTCCCTCGGATACCATTTGCCGGACGGGTCATATTTCGAGGCGAGGTAGACCAGGATCGCCTGGGCGTCGCGCAGGATCAGGCCGTCATCGTCGATGACCGGGAGCTGCCCAAGCGGATTGAGCTTGAGGAACCATTCCGACTTGTGCTCGCGTCCAGGATAGAAGTCGACCGGCACGGTCTTGTGGTCGATGCCGAGGAAGCTCATCAGCAGCCGCAATTTGTAGCAATTGCCCGACAGCTCGTAGTCGTAAAGCGTGATCATAGGTAGCTCCTAGATATCCAGCACGAGGCGGGCCGATTTGGCGCGCGAAACGCAGGTCATGATCCTGGTCCCTGCCTTGCGTTCGGCGTCGTTGAGGTAGACGTCCTGATGGTCGGGCTCGCCCTCGATCACGGTCGCCACGCAGGTGCCGCAGGCGCCCTGCTCGCAGGAGGACGGCACGTCGATGCCGCTCTCACGCATGACCTGCAGGATCGTCTTGCCGGCCGGCACCTGCAGCGTGACGCAGGACCTCGCCAGCGCCACCTCGAAGCTCGACCTGTCGTCGATCTTGTTGGTGTTCTTGAAATATTCGAAATGCACCGCGCTGTCGGGCCAGCCCTGCTCGGCCGCGATCCTGCGCGCCGCCTCCAGCATCGGGCCAGGGCCGCAGATGTAGAGGTGCATGCCGTTCCGGTAGCCCGTGAGCAAGCGCTGGAGCTCGGCACCGGTGGCGTCCGGCGACAGCCCAAGATGCGGCCGCAACGCTTCGCCGAGTAGCTTCAGGCGATCGGCGAATGCGAGATGCTCCTCGCCCTGCGCGAAATAGTGCAGCTCGTGCGTCAGTTCCTGGTTCTTCAACGCCTGCGCCATGGCCAGCAGCGGCGTGATGCCAATGCCGCCGGCAACGAAGATCGTCTTGATCGCGTCGCGGCGCAGCGGGAAGTTGTTGCGTGGCTCGGAGATCGCCAGCACGTCGCCTTCGCGGACGGTTTCGTGCATGCATTTCGAGCCACCCTTCGAATCCCGCTCCAACTTGACGCCGATGACGAAGCTGTCGGTTTCGCCGGGCCCATTGGTGATCGAATATTGGCGGATCTCGCCATTCGGCATATGGACGTCGATATGCGCGCCGGGCTGGAAGGTCGGCAGGATGCCCTTGATCGGCCGCAACTCGAAGCCGGCAATGCCGTCGGCAGCCAGCCATTTCCTTGCCACCGTGACCCGCAACGCCGCCTTGCGGCCATGCGCGGTCAGCTCGGGCATTTCGGCAAGCTCGGCCGACACCCGCTCATAGACCGGTTCGATCGGTGCCGGCGCCGGCGCGTTCGCCACATCGCGCTCGACCTCGTCGCGCAGCTTGGAAAGCCGTTCGTTGTGGTGGTGCAGGATGGCAATGCGCGCGGCGCCATCGGCATCCCGATCGAGCACGCCGCGGATCACCGAGCGGTTGGAGTCGACCGGCTGGACGAAGAAGACGCCAAGCGTCTCGGCGCCGCCGTCGCGCGACCGCAGCGCCGCGGCGAAGTCCTGACAGGCCTCGACGCTGATCTCGGCGCTATCGCCATCGATCACGCCGTTGGGTTGGAAACGATAGGCCTTCAGCTTCTCGGCGACCTTGTCGGCCGGCGCATTGACCGGGATACCGCGGAGCGCAAGCAGCTTGCCCTCGGCCAGGCCGGCGACATCCGGCACCTCGCCCTGCGGCTCTTCAGAGGACCAGACGAGGCCGTAGCGCTCGACCGCCGGGTAGGTGCGATTGGTGATGGTGCGGGCCGGCGCGTCGGCCGGATGCGCCGGGATGTAGGTGCAGCCGGCGGTGCGGTTGGAATAGCGCCAGCCGTGATACTGGCACTTCAGCTCGCGGCCGTCATTGATGCCGATCGACAGCCGCACGCCGCGATGGAGGCAGCGGTTCTCCCAGATGTTGACGTAGCCGTCATCGGCCCGCCAGACGGCAAACTCCCTGCCAAGGAGCTGGCCATGGAAAACATGGCGGAACGGCAGGTCATGGGCAGCGGCGATCGGATGCCACCGGTTTCGGGCTTCTTCCAACATCAATCGTCTCCAAAAATGTCGTGGTCAGGCTGCCGCCGGAATGACCCCGTAGGTCACGCCCTTCTGGCTTAGCCAGCGCCGGTAGGCGATCGCCGACTTGTCGGCCCTGATCGGGGTCTCGGCGCGCGGATCGAGCGGCAGGCGCTTCGGCACCTGGTTTTCGAGGATCGGCTTGTCCTGGCCGAAGATCGTCTGCTGGAAGCGCTTGATCACCTTGTCTTCGCTGTTCTCGTCGAGCACGCAAAGCAGCATGTGCGCGCGGACATGCTCCTGATCGACCGGCTGCAGGAAGATGGCGATCACGTCGCGACGGCTCTCGTCGACCGGGCTCGATTTGTAAAGCACTGAGCAATAGGGATGCGGCACGCGATAGACATAGTCAACATCGGCGCCGCCATCCGAGGTGGTCGACGCCATCGGCTGGAAGAAACGGCAGCGCGTGGCGAGGATCTCATCACGGTCGACCGATATCTCGACGTCGTATTCCTTCACCTCGGTATGCGGTTCGACGCCGAGGATGTCGGTGTGCACGTAAGGAAAGTGGCCCATGTCGAGAAAGTTCTCGATGGCGCGCGGCGCCGAGACGTTGACGCCGAA
>NZ_JANINM010000221.1:269-2935 GCF_024509055.1 Mesorhizobium sp. | reverse complement strand
GGCATCGACGTCCACATCAAGGACGGCAAGGTCCGCTACATCAACGGCAACAAGGACCATCCGGTCAACCGGGGCGTCATCTGCGGCAAGGGCAGCTCCGGCATCATGCAGCACTACAGCCCGGCACGGCTGAGGAAGCCGCTGTTGCGCACGGGTCCGCGCGGCTCGGGTGACTTCCGTGAGATCGAGTGGGAAGAAGCCTTCGCCATCGCCACCGAACGGCTGTCGGCGATCCGCGGGACCGACCCGAAGAAGCTCGCCTTCTTCACGGGACGAGACCAGTCGCAGTCATTGACCGGCTGGTGGGCGTCAAAATTCGGCACGCCCAACTTCGCCGCCCATGGCGGCTTCTGCTCAGTCAACATGGCGGCGGGCGGGCTCTACACGATCGGCGGCTCTTTCTGGGAGTTCGGCGAACCCGACTGGGAGAATACCAAGTACTTCATGCTGTTCGGCGTCGCCGAGGACCATGATTCCAACCCGATCAAGATCGGCCTCGGCAAGCTCAAGGCGCGCGGCGCCAAGGTTGTGTCGATCAATCCCTGCCGCACCGGTTACAACGCCATCGCCGACGACTGGATCGGCATCAGGCCGGGCACGGACGGCCTGTTCGTGCTCGCCCTCGTCCACGAGCTGCTCAAGGCAGGCCGTGTCGATCTCGACTACCTGCTGCGCTACACCAATGCGCCGGTGCTGGTCGTGCAGGAGCCTGGAACCGCCGACGATGGGGTGTTCGTGCGCGACGATGACGGCAACCCGCTCGCATGGGACAGGATGGCGACGCTGCCCGTCAAGGCGGCCGACGCCGCAGCGAGGCCGGCGCTGACCGGCAGCTACGTAGTCGACGGCCGGCGCTGTGTACCTGTGTTTCAGCTGATCGCCGACCGCTATCTCGACGACGCCTACTCGCCTGACGCAGTGGCGGGACGCTGCGGGATCGATGCCGCCACGATCCGTCGCATCGCGGCGGAGTTGGCCCATGTCGCCTTCGAGCAGACGATCGAACTGCCGGTCGCCTGGACCGACTGGGCTGGCCGGCGGCACGAGACGATCAAGGGACGGCCGGTCTCGATGCATGCCATGCGCGGCATCTCGGCCCACTCCAACGGCTTCCATACCTGCCGCGCCATCCATTTGCTTCAGGTTCTGCTCGGCACGGTGGATGTTCCCGGCGGCTTCCGCTTCAAGCCGCCCTATCCCCGTTCCGCCCCCCCTGGTCCGAAGCCATGTGGAAAGAACGCCCAGCCGATGACGCCGCTCGAAGGCGTGCCGCTCGGCTTCGTCTGCGGGCCGGACGATCTTCTCGTCGACGAGGCCGGCCGGCCCACCCGTATCGACAAGGCCTATTCGTGGGAAGCGCCCTTGGCCGCCCATGGACTGATGCATTCGGTCATCCGCAACGCCTGGGCCGGCGATCCTTATCCGATCGACACGCTGATGATGTACATGTCGAACATGGCCTGGAACTCGTCGATGAACACGGTCGAGACGATTGCCATGCTGACCGACAAGGACGAGTCCGGCGCCTACAAGATCCCCTTCATCATCTACTCCGACGCCTATTATTCCGAGACGGTGCCGTTCGCGGACCTGGTGCTGCCCGACACCACCTATCTCGAACGGCATGACTGCATCAGCCTGCTCGACCGGCCGATCAGCCATGCGGACGGGCCGGCCGACGCCATCCGCCATCCGGTGGTGCAGCCGGACCGCGACGTGCGGCCGTTCCAGACAGTGCTCATCGAGCTCGGCGCGCGGCTTGGCCTGCCCGGCTTCGTCGCGGAAGACGGTTCGGCGAAGTACCGCGACTATGCCGATTACATCGTCAACCACCAGCGCACGCCCGGCATCGGCCCTTTAGCCGGCTGGCGTGGCGAGAATGGCGGTTCGTTCGGCAGGGGCGACGTCAATCCGGACCAGTTGCAGCGCTACATCGACAATGGCGGCTTCTGGCACCACGAATTTTCCGACGACCAGCGCTATTACAAGATGGGCAACCGCGCCTATCTCGATTTCGCCGTCGAAATGGGTTTTGTCCCGAAGGCCGAGCCGATCGTCTTCCAGCTTTATTCCGAGCCGATGCAGCGCTTCCGGCTCGCGGCGCGCGGCCATGGCAAGGCGCAGCCACCCGCCGCCGAGCGCGCCCGCATCGAAGCCTATATGGACCCGCTGCCTTTCTGGTACGCGCCCTTCGAGGACGACACAGTCGACCTCGAAAAATATCCGCTGCATGCGCTGACGCAGCGGCCGATGCATATGTACCATTCCTGGGGTTCGCAGAATGCGTGGCTGAGGCAGATCACCAGCCAGAACCGGCTGTTCGTGCATCGGCAGACCGCCGCCAGGCTCGGCCTTGCCGATGACGACTGGGTGTGGATCGAAAGCATCAATGGAAGGGTGAAGGGCCAGACCAAGCTGATCGACGGCGTGAACCCGGATACGGTCTGGACCTGGAACGCGATCGGCAAGCGGCGCGGCAGTTGGGGCCTGAAGGACGACGCGGCCGAGAGCAATCGCGGCTTCCTGCTCAACCATATCATCGGCGACCAGACGTCGGCCGATGCCAACGGCAAGCGCTATTCGAATTCCGATCCGGTGACCGGACAGGCTGCATGGTTCGATTTGCGCGTGCGGATCGTCAAATGCGCGCCCGAGGAAGCCGGCTT
>NZ_JANINM010000221.1:0-259 GCF_024509055.1 Mesorhizobium sp. | reverse complement strand
GGAAGTGCTTCGCTTCGGCGCCGCGTTCCGCCTGAAGAGGGAAGCTGCCGAATGACATGCCTTCCCGCCCGGACCGAGAAAAAGCTCGGCCTCGTCATCGATCTCGATACCTGCGTTGGCTGCCAGGCCTGCGTGACCGCCTGCAAGGAATGGAACACGGGCGGCCATATGGCGCCGCTGACCGACATCGATCCGTATGGCGGGCACGTCGACGGCGTCTGGTTCAACCGCGTGCATAGTTACGAGCACACGACGGAGA
>NZ_JANINM010000220.1 GCF_024509055.1 Mesorhizobium sp. | reverse complement strand
GCTTGACGACGTTGATCTTGCGCCGCGCCCAATCCGGGTTCGAAGCGTTGGAGCCGGGCATCGCGGCGTAGAAGAGGGGACGATCGAAAGTCCTGATGTCGACGATGATCGGCAGGTTTTCCTTCAGCGCCCGGTCCCTGATCGCTGAACCGATCCCGAAGGCCACTGCCTCGTCGAACGCCGGGAACACCAGCGTGGCTTCTTGTTTCTTGATCAGAGCGATGTCGTCGGCGGCAGCCATGTCGTTCCCTGTCAATGTCGAGGAACGCTTTGGCCGATGGCTGACCCGGGGTCAAGCGAAGAGCGCATTCGCTATGCAACTATCGCGCTCTTCGCCGGCCGGCCGGCCACATAGACTTCGCGCACGGCGCGGTCATCGCCCAGCGTCTGCAACAGGAAGAGCTCTTCCGCGAGCGTTTCCACCGTCTCCATCCTCAGCCGCATTCCCGGCGTGGCACGCGCGTCGAGCACGACGATGTCGGCGTCGGTGCCTTCATCGAGCGTGCCGACCTTGTCCACGACCGACAGGGCTTCGGCATTGCCGCGCGTCAGCTGCCAGTAAGACTGGAACGGGTTCAGCTTCTCGCCGTTCAGCGCGATCACCTTGTAGCCTTCGTCCATGGTGCGCAGCATCGAATAGTTGGTGCCGCCTCCGACATCGGTCGCGGCGGCGATCCTCAGCGGATTCTCGCGGCGGCGGTAGCGCTGGTAATCGAACAGGCCCGAACCGAGGAAAAGATTGGAGGTCGGGCAGAACACCGCGACGGAACCCGATTGCGAAAGCGCATTCGCCTCGCGCTCCGACAGATGGATGCAGTGGCCAAACAGGCTCTTTTTGCCGAGCAGGCCGTAATGCTCATAGACGTCGGTATAGTCGCGCGACCAGGGATAGAGCTCCTGGGTGAAGGCGATCTCTGCATGGTTTTCCGACAGATGCGTCTGCATGTGGAGATCGGGATGCTCGCGGCATAGCGCGCCGGCCATCTCCATCTGCTCGGGCGAAGAGGTGATGGCGAAGCGCGGCGTGATTGCATAAAGTTGGCGCCCCTTGCCATGCCATTCGCCGATCAGCGCCTTGGTGTCGTCATAGCCGGTCTGCGGCGTGTCGAGCACGCCGTCCGGCGCGTTGCGGTCCATCATCACCTTGCCGGCGATGTTGAGCATGTTGCGGTCATGCGACTCGGCGAAGAAGGCTTCGGCGGACGATTTATGCACCGAGCAGTAGGCAACGACCGTCGTCGTGCCGTGGCGCAGCATTTCGTCAAGGAACAGCCTGGCGATGCGGCGGCCATGCTGCGCGTTCTGGAATTTCGTTTCCTCCGGGAAGGTGTATTTGTTCAGCCATTCGAGCAGTTCCGCGCCGTAGGACGCGATGATCTGCATCTGCGGAACATGGACGTGCGCGTCTAGGAAGCCGGGCAGGATGAGATGCGGGCGATGGTCGATCGTCTCGACGCCGGCGCCGGCATTCTTCGAGACTTTGGCAAAGAGACCGGCGGCAATGATCTTGCCGCCGTCGATCAACAACCCGCCATCCTCCTCGTAACGCCAGGCGGAATGGTCGTCTATCGCTTCCGGCCAGCGCAGGAAGGAGAGCGTGCGGCCGCGCAGAAGTTTCAATGTCATGCTTACTTTCCGGCGCCTTCGAACCAGGCCACCAGCAGCGCCCGTTCCTGGTCGGTTATGTGGCTGACGTTGGCGGGCGGCATGGCATGGGCGCGGCCGGCCTGCAAATAGATCTCGCGGGCGTGCTCGGCGATGCGCTCATCGGTGTCGAGCATCACGCCTTTCGGCGCATGGTAGATGCCTTCATAGACCGGCTCCTCGGCATGGCACATGGAGCAGCGGCCGAGCACGGTGTCGCGCACCGCCGGGAAATGCGCCGAGGCCATATAGACCTGGGCCGCGGTGGAAGCCGCGGAGACCTTGGGCTCGCCGGTCAGCACCTTCGGCACGGTCGACAGCCAGATGATGATCATGAACAGCACGGCGGCGCCGAGCCAGGTCCAGGTCGGATTGCCCTTCCTCGCATGGAGGGTGTTGAAATAGTGCCTGATCAGCACGCCGATGATGAACACCAGCGAGGCGATGACCCAATTGAACTGCGTGCCGAACGCCAGCGGATAGTGGTTCGACAGCATCAGGAACAGGACCGGCAAGGTCAGGTAGTTGTTGTGCAGCGAGCGCTGCTTGGCGATCTTGCCGTATTTCGGGTCCGGCTTGCGGCCGGCGATCAGGTCGGCGACGACGATCTTCTGGTTGGGGATGATGACCATGAAGACATTGGCCGACATGATCGTGGCGGTGATGGCGCCAAGGTGCAGGAAGGCGGCGCGGCCGGTGAACAGATGCGTCAGCCCCCAGGCGATGAACACCAGCACGCAGTAGAGCACCAGCATCAATCCGGTGTCGCTCTTGCCGAGCGGCGAACGGCAAAGCAGATCGTAGACAATCCAGCCGACGCTGATGGTGGCGAGCGACATCAGGATGCCGACCGGCGCCGACACGTTGAGCACGTTGGGGTCGATCAGGAACAGGTCGGCGCCGCCATAATAGACGATGCAGAGCATCGCGAAGCCCGACATCCAGGTGGCGTAGGATTCCCATTTGAACCAGGTGAGGTGCTCCGGCATTTCGGCCGGCGCCACCAGATACTTCTGGATGTGGTAGAAGCCGCCGCCATGCACCTGCCATTCCTCGCCAAAGGCGCCTGCAGGCAGGCCTGGACGCTGCCTAAGGCCAAGGTCGAGGGCGACGAAATAGAAGGATGAGCCGATCCAGGCGATGCCCGTGATGACATGCAGCCAGCGGACGGCGAAGCTCAGCCATTCCCAGAAAATCGCGAAATCCATCATTGAAGTCGTCCCTGCCGATCGCACGACTTTACGATCTCGCGCCGAAACGAAAAGAGGCGAGGTGCGCGATGACTTTCAAAAAAAAATGGAAAATACTAGG
>NZ_JANINM010000219.1 GCF_024509055.1 Mesorhizobium sp. | reverse complement strand
TCGTGCCCTACGAGGTCGCGCCGCTCGACGTGCGCGGCCGCACCGTGCAGCTCGGATCGATGCTCGATGCGATCCTCAGCCGTCACGATTATCCCGAGCCGGTCGCGCGCCTGCTGGCGGAAGCGTGCGTGCTCACCGTGCTGCTCGGCACGTCGCTGAAGTTCGAGGGCAAGTTCATCCTGCAGACCCGTACCGACGGACCGGTCGACATGCTGGTGGCCGATTTCACCACGCCGCACGCGCTGCGCGCCTATGCGCGCTTCGACGCCGATAGGCTGCAGGCATTGATCGCCGCCGGCGAGACCTCGCAGCAGACCCTGCTCGGCAACGGCGTGCTGGCCCTGACCATCGACCAGGGCGCCCACTCGCAGCGCTACCAGGGCATCGTCCAGCTCGACGGCACCTCGCTCGAGGAAGCCGCGCGCACCTATTTCCGTCAGTCGGAGCAGATCCCGACCGATCTGAGGATGTCCGTCGCCAAGCTGGTGACCCCGGGTCCCGGCGGCGCCCGCGAGCAATGGCGGGCCGGCGGCATCCTGGCGCAATTCCTGCCGCAGGCGCCCGAGCGCATGCGCGTCCCGGACATTTCGGGCGGTGACGGCGATCCGCGCGAGGTGACGCACGAGCCGGTCGACAATTCCTGGCAGGAGCTGTTGGCGCTGCTCGGCACCATCGAGCCGACCGAACTGATCGACCCGACCGTCGGCGCGGAACGGCTGCTTTACCGGCTGTTCCACGAACACGGCGTGCGTGTCTTCAGCGGCGTACCGGTCGCCGATCAGTGTTCCTGCTCGCGCGAGAAGATCCACGGCATCCTCGAAGGCTTTTCGGCGCAGGAGATCAAGGACAGCACCGAGGATGGCGGCATCCATGTCGCCTGCGAGTTCTGCTCGACGCAATACGATTTCGACCCGGCTGAATTTACCCCGGCGCAATAACGGCCAGGGACCGATCCGTGCTACGGATCGGTCCTAATTGACCGTCCGTCTTGTCCCCGGCATGTCGAGGGAAAAAGCGGGGATGGCGACATCGAACGTCTCGCCACGCCCGTTGCGCATCGTGTAGTGGCCGACCATGATGCCTGACGGCGTCGAAAGCGGGCAGCCCGACGTATACTGATAGCTGTCGCCGGGGTTGAGCTCCGGCTGGTCGCCGACGACGCCGGCGCCGCGCACTTCCTCGACGCGTCCGCGACCGTCGGTGATATGCCAGTAGCGCGACAGCAACTGAACGAAGTCGTCGGAGCGGTTGTCGATCGTCACCTGGTAACCCCAGACATAGCGGTTTTCGGTCGGATCGGACCGATCTTCCAGGTAGAACGGCCTGACCTGCACTTCGATGTTGCGCGTGACGGCGCGGTACATGGGGCACTCCGGTGCTGCGACTGCAAGTATTCGTCACTCTTCGCGGTTTTATCAATGCGAAGCAGCTTGTCCTGCCAGCCTGAAAGCGCAGTGCCGATAAACAATGTCATTTAAGTGACACATGACAATGATGGTGTGCGCGGATCGTGCTGGGCGACTCGGGCGCTCTGTCGACTGATGAACGGCCGCCTGCGGCCTTTCCGGAGTGACCAGATCTCGATGGAACTGACCTTCGCAGCCGCCTTCGCCTCGTCAGCCCTGCTCCTTTCCAATTCCGCCACTATCCTGCTCGCATCGTCGCGGCTGAAGCCGAGGCGCATCATTCCTCCGCCCTCGGGCAATCGGCCGCCGGTCTCGATCGTCGTGCCGTCGCGCGGCGTCGAGCCGTTCACCGAGGAAACGCTGCAGAGCGCCTTCTCGCTCGACTGGCCGCACTACGAGCTGATCTTCTGTGTGGCCAATGCCGACGACCCGGTGGTCAAGCTCATCAACGCCGCGATCACGCGCCATGCCGAGGTTCCGGCGCGGCTGCTGGTCGGCGACGACAGGATCAGCGCCAACCCCAAGCTCAACAATTGCGTCAAGGGTTGGCAGGCGGCCCGGCACGACTGGGTGATCCTTGCCGATTCCAACGTCTTGATGCCGAGGGACTATGTCCAGCATCTGATGGCGGCGTGGCGCCCGAAAACTGGCCTTGTCTGCTCGACCCCGGTCGGCTCGCGGCCGGACGGTTTCTGGGCCGAGGTCGAATGCGCCTTCCTCAACACGCTGCAGGCGCGCTGGCAATATGCCGGCGAAGCGCTCGGCCTCGGCTTCGCCCAGGGCAAGAGCATGCTGTGGAACAAGCCGATGCTCGATGCCAATGGCGGCATCCATGCCTTGGCCGCGGAGATCGCCGAGGATGCGGCGGCCACCAAGCTGGTCAATGGGCTCGGCCTGCGCGTCAATCTCGTCGCCTCGCCCTTCGAGCAGCCGCTCGGCCAGCGCGCGTTTGCCGAGATCTGGTCGCGCCAGGTGCGCTGGGCTCGGCTGCGCCGCGTGACCTTCCCGCTGTTCTTCGCGCCCGAGATACTGACCGGCGCGGCGATGCCCCTGCTGCTCGCCCTGGTCGCGGCGGCCAGCGCCGGGGTCAGCCTGCCCACCACGGCATTATGCGTGCTGGCGATCGCCTACCTGCCGGAGTGCCTGCTTGCCTTTGCCAAGGGCTGGTATCTGTCGCCGCGCAGCGTGACCGCGATGATCGTGCGCGACGCGATGCTTCCCGCGATCTGGGCGCGCGGCTGGCTGGGCGGCGCCGTCGAATGGCGTGGCAACGCCATGACCATCCGCACCAAGGCGATGACCGAACTGGAAGAAGGCGCCTGAGCGCCTTCTCTTCGTCGTTGCGGATGGACTTACTTGGCCGCCTTCAGCGCTTGTTCGATGTCGGCCAGAAGATCGTCGGTGTCCTCCAGACCGACGGAGAGCCTGAGCGTGCCAGGCCCGATGCCGAGTTCGGCGCGGGCCTCGTCGCTCAGGTTCTTGTGTGTCGTCGTCGCCGGGTGGGTGATCAGGCTCTTGGCGTCGCCGAGATTGTTGGAGATCAGCACGATG
>NZ_JANINM010000218.1 GCF_024509055.1 Mesorhizobium sp. | reverse complement strand
TTGATCAAGATTGATGCATTGACTGCGCAGCATTAATTGCAGTGCGGAAAAGGTCAAGGAGACAAGTCATGGCAAACGGGCTCGACGATGTCGTTGCGGCGGACACGGTGCTTTCGGATGTGGACGGCGTCGGAGGGCATCTCACGATCCGGGGTCACTCATTGATGGAACTGGCCGGCCATTGGCGCTACGGCCAGGTGGTCCGCCTGCTGTTCGACGGCTTTTTCGATGAACTCCCCGGTGACGCCGAACTGGAAAAGGCCATCGGGAAGGCACGCGTCGAGGTGTTCGAACGGCTGCAGCCGATGCTCGTTCAGCTTGCGCCGCTCGGCATCTACAGCGCCATGCGCGCCGGCATGGCCTTGCTGCCGGATGGCGACGAACTGGCTGATGCGCTGCGGCTGATTGCGGCGCCGGCGGTGCTGACGCCCGCCTTGCTGCGACTTGCCCGTGGCGAGAAGCCCATCGCCCCCGACAGCCGCGCCGATCATGCCGCGGACATGCTGCGGATGCTCTCCGGCACCGCGTCGCCGGCGCTTGCCAAGGCGCTCGACACTTATCTGGTGACGGTGTGCGACCACGGGCTCAACGCTTCCACCTTCGCGACGCGCGTTGTGGCATCGACCCAGGCTGGACTGACCTCCGCGATCCTGGCCGGGCTCGGCGCGCTGAAAGGACCGCTGCATGGCGGGGCGCCCGGGCCGGTGATCGAGATGCTCGACGCCATCGAGGCCAGCGGCGACGCCGCTGCCTGGCTGCGCGACGAGATCGCCCACGGCGAGCGCGTCATGGGCTTTGGCCATCGCATATACCGCGTGCGTGATCCGCGCGCCGATGTGCTGAAAGCAGTGGTCCGGCAGCTCGGCACAAAGAGCGGGACGGATAGCCGGCTGGCCTTAGCCGAAACGGTTGAGCAAGCGGCGCTCGAAGTGCTGCGGGTCGCCAAGCCCCAGCGCTCGATCCAGACCAATGTCGAATTCTACACGGCACTTCTGCTTGAAGCGGCCGGTGTTCCAAAAGAGGCGTTCTCCAATGTCTTTGCCGCCGGTCGCGTCGCTGGCTGGATCGCGCATGCGCGCGAGCAGCAGGCGACCGGACGCTTGATCCGGCCGCAATCGCGCTATGTCGGACCGGTGCCGGACCTCGTCGCCTGACATTTCAGACCCGCCTGACGGAAGCGCCACCGCCCCTTTGGGCGGTGGTGTTCGCATGACCGAAATTTCGCTCGATCACGCTTGTGTGTTCGTGTTCTTGCCTTGGTTCATCCTTATATGCTGCACTGCAGCATGAGCTGACGACAGCTGTCCCGACACAGTGACGCAGGGGCAGGTCGACCTACAGGATGACAGGAACGCCATGGCGAAGAACGGCAAGGCGGAGGAAAAGAAGAAGATCAACATCGCGCTGCAGGGCGGCGGCTCGCACGGAGCCTTCTCCTGGGGCGTGCTGGACCGCCTGCTGGAGGACGGACGGCTCGAGATCGCGGCCGTTTCCGGCACCAGCGCGGGTGCGATGAACGCGGTGGCGCTTGCCGATGGTTTCGTGCGCGACGGCGTCGAGGGCGCGCGCAAGAAGCTCGACGATTTCTGGCGCGCGGTGGCCTCGAAGGGACGTTTCAGCCCGGTGCAGCGCATGCCGTGGGACGTCGCCTGGGGCAACTGGTCGATCGAGAACACGCCGGGCTATGTCTTCTTCGATACCATGTCGCGGGTGTTCTCGCCCTATGTCGCCAACCCACTCGGTCTCAATCCGCTGCGCGATGTGGTGGCGAAGGAGATCGACTTCTCCAATGTGCGGGCGTGCAAGTCGATGGAGCTGTTCATCTCGGCGACCAATGTCGAGACCGGGCAACTGCGCGTCTTTTCCGATGGCGAGATCGACCTCGACACGGTGATGGCGTCCGCTTGCCTGCCGCAATTGTTCCGCGCCGTCGAGATCAAGGGCGTGCCCTACTGGGACGGCGGTTATGGCGGCAATCCGGCGCTCTACCCGTTCTTCAAGGCCAGCGCGACCGAGGACGTGCTGCTGGTGCAGATCAATCCGGTGGTGCGCGAAGGCACGCCGAAGAGCGCCAACGAAATCCAGAACCGCATCGACGAAATCACGTTCAATGCCGGGCTCTTGCGCGAATTCCGCTCGATCGCCTTCGTCAAGGAATTGATTGCGGCAGGCCGTCTGCCGCATGGCGAATACCGCGATATCCGCATGCATCGCATTGATGCCGACGAAGCGTTCAAGGACCTGTCGGCATCGTCCAAGGTCAATGCCGAATGGGCCTTCCTCACCTATCTGCGCGATCTCGGCCGGACCGCGGCCAGCGACTGGCTTGACGAGAACTACGACGCCGTCGGCAAGCGGGCGACGCTCGACCTGTCCGGCGAACTCGACGACGGCTTCAAGCCGGTGCGCGGCCCGGCGCCCGGCCGACGGGTCAAGGAGTTCCTTGCAGCGCGCCTGAAGCCGGACGTGGCGCGCAAGCGAGCCTGATTTGACCTGAGGCGGAATGCGTCACGGCATCCCGCCCGGGTCGACGGCATCAGGCGTCGGCAACATCCTTGGGCTCGGCCTTCGCCTGCACGGCAGGCTTGGCGGCCGGGGCTTCGGTTCCGAGCTTCGACCCCGCCAGCAGGCCTTTCGACCTGGCGAACTCGGCGCCGGACATTTTCGCGCCGCTCTCGGTGCGGACCTTGAGGATCTCCAGATTGCCGCCCTGCACCGTGACCTGCAGGGTCTTGTCGCCTACCCAGCTGATTTCGCCAGGCTTGCCGACCACGTCGGCGAACTTGCGCGCCACATGTTTCTTAACCTCGAACAGGCGAACTTTCTCGCCGTCCACGGTCGTCCAGGCGCCGGGCGCCGGGTCGCAGCCGCGGATGAGGTTGTGGATGGTGTCGATGTGATTGTTCCAGTTGATCCTGGCTTCGGCGTCCTTGCACCAGCCTTCGTAGCTCGCCTGGGATTC
>NZ_JANINM010000217.1 GCF_024509055.1 Mesorhizobium sp. | reverse complement strand
GCCGCCGCGCCGTCGCCGAACAATGCGGCGATCTCGGGCGCGTCCCGCCACGGCAAAGCGCGCGAGGCGACTTCGGCCGAGAACACTAGTGCCGTCTGGCATTGCCCCGCCTCGATCATGCGGCCGGCGGTCTCGAAAGCGGTGAGGAAACCGAGGCAAGTGCTGTTGACGTCGAAAGCGGCGGCCGAGCCGTCGGCGAGGCCGAGGCGCTGCATGAGCAAGGGGGCCGTCGCCGGCAGGGGCTGGTAGGGCACGCCACAGCCGCCAATGATCAGATCGACTGAACTGGCTTCGATCTTTGCGTCCTCCAGCGCAAGCCGCGCCGCGGCATGGGCAAGGTCGATCTGCGATTCGGCCTCGCAGACATAGCGCTCGACGACACCGGTTGCGGTTTCGAGCGTGCCCTGCGAAAGGCCCAGCCGCCCCTCCAGCGTGCGCGTCGCGACGCATTGGGACGGCACCGCCCTGCCGGTTCCGACGATCCTGACGCGCATCCTCTCCCCACCGCGTGAGCTCGCGACTATCTAAACCAAAAGGTAGTCGATAGCGATGTTCGCGAAGCTCGCGCGGCTCGGTGCGTTCCGATCAGCTGTTGCGAAGAAACCCTGTCACCGCGTCCATGAACTCCACCGGCCGTTCGACATTGAGCAGATGAACACCGGGCAGGAGCAGAAGTTCGGCGCCGGGGATCGCCGCGGCGATTGCCTCGCTGTGGCTGGCAAGCGTCACCTTGTCGTCCTCGCCGCCGATCACCAGCGTCGGCGCTGTGACCAGGGAAACAGAACGGCGCAGGTCGCTGTCACGCACGGCGGCGAAGCATCCCGCCAGCCCTTGTGGCGACATGGCGAGGATCGCCGAGCGGAATCCATCCACGGTTTTGTTCGAACCGGCAAGCATCGATGCCGGGAACCAGTTGCGCATGAACATGTCCGCCGTCGCCGACAGGTCGCTTGCCGCGAGCACATTGCGGATCTGCTCGTCGAAATAGGATGCCGGCCCCAGGTGCGGCGAGGTGTTCGAGAGGATCAGGCGGTCGATGCGCTCAGGCGCATGGATGCCCAACCATTGGCCGACGAAACCGCCGAGCGACAGGCCGAGGAAGTGCACGCGGGCAATGCCGAGAAAGTCGAGCAGTTCCAACACATCGCGGCCGAGACGGTCGAGCGAGTAGGCGCCGGCCGGGGCATCGGAGCCGCCATGGCCGCGAAAATCGTAGCGCAATACGCGGAAGGATCTGGCGAGCTCCGGCACCTGGCCATCCCACATATGGAGCGTCGTAGCGATGGAATTGGAGAGCATCAGCACCGGCCGGTCTTCCGGGCCATCGAACCGATAGGCGATGCGGTTGCCGTCGCCGGCAATGAAATAAAGCAAGTCGGTCATTTTGGTCCTCATTTCTGTCTGGCGGAGGGCTTTCCGCTGCGTTCAATGAGGAAAAGTTAGGCGTGGTGCCTATCGAAGAAAATTACTATGATTTAACTATCTCTGTAGGAAACAATGACAGTGGATGGCCTCAAGCTTCACGACCTTAGATGTTTCGACGCTGTCGTCGGCGAAGGCAGTTTCCAGGCAGCTGCCGTAGCCTTGAACCGGACCCATCCATCCGTTTTCGCCGCAGTCGCGCGGCTGGAAGCGCAGCTCGGCCTCACGCTTCTCGACCGCAGCGGCTATCGGGTGAGCCTGACGGAGGAAGGCCGGCTGTTCCATGGCCGCGCGCAACTGGCGATCCGCGAGTTGGAGCAGTTGCAAGCCTTTGCCGGCCAACTCGCCAGCGGCGAGGAGACCATTCTGCGTGTCGTCATTGGCGATGTTTGCCCGAGGCCAAGGATCCTCGGCCTGCTCAGCCGCTTCTTCGCCGAGCACAAAAGGACGCGCCTGCATCTCGAATACGAAGCGATCAGCGGTCCGATTGAACGGCTGATGGATGCCGAGGCCGAGCTGATCTTCCACCGCGCCAACCCGTCCGATCCGCGGCTCGAGCGGATCGATCTCTGCCAGGTCCGCTTCGTGCCGGTGGTCGCGCCAGGCTTCCTGCCTTTCGACGATGGGCGCGACATCACCCCGGAAGCGATGCGGTCCTTCACGCAATGCGTGATCCGCGATACCGCGCGACGTCCGTCTTCCGAGAGCTTTTTCGTCCTCGACGGCGCGCATTCCTGCTCGACGCCGGACCATATGATGAAAAAGGAGCTGATCCTGCACGGATTGGCCTGGGGCCATCTGCCCGAATGGCTGATCGAGGCCGAATTGCACGACGGGCGGCTGATCTCGATCGCCGGCAAGCACATCCCCGGACGCACCGAGACAGTCGCGGCAGTGCGCCGGCGCGACCGGCAGCACGGGCCGGTGGCCGACGCCTTGTGGCATTATCTCCAGGCCGGGGATTGAGACGCGCTCGGCCCGAGCCTATGCCTTGCGCTCCCATCGACGGTCCGGCGTCTGCTGCCAGTAGGTCACGGCGTGGCCGGCTTCCTTCATCGTCTTCCAATGGCCGCGTGCGCCTTCAACCTGCGCGGCATCGTGGCCGTCGAACAGGAACACGGCACGCTCGTAGCCGGTGAGCTCGGGCGGGCTCGCGCCGTCGACAAGGAAACGGATCTGCGCCGCGTTGGGATTGCCCTCGCCCGTGGTGAGCAGGATCGGCTGCTCGGCCGGATAGGCCTCGCGGTCGGTGGCGTGCGCCAGGAAAGAATCGTCGCGGAACGTCCACAGATGCTGGTCGAGCGCGTCGCGGCGCTCCTCGGTACCGGTCTGCACCACCACATGCCAGCCGCGGTCGATGCTGCGCTCGAGCAGGCCGGGCAGCGCCTCCTCGAGCGTCGATTCCGTCAGGTGGTAGAACAGGATGTCGGCCACCTAGCCCTCGTAGTTGTCGCGGACGAGCCGGTCCAGCAGACGCACGCCGAAGCCCGAGCCCCAGGACTGGTTGATCTCGCTGGCCGGGGCGCCCATCGCGGTGCCGGCAATGTCGAGATGCGCCCAGGGCGTGTCCTTGACGAAGCGCTGCAGGAACTGCGCGGCGATGATGGCGCCACCATAGCGGCCGCCGATATTCTTCATGTCGGCGTTCTTGGAATCGATCAGCTTGTCGTATTCGGCGCCGAGCGGCATGCGCCACAGCCGTTCCTGCGTCGACTGGCCGGCGTCGGCCAGCCGCGTGGCAAGCTCGTCATTGTTGGAGAACAGGCCGGCATAATGCTGGCCGAGCGCGACCATGATGGCGCCGGTCAGCGTCGCCAGGTTGACCATGAATTTCGGCTTGAAGCGGTCGTTGGTGTACCAAAGCGCGTCGGCCAGCACGAGGCGGCCCTCGGCGTCGGTGTTCAGCACCTCGATCGTCTGCCCCGACATCGAGGTGACGATGTCGCCGGGACGCTGCGCATAACCGTCGACGGCGTTCTCGACCAGGCCGATGACGCCGACCACATTGGCTTTCGCCTTGCGCGCGGCCAGCGCATGGATCAGCCCGGTGACGGCGGCGGCGCCACCCATGTCGCCCTTCATGTCCTCCATGCCGGAGGCGGGCTTCATCGAATTGCCGCCGGTGTCGAAGGTGACACCCTTGCCGATGAAGGCGAGCGGCGCGTCCTTGGCCTTGCCGCCCTTCCATTGCATGATGGCCATGCGCGCGCCGCGCGGCGAGCCCTGCGCCACGCCGAGCAGCGAGCCCATGCCGAGCTTCTTCATTTCCTTCTCGGTCAAGATCTCGACCTCGACGCCGAGCGCCTCCAACTGCTTTGCACGCTCCGCGAACTCCACCGGACCCAAAGCGTTGGCGGGCTCATTGACGAGGTCGCGCGCCAGAAGCACGCCGTCGATCACCGCGCCCTCGTCGGCGAAAGCCTTCTTCGCCGCGGCCGGGTCAGCGCAGTGGATGGTCACCTTGACCGGCTTGGGCGGCTCGGCCTTCTTGGCCTCGGCCCCTTTTGCATCGGAGTGGTTGTCGTCCCTGTCCTTGCGGGTCTTGTACTTATCGAAGGAATAGCTGCGCAGAAGGATGCCGGCGGCGAGGCTGGCCGCCTGCCGGCCATCCTGCTGGAGTTCCGGCAGGTCGAGGATGACGGCGACTTCCGTTGCCTTGCGCAGCGTGGCCGAGACGGCGCCGCCGAGCTTCAGCCAGGCCTGGTCATCAAGGTTCGCGACCTTGCCGACACCGATCGCCACGAGCCTGTCGACCGACGCCCCTTCCGGCGCCAGCACCTCGACGGAACTGGCGAACTTGCCGGAGAAATCGGCGACCGGAAAAGCGCGCGCCAATGCGCCGGCCGGATCGCAGGCCTTCGCCTGTTCGCCAAGCCCGCCGCCCTCGGCCGCGAACACAAAGGCGCTGCCTTTTTTCGGCGCTGCGAATTTGGCGAAGGCAATCGAAGGTCTCGGGGTCATCAAATCCTGCTTTCGGGGGTGGCCGTGGGGTGACGGCTGGGGTCGTTCAAGCGTGCGCGACATTTGGTCGTTTTCAGCCATTTGGCAAGACTTTGCCCGAAATAGCCGGCTATACCAGCGGCGAAACCAGCGAAAGATTCGGCGCGGCGCAGCCTAAGCTTTCCGCCACAACCCGTTGTTAACCATCAATGTTTTGCATTTCTTATCCATTGACGCGGAAACTCCGCCGCGCCTGGGCATGTGGCGTGGGGCGACAAACCGGAGCGAGCCGCCGATGGACCCAGTTGTGCAGGCGTCGTCGGATGACTACCTTGTCGACGGGCATGATGCCGTTCGGCAAAATCGAGAATAGCCTTCATGAAGGTCGTTGAACGCTACATCATGCGTCGCGCCACGGCGATGTTTCTGGCATCGCTGGTCTGGACGCTTGCGATCGTGTGGACGACGCAGGTGCTCGCCAAGATCAACCTCGTGACCGACAACGGCCAGTCCATGCTGACCTTCTTCGAGGTCGCGGCCCTGATCATCCCTTCGGTGGTGCCGATCGTCATACCTTTCGCGCTGGTGGTCGCGGTGGCGCAGACGCTGAGCGCTATGAACACCGATTCGGAACTCGCGGTGATCAACGCCGCCGGCGCCTCGCGCTGGACGATCGCGCGGCCCATCCTCCTGCTCGCGCTGGCGGCCAGCGTGTTCTCCTTTGCCGTCGACAACGGCATCGACCCCTATGCCCGCCAGAAGAACCGCCAGCTGGTGGCGGCCTCGCGGGCCGATCTTGTGTCGCTGATTATCCAGGAAGGGACATTCCGCAAGATCGACGACGGCCTGTTCCTGCAGATCGGCGAACGTCTTCCCGGCAACAGGCTCGGCGGCATCTTCGTCGCCGACTCGCGTGAGGAAGGCGCCAGTCTGGTCTACTACGCCAAAACCGGCAGCATCGTCGAAAAGGGCGACGAGAAGGTGCTGATGATGAACGACGGCGTCATCAACCGCAGGTCGGTGACCGGCGACCTCTCCGTCATCCGCTTCACCTCCTATGCCTTCGATCTCTCCGCCTTCATGTCGGCGAGCAACGAGATCTCGCTCCTGCCCAAGGACCGTACGACGGCATATCTGATGAACCCGGATCCCAACGACAAGCTTTTCCAGCGCGAGCCGGGCAGTTACCGGGCCGAGCTTCACCAACGCTTCGCCGAATGGACCTATTCGCTGGTGTTCGCGCTGATCGCGCTTGCCGTCGCCGGCGACGCGCGCTCGCACCGCGAGGCGCGCATCCACCCGCTGATCACCGCCATCTCGATCTCGCTGTTCGTGCGCTGGCTGGGTTTCTTCGCCGCCGGTAACGCCGACAAGGGCTTGAACTACATCTATCTGCTCTACGCCATACCGATAGTGGCCTCCGCGATCTCGATCTGGTTCATCGTCACCGCGCGCACCATGGAACTGCCTGTCGCCTGGGCGGACGGCCTGGCGAATCTCGCCGGCCGAATCGGCGAGGGCTGGAACGCGTTGAAGCTCAGGCTTGCCCGGCGCGGCACGTCCGGTCAGGGAGCCTGACCATGGGCTGGACGCTCGGCCGCTATTTCTTCTTCCGCTATGTGTCGATCACCATCTGGTTCTTCCTCGGCCTGCTGGCGCTGGTGTTCCTGATCGATTTCACCGAGCTTTCGGGCCGCACGACCGGGCTGCCGGGGTTCACCTACGGCACCGCCTTCGCCATTTCGGCGCTCAGGATGCCGATGATCATGCTGCAGACGGTGCCGTTCGTCGGGCTGTTCTCGGCGATGGCCACGCTGGTATCGCTCAATCGCAGGTACGAACTGGTCATCGCGCGTTCCGCCGGCGTTTCGGCGTGGCAGTTCCTGTTTCCCTGCTGCGTCGGCGCGCTGATGTTCGGCGTGATCTCGGTCGGCGTGCTCAACCCGATCGCCGCGCATGGCTTTTCCTGGTCCGAGCAGATGGAAAACCAGCTGCGGGCCGGCAAATCCAACGCGGTGACCACGGATGGGACGCCGTGGCTCCGGCAGAAGACCGATTCGGGTGACACCATCATCGGCGCCCGCGCCATCCTCAACCAGGGGCTGGAGATGGCGGACGCGGTGTTCTTCGCCCTCGACAAGCAAGGCAACATCGCCGAGCGCAAGGACGCCGCCAAGGCCTTCCTGCGCGATGGCTATTGGGAATTGCAGGACGTCAAGGTCTTCAAGGACGGCAATATCCGGGCCGAGGCTTCCGACCGTGTGCCGACGAACCTCAAGCCCGAATTCGTGCAGGAGCGACTCGCGCGCCCGGAAACGATCCCCTTCTACGAGCTGCCGGCCAAGATCGAGGTTGCTCGCTCCTTCGGGCTCAAGGCAAATGCATTTGCCATGCAGTTCGATTCGCTGGTGGCGTTGCCGTTCCTCCTCGTCGCCATGACGCTGATTGCGGCAACAGTTTCAATGCGATTTGCGCGAATGGGGCAGTCGGCAACGATGATTCTGGGTGGCGTCGTGGCCGGCTTTCTGCTTTATGTCGTTTCGGTACTGGTCAAGGCATTCGGTGTCGCCGGATTCGTGCCTACGGTGGTGGCTGCATGGGTTCCGGTTGTCGTGGCTATGTTCTTCGGGGTGACATTTCTGCTATACAAGGAAGACGGCTAGTGAGGGAGGCGGTTTTGCGCAGCCATAGGCAGGCCGGTTTGGCACGCCTCTATGGGGCGACCGCCTTGGCATGCTTGTTCGCTTGCGCGGTGCCGTTCGGCTCCGCGCTGGCGCAGGATGTCAACACCATGGCGCAGAAGGTGCCGTCCGGTTCGCAGATGCTGCTGGCCGCCGATACGCTCGTCTACAACAACGACAAACACACCGTGACCGCCGTCGGCAGCGTGCAGATCGATTACGGCGGCAACAAGCTCGTGGCCCAGCGCGTCGAGTATAATCGCGACACCAAGCGGCTTGTCGCCACCGGCGCCGTCGAGCTGATCAACAGCGACGGCACGAAGATCAATTCCGACCATATCGACATCACGGACGACTTCGCCGACGGCTTCGTCAACGCGTTGCGCGTGGAAACCGTCAACAAGGCCTATTTCGCCTCCGAGAGCGGCGAGCGCATGGGCGGCGTGCTGACGACGTTCCACAACGGCGTGTACACCGCCTGCGAGCCCTGCGAGGACAAGCCGGACAGCGCGCCGACTTGGCGCGTCAAGGCCCGCAAGATCATCTGGAACGGCGAGAAGAAGACCGTTCGCTTCGAGAACGCGAACTTCGAGTTCTTCGGCTTCCCGCTCGCCTATCTGCCGGCTTTCGAGATCGCCGACCCGACGGTGAAGCGCAAGAGCGGCTTCCTGATCCCCAGCATCACCTACAACACCAATCTCGGGCTCGGCGTCAAAGTCCCCTACTATTTCGCGCTGTCGCCGACCTACGACCTCACGGTCAGCGGCACCGGCTACACCAAGCAGGGTTTCCTCGGCGAGGCCGAGTGGCGCCAGCGTTTCAACAATGGCGAGTACAGCCTGAAGATCGCCGGCATCAAGCAGCAGGATCCGGACGCCTTCATCAACTCGAACACCGCCAACTTCGACAACGGCCACAATGTCGATTCCGGCGCGAGCGGCGACCCGACCAAGTTCCGCGGCATGATGGGGACCAAGGGCCAGTTCGCCATCAACGAGCGCTGGAATTTCGGCTGGGACGTGCTGTTGCAGACCGACAAGGACTTCTCGCGCACCTACAACATCGACGGCTATGGCGACCTCGTCCATCAGTCGTCAGTCTATCTGACGGGCCTCAGCGGTCGCAACTATTTCGACGTGCGCGCCATGCGCTTCCAGGTGCAGGAAAACACGCTCTCCGGCGACCCCTCGGCACGTGGCGGCGAGCAGCCCTGGGTGCTGCCGTCCCTGGACTACGCCTATATCCCGGACATGGCGGTGGCCGGCGGGCAGTTGTCGATCAACGTCAATGCGCGGGTCATCAGCCGCAACTCGCTGGATGAGTCCTTCGAGACGCCCTACGACGCGAGCACTCCCGTGCAGCGTGTTGCCGGCATCGCGGGACAAAACGGCCGCTTCACCGCCGAGGCCGAGTGGAAGCGCACTTTCACCACCGATGGCGGCCTGCAGTTGACGCCGCTGCTCGCGCTGCGCGGCGACACCTCCTACGTCAACGCGGACTCGGCTTCGCTGCAAGCCATCCAGCAAATGGCCGCCAATCCGGCGATAGGCGCCGCCGACGACATGCGCACCTCGGTTGCCCGTTACATGGCCACGTTGGGCCTGGAGATGCGGTGGCCACTCCTGTTCTCGATGGCCAATTCCAGCCATATCCTCGAGCCGACGGCGCAGGTCTTCCTGCGCCCGAACGAGCAGTATGTCGGCGGGCTCGCCATTCCGAACGAGGACGCGCAGAGCTTCGTCTTCGACGCCACGACGCTGTTCGAGCGCGACAAGTTCTCCGGCTACGACCGTATCGAAGGTGGCTCGCGAGCCAATGTCGGCTTCCGGTATTCTGGCGCCTTCGACAGCGGCTGGGGCACCAACGCCATCTTCGGCCAATCCTATCAGCTGGCCGGCCTGAACTCGTTCGACGCGCCGGACCTCGTCAATGTCGGCGCCTATTCGGGGCTGCAGACCTCGAAGTCGGACTATGTCGGCCTCGTCGGCTTCAACAGCCCGAGCGGCTTCTCCGGCTCGGTCAGCGGCCGGTTCGACGAGCAGACCTTCGAGGTCAGGCGCGCCGAGATCAAGGCTGCCTATTCAGGCCTGCCGGTCTCGCTCAGCGCCAAATATGCCTTCATCGAGGCGCAGCCACTCTATGGCTTCACCACCGATCGCCACGAGGTCACGCTCGGCGCGTCGACGCATCTGGCGCAGAACTGGCGCGTCTTCGGTACCAGCACCTACGACATCCAGCAGAACGTGCTGGTCAAGGACGGTGTCGGCTTCGCCTACAACGACTCCTGCTTCACCTATGTCATGACGTTCTCGCAATCGCGCGACACCATCACCAAGGAAGTGTCGCAGAATGTCGGCTTCAACCTCTCGTTCCGCACGCTCGGCGATTTCGGCTCCTCGACCAGTTCGGTCGACACCATCCAGTAAGCGGGCGGCGAGGTGCGTCGCTCCTGTGCCGGATGAGGCGCGGCCTTGATTTGATGTGCGATCCCTCGAAAATAGACGCGATTGCGGGGATCGTGAGCCGGCGACATTGTTTCGCCGCATAGAGTGGGCACGGGGGTTGAGACTATCGCGCATGATCCTGACATCCGGATGGATTCGGATCGTGAGTAGGATTGGGTATTGTGGCGCATTTTTCATGTCCCTCGCGGATCGGAGGCGCTACAGGGGCGGACCAGAATTTGGGAAGGTGAGATGAGGAAATACCTGTTTTCGGCAGGGTTCGCGCTGCTCGTGGCGGCGACCTCGGTTTCGATCACGGTGATGACGCCGCCGGCTTTTGCCAGCCAGGTCAAGTATATCGTCAACGGCATACCGATCACCAGCGACGACATCGCCCACAGGGCAGCGTTCTTCAAGCTGCAGCACAAGAAGGGCGATGCAAAGCAGGAAATGATCGACCAGACCCTGCGCATGGCCGAAGTCAAGCGACTCGGGATCCGCATCACGGACCAGCAGGTCGACGCCGCCTATCAGCGCTTCGCTTCTAACAACAAGATGCCACTCGCGAAGCTCGACGCCATCATGTCGCAGTCGGGCGTGACCAAGGAGCATTTCAAGGAGTTCATCCGCGCACAGATGGCCTGGGGCCAGGCGCTCAGCGCCCGCTACCGTTCCGGTGAAGGCGGCGCGGTAACCGAGGAAGACGCGGTTCGCCGTATGCTCGACAAGGGCGGCGCCAAGCCAACGGCCATGGAATACATGCTGCAGCAGGTGATCTTCGTGGTTCCGGCGTCCGAGCGCTCAGCAACGCTCGCCAAGCGCAAGCGCGAGGCCGACGCCATGCGCGCCCGCTTCAACGGGTGCAACACCACGCGTGAATTCGCAAAGGGTCTGCTCGACGTCACCGTGCGCGATCTCGGCCGCGTGCTGGCGCCGCAATTGCCGTCGGACTGGGCCGAGCAGATCAAGGCGACCAAGGTCGGCGGCGCCACGCCGACGCGCGAGACCGAACGCGGCATCGAGTTCATCGGCATCTGCTCCTCGCGCGAGGTTTCCGACGACAAGGCCGCGCAGATGGTTTTCCAGGCCGAGGGCGGCAACGACAAGGACGCCGAAGAGCTCAGCAAGAAATACCTCGACGAATTGCACAAAAAGGCAAAGATCGTCGAGCGCTAGGACGACGTTTGGATCGAGGCGCGCGACCGGACCGGATGTCTTTCCCGCCGCCGTCCGGACCGGTTGGCATGAGCATGCGCAAGGACGACACACCACTGGCTCTCACGATCGGCGATCCCTCAGGCATCGGCCCTGAGATCGCGATCGCCGCCTGGCAGGCCGGCGACAGCGCCGGCGTGCCGCTCTTCTACCTCATCGCCGATCCGGCCCTCGTCGAAGCGCGGGCGCGCGAGATCGGCGCCAATGTGGCGATCGTGGAAACACTGCCCGGACAGGCGGCGCACCACTTTGCCCGCGCCCTGCCGGTCGTGCCGCTCGACGCGCGCCATCTCGACAGCCCGGGCGAGCCGAATCCCGCCAATGCGGCGGGCACCATCGAGGCCATAGACCGCGCCGTCGCCGACTGCTTTGCCGGACGCGCCGCCGCGGTGGTCACCTGCCCCATCGCCAAGAAGCCGCTCTACGACGCCGGCTTCCGCTTTCCCGGCCATACCGAATATCTGGCGCATCTGGCTTCGCGCCACACCGGCGCCGAGGTCAGCCCGGTGATGCTGCTTGCCGGCCCGGAGTTGCGCACCGTTCCGGTCACCATCCACATCGCGCTGGCCGACGTGCCGAAGGTGCTGACGACCGAATTGATCGTCACGACGGCCCGCATCACCGCCTCGGATCTAAGGGCGCGCTTCGGCATCGCCCGGCCGCGGCTCGCCATCGCCGGGCTCAACCCGCATGCCGGCGAAGGCGGCTCGATGGGTACTGAGGACATCATGATCGTGCGGCCGGCCGTGGAGATGCTCAAGGCTGAAGGCATCGATGCGTTCGGGCCGCTGCCCGCCGACACGATGTTTTATCCACGCGCCCGTGCCGGCTATGACGCAGCGCTCTGCATGTATCACGACCAGGCGCTGATCCCGGCCAAGACGCTCGCCTTCGACGAGGCCGTCAACGTAACGCTCGGCCTGCCCTTCATCCGCACCTCGCCAGACCATGGCACGGCCTTCGACATCGCCGGCAAGGGCATTGCGCGCGCCGACAGCCTGATCGCCGCGCTGAGGCTGGCGCGGCGGCTGGCCGACAGCGGCCGCCAGGCCGCCGCTGCATGAGGCCTGAGGTGAGTGAAAGGCGCGTGACCATCGACGGCTTGCCGCCGCTGCGCGAGGTGATCGAGCGCCACGGCCTGCAGGCCAAGAAAGCGCTTGGCCAGAATTTCCTGCTCGACCTCAACCTGACCAGCAAGATCGCGCGCGCCGCCGGCGACCTCACCGAGGCGACGGTGATCGAGGTCGGGCCAGGCCCCGGCGGCCTGACGCGGGCGCTGCTCTTCAACGGCGCCAGACGCGTGGTCGCCATCGAGCGCGACGAACGCTGCCTCGAGGCGCTGGCCGAAGTCTCCAGCCACTATCCCGGTCGCCTCGAGGTCATTCCCGGCGATGCGCTCAAGACGGATTTCGCCGCACTCGCGGCCAAGGCGAATGGCGGGCCGGTGAAGATCGCCGCCAACCTGCCCTACAATATCGGCACCGAGCTTCTGATCCGCTGGCTGACCGTGGCCGACTGGCCGCCCTTCTACCAGTCGATGACGCTGATGTTCCAGCGCGAGGTGGCCGAGCGCATCACGGCAGGCCCCAGCAGCGACGCCTATGGCAGGCTCGGTGTGCTCGCCGGCTGGCGCACGGAGGCGCGGATCGCCTTCGACGTGCCGCCACAGGCTTTCACGCCGCCGCCCAAGGTCACCTCGTCGGTCGTGCATCTCGTGCCGCGCCAGTCTCCCCTGCCCGCCGACGGCAGGAAGCTCGGCCGCGTCACCGAAGCCGCCTTCGGCCAGCGCCGCAAGATGCTGCGGCAAAGCGTCAAGAGCCTGGGCGGCGAGGCGCTGCTCGCCCGCGCCGGCATCGACCCGACGCGCCGCGCCGAGACGCTCAGCGTGGAAGAGTTCGTGCGGCTGACGAACGCGGTGTAGCTCGTCTTCTCACCGTCGCGGCGAGAAGGTCAAGGTCCCAGTCTTCGGCACGGCGCCCAGCCGCTTTCAACTTCCTTATGACTACAAGATGAGACAGGAGCATGGCAGGGCTGGCGCCTGTCATTCAAATGCATTACATTCGCAATGAAGGAAACTGCCATGCCAATGAACGCACTCATCCAGACGCGTATTGACGCCGATATCCGGGATCGGGCTTCCGCCGTGCTTGAGAGCATGGGACTAACGGTTTCGGATGCGGTGCGGATACTCCTCACCCGTACTGCCAACGAGGGCGCCCTGCCCATCGATCTGGTCACGAACAGTGAGGCATACGATCTGTGGTTTCGCGCCAAGGTACGTGAGGCGCTCGACGACACCCGACCCGATATTCCTGACGATCAAGCCGAAGCGCATTTTGCCGAGCGGCGCGCAGCAGCGCGAGGCAAGGCCGGTGGAACCGGGCCTTGAAGATCGTCTGGTCGGTCCTCGCGCTTTCGGATCGGGACAGGATT
The DNA here is from genome assembly GCF_024509055.1 of Mesorhizobium sp. Lineage (GTDB taxonomy): Bacteria > Pseudomonadota > Alphaproteobacteria > Rhizobiales > Rhizobiaceae > Mesorhizobium. The sequence goes on along the minus strand of NZ_JANINM010000217.1, from coordinate 28,523 downwards.
TTCTCGCATATCGAGACCGACAATCCCGCGGCCGCGATTGCCGTCGATGAGCGGATCGCCGCCTCGACCAAGCGGCTTCGCGACTTTCCCGAGAGCGGCCGCCCCGGCAGACTTGCAGGGACCCGAGAGCTTGTCATCGTCGGGACGCCCTATGTCGCGGCCTACCAGCTGACGCAGAGCACAATACGGATCTTGCGTGTGCTTCACGGAGCGCAACGTTGGCCGGACGATCTGCCGGACGGCTGATGCTAGTAGTGACGGCCCAACGGTGTTGGAAGCATCGCCTCTGCTATTGCGTCTTCTCGTCTAGCAATCCCGAGATGAAATCGAACAGGCCGGGCCGGCGGTCGCGACGCAGGCGCTCCGCCGTGACGATGGCGCGAACTTCGGCGAAAGCGCGGTCCAGATCGTCGTTGACGATGACGAAGTCGTATTCCTTCCAATGCTCGATCTCGAGTCGGGCGTTCTTGAGCCTGGTCTCGATGACGGATTCCTGGTCCTCGGCGCGGCGCTTCAAGCGCGCCTTCAATTCCTTCATCGACGGCGGCAGGATGAAGATCGAAACGATGTCGGCGCGCATCTTCTCCTTGAGCTGCTGGGCGCCCTGCCAGTCGATGTCGAACAGCATGTCGCGGCCTTCGGCAAGCGCTATCTCCGCCGGCTCGCGCGGGGTCGCATAGCAATTGCCGTGCACCTCGGCCCATTCGAGCAGCGCGTCGGAATCGCGCAGCCGCTCGAACTCACGCATGGTGCGAAAATGATAGTGGACGCCCTCTATCTCGGAGCCTCGACGCGGCCTGGTTGTGACCGATACCGACAGTTCCAGGCTCGAATCGCTTTCCAGGAGATTGCGCGCGATCGTCGACTTGCCGGCGCCGGATGGCGACGACAGCACCAGCATCAGTCCACGGCGGCGGATACGGGACCCCAGATCCCTGGCGGCCGTCGGCTCCTTGGCAACCATTCCCGTCACTCCAGATTCTGCACTTGTTCGCGAAACTGGTCGACCACCGCCTTGAGCTCCAGACCGATCGCGGTGACCGCGGCGGCGTTCGACTTGGAGCACAAGGTATTCGATTCGCGGTTGAATTCCTGCGCCAGGAAATCGAGCTTGCGGCCGATTGCGCCACCGCCCTGCAGGAGTGAACGGCCCGACGCGACATGCGTCTTCAGCCTGTCGATCTCCTCGCGTATGTCGGCTTTGGTGGCCAGGAAGGCCGCTTCCTGATGCAGCCGCGCGGCATCGAGATTGGCCGAGGCGTCCATCAGCAGGCGCACCTGCTCGGAGATACGCTCGCGGATCGCCGCCGGCTCGCGCGAGCGGTCGGCCTCCGCCTTCAGCGTCAGCGCCTCGATGGCGTCGATGTGGCCGGACAGCAGCGAGCGCAGCGCCGCTCCCTCGTTCTGCCGCGCCTGTTCCAACCCCGCGAGCGCGGTGTCGAGCGCCGACATGATCGCGGCGTCGAGGGCTGCCCGCTCCTCCTCGGTCTCCAGCGCTTCCGGAATGTCGAGGACGCCACGCAGGGACAAGAGGCCGTCAGCGGTGGCGGGCTGGGTACCGAACTGCTCCTGCAGCCGCTTGGCGAGGCCCGCCAGATCCTTGAGGAACGCCTCATTGACCACCGGTTGCGCCTGCTGCGCGGCGGCGCGGCCGACCGTCAGCGTGGCCTGGAAATTGCCGCGCGCGAAACGCTTCTGCACGGTCTGCCTGACGGCGGTCTCCAGACGGTCGAAGCCCTGCGGCAACCTCAGCCTCACCTCGACGCTCTTGCCGTTGACCGATTTCACCTCCCAGGCGATCGACGTGCCGTCGCATTCGGCGACGGACCGCGCGAAACCGGTCATGCTCTGCACATTCATGATCTATGCCACCCCTGCCACATGATCGGGCGCTTCGTGCCCCGAATCCTGCGTGCCCACTGAAAACGGCGAGACCTTCGGCCTGGCGCCGCCTGCCCCCTCAAAACATGAATATGGCCCGACGTCAAAGGACGCTCGGCGTCGGCCCCCTTATTGGGCGTCGTCGCCGCCCGCGTCGCCATTTTCTCCGGCGGCCCCGGGACCGACCCCCGTGCTGCCACCGTCGGTACCGCCCGTGGCGTTGTCATCGGGTGCGGCCGGCGCCGTGGTCTGGCCGGATGCCTTCGCTGCCGCGTCGGCCTGCTTCTTCTGCAGAGCACGATAGCGGGCGACGTTCTGGTTGTGCTCGTCGAGCGTCGCGGCAAAGACATGGCCGCCCGAGCCATCGGCGACGAAATAGAGATCGTCGGTCTTGGAGGGATTGGCGACGGCTTCCAGCGCGGCGCGGCCCGGATTGGCGATCGGCGTCGGCGGCAGGCCCTTGATCAAATAGGTGTTGTAAGGCGTCTGCTTGTCGATGTCCGACTGATAGATCGGCCGGTCGGCCGGTTTGCCCTTGCCGCCGAACAGCCCGTAGATGATGGTCGGGTCTGACTGTAGCCGCATGCCCTTGGCGAGCCGGTTGAGGAACACGGCCGCCACGCGCGAGCGCTCGTCGCCCCTGCCAGTCTCCTTCTCGACGATCGAGGCCAGCGTGACGAAATCCTGCTGATTGGCGATTGGCAGGTCGGGCGCGCGATGTGCCCAGACTTCCTCGACCAGCTTCTTCTGGTCAGCGAGCAGTTTGTCCACGATCTGCTGGCGGGTGTAACCGCGAGGGTACCGCAGCGTGTCGGTAGCGATGCTTCCTTCAGGCGGCATGGCCGCCGGCATGGCGCCGGTCAGCGCCTCCTGGTCGGCTACGCGTTCAAGCGCCTGCTCGACCGTCAACCCTTCGGGAATGGTTAGCGAGTACATCACCGACTTGCCGCTCTTCAGCAGATCCATGATGTCGCGCATCGAGGCGTGCGGCTTGATGGCGTATTCGCCGGGCTTGAGGCTCTGATCATTGCCGGAAGCGCGCACGCCCAGCCTGAAGATGCGCGCATCGCTGATCAGGTTGCGGCGCTCCAGCTGATCGGCAATCTCCTGCACGCCGGTGTTCGGCTTGATCAGGAAGGTATCACCGTTGGCGGACGGCCCCGGCTCGACGAAAGCCTCCATGCCGAAATAGAGCGCGGCCCCGGAGGCCAGCACGAACAGGATCGCCACCGAGAGGAAGAAGTTCAGGAAGACGACGATCTGGCTGCGCGAAGCGCGCGAGCGCTTCGACAGTGGCGGCGGCGTGCCGGCTTCCGGACGCAGCGCCTCGGCCGCCGTCTTGGGCACGATTGGGCCTTGGGTCTGACGTTGTCCGAATTCCCCACCGCCGCCCGTATTTGTATTCATGGCGCCCTACCGTCTCATCTCGCAACGAATCCCCCAGCGAAAGGCTAGAGGAGAATTTGGCAAAAATGACGGCAGGTGGCGGGACTGCCGGTTAGCTATCTGTGTCCGGACAATTCTTGATGGAAAACCACCGCGTGCTCTTCCTGGAACTGCTCCTGCTGGCCCTTCAGCCATCATAACGCTGGAAGACGAGCGACGCGTTGGTGCCGCCGAAGCCGAAGGAATTCGACAGCGCCACATCGATCTGGCGCTGGCGCGGCTTGTTCGGCACGAGATCGATCGCCGTCTCGCGTTCCGGATTGTCGAGATTGATGGTGGCCGGCGCGATGTTGTCGCGGATGGCCAAGATCGAGAAGATCGCCTCCGCGGCACCCGCCGCCCCCAGAAGGTGACCGATCGATGACTTGGTCGACGACATCGATATCTTCGAGGCGGCGTTGCCGACCAGGCGCTCCACGGCGCCGAGCTCGATCGTGTCGGCCATGGTCGAGGTGCCGTGAGCGTTGATGTAGTCGATGTCGGCAGGCGAGAGCTTCGCCCGGTTCAGCGCGGCGGTCATGCAGCGGAAGGCGCCATCGCCATCCTCGGACGGCGCGGTGATGTGATAGGCGTCGCCCGTGAGCCCGTAACCGGTGACTTCGGCATAGATCTTTGCGCCACGCGCCTTGGCGTGCTCGAGCTCTTCCAGCACGACGACGCCCGCGCCCTCGCCCATGACGAAGCCGTCGCGGTCGCGGTCATAGGGACGCGATGCCGTCTCGGGAGTATCGTTGCGCTCGGTGGAGAGCGCGCGGCAGGCGGCGAAGCCGGCGATCGACAGCCGGGTCACCGGCGCCTCGGCGCCGCCAGCCACCATGACGTCGGCATCGCCCCACATGATCAGCCGGGCGGCATCGCCGATGGCATGCGCGCCGGTCGAGCAGGCTGTGACGACCGCGTGATTGGGGCCCTTCAGGCCATGCCGGATCGAAACCTGGCCGGAGACCAGGTTGATGATCTGTCCGGGGATGAAGAAGGGGCTGATACGGCGCGGGCCGCGCTCCTTGAGGATCATCGCGTTCTCGGCGATGCCGTCGATGCCGCCGATGCCTGAACCGATCAGCACGCCGGTGGCGCACTGATCCTCGTAGGTTTCGGGTTTCCAGCCGGAATCAGCCAGCGCTTCGTCGGCGGCCGCGATGCCGTAGAGGATGAAGTCGCCGATCTTGCGCAGTTCCTTCGGCTCAAGCACGGCCTCCGGATTGAAGGTGCCGTTGGAGCCGTCGCCGCGCGGAATGATGTGGGCGATCTTGCAGGCAAGGTCGTCCACCTCGAATTCGGTGACGCGGCGGGCGGCGCTGCGGCCGGAAAGAAGTCCCTTCCAGCTGTATTCAACACCCATGCCAAAAGGCGAAAGCAGGCCAAGGCCCGTGACGACGACACGCCTCATCGCAGGTCCTCCCCGGTAATAATGCCTGCGGAAAGCCTCAGGCCGAGGCCTTGTCGATGTACTTCACGGCATCGCCGACGGTCAGGATCGTCTCGGCGGCATCGTCCGGAATCTCGACGCCGAATTCTTCTTCGAACGCCATGACGAGTTCCACCGTGTCGAGGCTGTCCGCGCCCAGATCGTCGATGAAGCTCGCCTGCTCCGTCACTTTGTCGGCATCGACGCCGAGATGCTCGATGACGATCTTCTTGACGCGCTCTGCGGTGTCACTCATTTGGGGCATCCTCGTCTTACATTGTGTTGTCTTCGTTAGCGGGCGGAATGCCGCTAATCAAGCTGAAAGATGGTCCTGTGGGAAACGCAACGCCACAGGGCCGGTTTTTGCCCGAACCGCCGGGTTGCCGGCCGCATTACACGAAAAATAGCGGGCGTCCAAGCCGAAATGGCTGTTTTCACAGGCGCCCGATCCCGGTCCGGCAAATCAGCGCCCGTCAGATCATCGCCATGCCGCCATTGACATGGATGGTCTGGCCGGTGACGTAAGCCGCCTCATTAGAGGCGAGGTAGGCAACCGCGGAAGCAACTTCGGGGCCGGTGCCCATGCGCCTTGTCGGGATGGCGGCCATGATCGCCTCTTTCTGCTTGTCGTTGAGCTTGTCGGTCATGGCCGATTCGATGAAGCCCGGGGCGACGCAGTTGACGGTGATGTTGCGTGTGGCGATCTCCTGCGCCAGCGACTTGGAAAAGCCGATCATGCCGGCCTTGGAGGCGCAATAGTTCGTCTGCCCGGGATTGCCGGTGACGCCGACCACCGAAGTGATGTTGATGATGCGGCCATGGCGGCGGCGCATCATCGGATGCGTCAGCTCGCGGGTGAGCCGGAACACGGCGGTAAGGTTCACCTCGATCACGGAATCCCAGTCGGCGTCGGACATGCGCACGAACAGGCCATCCTTGGTGATGCCGGCATTGTTGACCAGGATGTCGACGCCTTCGAGGTCGGCCTCGGCCTTCTGGCCGAGCGCCTTGACCGCGTCGCGATCGGTTAGATCGGCCGGAAAGAGCTTTACGCGGTCGCCGAGCTCGCCTGCCAGCGCCTCCAGCTTCTCGATGCGGGTGCCGTGCAGGCCGACGATCGCGCCCTGGCTGTGCAGCACCCTGGCGATCGCCTCGCCAATGCCCCCGGATGCGCCGGTGACGAGCGCCTTGCGGCCGGTCAGTTCGAACATTCCTATCTCCCGATCTCAGAGAGCACCCTTGGCACGGATGCGATCAAATCGCCAGTCTCAGCCGAGCGAGGCGAGCGCCGCCTCGACTTCCGCCGGCGTGCCGACAGCGCTGGTCGCGATATCGCGGTTGATGCGCCGGGCGAGGCCCGACAGCACTTTGCCGGCGCCTACTTCGTAGAGGGTCGAGACGCCGTTGGCGCCGAACCACTCGACCGTCTCGCGCCAGCGCACGCGGCCGGTCACCTGCTGGACGAGGCGGCGGGCGATCTCGTCCGGATCGGTGGTGGGCGTGACGGTGACGTTTGAGACGACGGGAACGACCGGAGCGGTCTTGGTGACCGCGGCCAGCGCCTCGCGCATCGTGTCGGCCGCCGGCGCCATCAGCGCGGAATGGAACGGTGCGGAAACCTGCAGCATCAGCGCCCGCTTGGCGCCCTTCTCGGTGCAGAGCCTGGCCGCCAGCTCGACCGCGGCCCTGGCGCCCGAAATCACCAGCTGGCCGCCGCCATTGTCATTGGCGATCTGGCAGACCGAACCCGTGGCCGCTTCGGCGCAAGCCGCCTCAACGTCGGCCTGCTCCAGCCCGATGATCGCCGCCATGGCACCCTCGCCCGCCGGCACCGCCGCCTGCATGGCATTGCCGCGTATGCGCAACAGCCGCGCGGCATCCGCGATTGACACGAAGCCCGCCGCGGCAAGTGCCGAATATTCGCCGAGCGAGTGGCCGGCGACGTAAGCCACCTTGTCCTTGAGCGAGAAGCCACGCGATTCCAGCGCCCTGAGCGCCGCGAGCGACACCGCCATCAGCGCCGGCTGCGCGTTCGCGGTCAGGGTCAGCGTTTCTTCCGGCCCTTCCCAGATCAACTTCGACAGCTTCTCGCCAAGCGCCTCGTCGACTTCCTCGAAGACGCGGCGCGCCTCGGGAAAGGCATCGGCAAGGTCCTTGCCCATGCCCACGGACTGGCTGCCCTGTCCCGGGAAAGTGAATGCAACGGCCATATTGGGCACTCCAACGGCAGGTTTTTCCCTGCCTCTGCGCAAGGCGGACGGCCAAGTCAAGTCCGCGAACGCCCGTCCAGCCGCTATTTTCAGCCGAAAAACGCGGCTGACTCCCTGTTCCAGAAGGCTTTTTTACAATCACACCTGATAACAAACGCTCACGTTTAGTTTGCTGGCTCTTCTTATTTCCGCCACAGGCGCTAGCTTTGCGTGACAGTTTAATGACAGCTGCGTGACGCGCGTGTGGAAGACGCGCTTCACGCGAATAGAAGACGCGTGGCGGGTTTGGGGGAAGTGACGTTGGCAAGGATCAGGAAAGGCGCGGCCAAACCCGCGCCGCAGTTTTTGGAAGATGATCCATCCACCGGCTATCTGCCGGGGCGGGCCTGGCCGACCATACGCTACGGCCTCGTAACGCTTCTCACCGCCGCGCTCCTGGTGTTCGCCATCGAGTGGATTTTTCGCGGCGACTTCTCCGGCGCGGTCGGCTTTTTCCTGCAGCCGTTCAAGCCGGGCTGGACCACCATCATCGTCTTCGCGCTGGTGTTGATCGGCCTCGACGCCATACTCGGCCGCAGCCACCAGAGCCTGATGATCGTCGCGCCGCTGACCTTGGCGCTGGCCTTCGTCGGTCACCAGAAATCGCACTATCTCGGCGATCCGCTCTATCCGACGGATTTTCTCTTTGCCCGACAGATCATGGCGCTGATGCCGCTCCTGGTGCGTGAGCGGCCGTGGACGGCGGCGCTGCTAGCGGTGGCCATCGTGGGTGGCCTCGCTCTGCTCGTCCATGGCTGGCGTTACTGGCGCCGTCGGGTGCCGATCCTCAGCCGCAAGGGCCGGCTGGCACGGCTGATGCTGGCGGTACCGGTGCTTGCCTGCTTCGTCTCGATCATGGACTACGCAACTTTCTCGTGGACGCGCGACCGCCTGCAAATCATCCCGATGATGTGGGACCAGAAGGAGAACTACGCCTCCAACGGCTTCGCGCTGGCCTTCGCGCTCAACGTGCCGATGGCGCATGTCTCAGCGCCGGCGGGCTATTCGGAAAAGACGATGGCCGCCATCCAGCGGCCGGAAGTCACCGCCTCGGTGCCCAACGACAAGCCAGACATCATCGTCGTGATGAGCGAATCCTTCTGGGATCCGACGCAACTGCCCGGCGTCACCATCAGCCCCGATCCCATCCCGACCGCCAGGGCGATGCGCTCAGGCTCGATGTTCTCACCGGAATTCGGCGGCATGACCGCCAATATCGAGTTCGAGGCGCTGACCGGTTTCTCCAACGCCTTCCTGCCGGCAGGCTCGATCCCCTACCAGCAATATGTGCGCACGCCGACGCCGTCGCTGGCGACCTTCCTGAAGAGCGAGGGTTACAGGGCGCGCGCCATCCATCCGGGCACCAACTGGTTCTGGAACCGCGGCGCGGTCTATGCCGATTTCGGCTTCAACGACTTCCGCTCGGAAGAGACGCTGCCGCCGATGGAAAAGCGCGGGCCGCTGGCTTCCGACGCGGCGATGACCGACGAGATAATCCGCGAGGCCGACGCCGGCGACGATCCGGTGTTCCTGTTCGCCGTCAGCCTGCAGAACCACGGGCCTTACGAGCCGAACCGCTATCCCAACCCGACCCATACCGTCGATGCCCCGATCAGCGCATGGGCGCGAGCATCGCTGCTCTCCTACGCCGAAGGCTCGGCCGACGCCGACCGCGGGTTGCAGCGGCTGGTCGAGTGGGCCAAGAAGCGCCAGCGGCCGACGATCGTGGCCTTCTTTGGCGACCATCTGCCGCCGCTCGGCCCTGTCTATGTCGAGACAGGCTTCCTCAAGGACAATGTCGCGCCGCGCAAGGAGCCGACGCCGGAAGCGGCGCTCGATCACCACAATACGCCGCTGGTCATCTGGTCGAACCGCTCCGGCCTGGTCCAGAACATGGGAGCAGTGAGCCCGGCCTTCCTGCCCTACCACATCCTCACCACAGCCGGCATCACGCACCCCTATTACACCGGCTTCCTCGGCACGCTGCGCCAGCACTATCGCGTGGTCGACCGCAACCTCTTGCTGTCGCCTTCCGGCGAAGCGACGCCGGACTGGTCGAGGCAGAAGCAGATCGATCCAGGGATCAACGATTTCCGCCTGATCCAGTACGACATGATGTTCGGCAAGCGCCAGGCAGCGCCCGACTTCTTCCCCGAAACGGTGGCCCCGCTCGTCGCCCATACGAGCTGAGCCTCTGGCGGTTTTAGTCCACATTGCAGCGGGCGTAGCGAGCACGGCCCGCGACCGAATGGCGTTCGAGCCGTCTCTGCCGGGAATTCGCGCTTGACAAAAACTGAAACTGAATTCATTTTCATTCTTGAGACTAAAAAGAACGACGAATACGTCGAACCAAAGGGGAACCGAAATGAAGATATTGATGGCATTTTCGTTGGCTAGCAGCACGGTTCTAGCCCTTTCAGCCAATGCGCTGGCCGAGGATTCCGCCCTGTCAGGCAAAACCGTTTGCGTTAACAGATACGCCTCCGCCCCGGTGATTGATGACATTCTCAAAGGCATGGACGCTGGGTTCAAGGCTGCCGGCGGCGAGAAGATCGTCCAGAACATCCAGAATCCCGAGGCCGATGCCGCGACGCAGCAGACGATCGCCCAGCAGTTCGCCAGCGGCGGATGCGACGTGATCGTCGTAGTCGGCACTGCCGCAGCCCAATCGATCCAGCAAGCCACAAAGACCGTCCCAGTCGTGTTCGCTGGGGTCTCCACTCCAGTAGAAGCGGGATTGATCAAGGCGCTCGACAAGCCGGGTGGCAACATGACGGGGGTTTCCGATCCGCTCCCAGTCGAATCCGAGATCGACGGCATGCTCGACATCCTGCCGTCCATCCAGACCATTGGCCTGATCTACAAGGTCGGCGATCCCGCGGGCGACCCGCTCGCGGCCCGCGCAACCGCGCATATCGAAGGCAAGGGCCGCAAGCATATAACCGCCGGCATTGCAAATGCGGGCGAGACCACGCAAGCGGCACAGTCGCTGGTTGGTCGCGTGCAGGCAATCGAGTTTCCGTGCGATACGACCACGATCTCGGGCATGGCCGGCGCGCTGAAAGTGGCAAAGGACGCGAAGCTGCCGGTGTTCGGCTGCACCTCGGATGCGGTCAAAGGTGGCGCAATTCTAGCGGGGAGCTACAGCTATGTGGACGTGGGAACTGAAACGGCCAAGCAGGTGATCGCGGTGCTCAAAGGTCGTGACACAGCGACAATGCCTGTCATTGTGCCGAAGATCGCTGGCTACGAGATCAACAAGACCGAGGCTGCGGCGCTCGGGTTGACGATACCGGCCGGCATGCTTTCTTCCGCGGTCAAGACCTATTGAGGCGACCATGATTTTGGACGTGCTTTTGATCGGTACCCAGATCGGGCTGCTCTACGCTCCACTGGCGTTGGGAATTTACCTCGCCATCAACGTGCTTAGCCTGCCGGACCTGACGCTCGAAGGTTCGTTCGGCATTGGAGGGGCTGCTGCGGCAAGCAGCCTCATCATGGGCTTCGATCCACTGTCTTCGCTAGCGATCGGTATGTGCGCGGGAGGGATTGCAGGGCTGATCACCGCCCTGCTCCATGTAGTGCTCCAGATGAATGTGCTGCTCGCCGGAATTCTGATGACCACCGCGGCATGGTCCGTCAGCATCGCGGTGATGGGAACGGGCAATGTTTCCCTGGTTCGTTTCGAGACCTTGTTCACCTGGGTCGAAAATGGCGGGCTCGGAAATCAGCTGGCGACCATTCTCGTCGCCGGGGCCGTCACCCTGGTTCTGGCGCTCTTCCTGATATGGTTGCTTCACACAGGGTATGGGTTGGCCACCCGTGCCACCGGGCTGAACATCCAGACCGCTCGCGGGATGGGCATCCGCACCGAAAAGCACCAGATCTTCGGCTTGATGATGGCTAACGCGCTCGCGGCCGCATCAGGCGCGCTGGTGGCCCAGAGCCAGGGGTTCATGGACGTCTCGATCCAGGGCGGCGTCATCGTTGTCGGACTGGCCGCGCTTACGATCGGCACAAGCATGATCCGCTCGGACAAGGTTGCCGTCGGCATCGCCGCCGTCGTCGTCGGCGTCGTTATCTATCGTTGCATCGTTGCGCTCAGCCTAAGACTTGGTGTGCCGCCCAATTCCGTGCGCCTGATCACGGCCATGTTGGTCTTCGCCTTCATCGCGGCGCGTATTCACGCCAAAGGCAGTTTCGGCCAGGCCGGCTTCGAAAGCTGGCGCAGCCGCCGCCGCAAGCACCTGCAGTTTCTGGAGAATGACCGTGTCTCAAGCCTTCTTTGAAACGCGATCGCCGGTTCCCGCAATCAGGCTCTCGAATGCGACAAAGCGCTTCGCCGGGCTGGGCAAGCGGGAGGTCTTCACGGCGCTGGACGGGCTGAATGTCAATGTGGCGCCCGGCAGTTGTGTGGCCCTCATCGGTTCGAACGGCGCAGGCAAGTCGACGTTGCTCTCCATCCTGATGGGCACGCAATTGCTCGACGAGGGGTCGCTGCACATTGACGGCAAGGATGTCAGCGAAGAGCCCTCCTGGAAGCGTGCTTCCCGCATTGCCCTGGTGCGTCAGAATCCAGAGCACAACGTCCTTTCATCACTCAGCATCGAGGAGAATTTTGCGCTGGCGATCATGGGACGCGAGCGTGCTTTCGGCTTGCGGCGCTACAACCGCGCAGCTGTGCGAGAGGCGGCTGCCCAGGCATTGTGCAAGTTCGGCATGGGGTTGGAAGACCGGCTCACCGAATCCACCGGCACACTCTCCGGCGGGCAACGCCAGGCCGTTGCCATGGCAATGGCGGCGGTGCGCAATCCGCGCGTGCTTTTGCTCGATGAACATGTCTCCGCGCTCGACCCAAAGCGGGCGAAGCTTGTGGCCGAGGTTACCGAGGACATCATCCGGGCGCAGGCCATAACGACCATCATGGTCACCCACGATCTCGGTCATGCCTTGGCGCATTCGGACAGGGTCTTGATGATGCACAGGGGAAAAGTGGTCATGGACCTGTCCGGCAAGCAGAAGTCCGAGCTGGATCTGGCCGGACTTGCGGCGAAATTCGAGGTTCTGGTCGGCGAGGCGCTTCCCGACCGAACGCTTCTTGCGGCTGCCTCCTGAACCGATGAAGCGAGCGATCATGGATACGCCCCACCCATCGACAACGAACTCTGCCGGCTCGTCCATCGCGCTCGGCGATCGCTATGTGGCGGAGCTCAATGCGCAGATCACAGGCAGCAATGGCGAAGGCAAAAGCGCTCGAACCCGTGCCAAGCTCAAACGCGCGGCAGTCGACTGCCTGACAGAAAACGACCTTTCCAACCTGACCATCAGCGCGGTGACTGGCAAAGCCAAGGTGGCTGCCGGAACCTTCTACCTGCATTTCGCCGGCATCCGTGAACTGGCAATCGAGGTCTTTTCGGAATTCGCCGCGGTCGATATCGCCCCGGCTATTCCGGAAGGCAACGAGTTCGACGATCTGTTCTCGCGGATGAAGGCGACGTTCCTGGAAATCGTGGGGGCCTTTCGCCGCCGCAGGAAACTGTTCCGCTCACTGTTTCAAATGCGCAGGCAAGATCAGGAAGCCAATGAAGTCTGGCTGCGATTGACGGCGCAATGGGCCGACGTCCTGTCCGAAATCGCCATGAAGCATACGAAGCGCCCGGTGCCAGCCGCGTTCGACCGGTTCGTGGGACATGCAACCAGCGCCTTCGCTGACGAGATCATGACGCGCATCTACGTGGACGAGATCTTCGGCAGCGCATTTCCGGAAGACCCCAACAATGACGGGCATGTCGCCGAGCTGCTCGCTTTCACCCGCCACCGCATGCTCTTCGGCAACGATCCCGACCCTGCGCTTCTGAATGCGACTTCGCCTTTGCGCCCGGTCGGCACCCTATGACGACTGTGAGGAACCAACCATGACACTGCGCTATCAGCATTTCATCACGCCTGAGGGCAGCATGGAGTTCCCTAAGGTCGTTCGTGGCGAGGGCGTCTACATCTGGGACAGCACCGGCCGCCGCCTTCTCGATGGTTCGTCGGGCGCGATATCGGTCAATGTCGGCCATGCTCACCCCCGGGTGCTCGAGGCCATGCGCGATCAGATGAGCCGCATCGTCTATGCCCACAGCATGCGCTGGGACAACGATCCAAACGAGCGGCTGGCAGCGCGCCTGGAACGGATGAGCGACTGGGGCTATGGGGCCGCGTTCTTCGTCTCTGGCGGATCCGAGGCGAACGAGGCAGCAATAAAGTTCGCACGACAGGTCGCTGTCGCTCGCGGCCAGTCGTCGCGCTACAAGATTATCAGCCGCATTCCCTCTTATCACGGCGCCACTACGGCCCTGCTGGGTATTACGGGTGACCCCGACTATGCCGCGGCCTACAAGCCGATGTTTGTCGACATGCCCAAGGTCGATGCCCCGCTGACCTACAGGCGGCCGAACGGCGAATCCGAACAGGACGTCGTCGATCGCTGTGTGCGACAGTTGGAGGAAACAATCCTTCGCGAAGGCCCGGAGACCGTGCTTGCCTTCATGATCGAGCCCGTCGGCGGCGTGTCGACCGGCGCGCTGGTGTCGCCGGACAGCTACTCCACCCGGATCCGCCAGATCTGCGACCGACACGGCGTCATGCTGATCTATGATGAAATCATGAGCGGGGCTGGCCGCACCGGCAAGTTCCTGGCCGGGCATCATTGGCCCGATTGCCGACCCGACATCGTAACCCTGGCCAAGGGCGTCAGCGGCTCCTACGCGCCGCTGGGGGTTGTGCTGGCATCCACGGACATGGTCCAGGATGTTCGCCGCGCCGGCGGATTCAAGCACGGTCATACATATTCGGCCAACCCGGTCAGTTGCGCGGCCTCCGACATGGTCCTCCGTGTCGTTGAAGAAGACGGCCTCATGGAGCGGGCGACCAGGCTGGGCGCCTTGATCCGTTCCAGGCTTGAGGCCCTGAAGCAAAAGACAGGCGTCATCGGCGACATCCGCGGGCTGGGGCTGCACATGGCGGTCGAGATCGTCGCGGACCGCGTCACCAAGGAGCCGTTTCCGGGGCATATCAAAGCTGGCGAGCGGATCGGGATGATCTGCCGCGAGCATGGGCTGCTGCTCTTTTCTCGCCGCACCGCCGGCGGTTCGTTCGGGGAATGGCTGATGCTGTGCCCGCCGCTGACGATCAAGGAAGCGGAGATCGAGGAAATGCTGGAATCGTTCGAGGCCGGCATTCGCGCTTTCGAGAATGAGGTGGCGCAGGAGCCTGTGCTGCGCGCGACGGCTTAGCCGGACAAGACTCGTTTTGAAGCTTTCAACGGCGCCGACGCGGCGGCCGGAGGACGAACCATGACCAAGGCACAGATCGTCGGCTGGGCTCATTCGGTTTTCGGAAAGTCGGCCGCCCCTGACACCGAAACGCTGATGGCGCAAGTGGCGGGACCGGCACTGCGCCACGCAGGTATCGAGGCTACCGATGTCGATGCCATTTTCGTCGGCGTCTACAACAACGGCTTCTCGCGCCAGGACTTCCAGGCGGCGCTGGTCGGCATGAACCACCCGGCGCTCGCGGAAACGCCTGCCACCCGGTTCGAGAACGCCTGCGCGACGGGTTCGGCGGCGTTGTTTGGGGCGCTCGACTTCGTGGAGGCCGGGCGTGGACGGATCGCGCTGGTCATCGGCGCGGAGAAGATGACCAGCCTTCCGTCCAACCAGGTCGGCGATGTCTTGATGTCCGGCTGCTATCGGAAGGAGGAAGCCGAAATCGAAGGTGGCTTCGCCGGGGTCTTCGGGCGCATCGCCCAGTCCTATTTCCAGCGATACGGCGACCGGTCGGGGGCGCTGGCCGCGATAGCCGCCAAGAACCATCGCAACGCTATGGACAATCCGATAGCGCATATGCGCGCGGACCTTGGATTCGAGTTCTGCAACACCGTCTCGGAGCGGAACCCGCTCGTTGCGCCACCGCTTCGGCGAACGGATTGCTCGCTTGTGTCGGACGGCGCCGCCGCGCTGGTCATCGCGGATCAGGCTACGGCAACGGCCCTGCAACGGGCGCTGTCGTTTCGAGGACGCTCGCAGGCAAACGACTTCATGGCTTTGAGCCGCCGCGACCCGACCGAATTCGCAGGCGCCAGGCGCGCTTGGGCGAAGGCGCTGGGCGAAGCGCGCCTATGCCTCGACGATCTCGATCTCGTCGAGACGCATGACTGCTTCACCATCGCCGAACTGATCGAGTACGAGGCCATGGGACTGGCAGAGCGCGGCCAGGGCCACCAGGTGATCCAGGATGGCGTGTCCGAGAGATCGGGACGGCTTCCGGTCAATCCTTCCGGCGGCCTGAAGGCAAGAGGGCATCCGCTCGGCGCCACCGGCGTTTCGATGCATGTGATGGCGGCGCAGCAACTCACGGGCGACGCAGGCGCCATGCAGATACCCAGCGCCGCCATTGCCGGCGTCTTCAACATGGGCGGCGCTGCGGTCACCAACTATGTCTCGATACTGGAACGCGCAAGATGAGCGAAAACCCAATCGGCACCGTGAAACCTGTCTCCACGCGGGTCATGAACCTCGCACATTTCGTCACCCAGGCGGCACGCCGCCACCCTGATCGCGTCGCGCTTGTGAGCCGGGCGCGAATCCTGACCTGGAAAGAACTGGACCAGCGGATCGACGCCATGGCCTCGGCCCTGGTCGATCGATTTGGAGTCCGCAAAGGGGATCGCGTGCTGGTGCAGTCGCAGAATTGCAACCAGATGTTTGAGTCCATGTTCGCCTGTTTTCGGATCGGCGCAGTGTGGGTGCCTACCAATTTCCGCCAAACACCTTCCGAGGTGGCCTATCAGGCCGAGACAAGCGGCGCCGTGGGAATGATCTGCAATGCTGCCTTTGCCGGCCATCAAGCCGCCTGCGCGGCTGCCTCGGGTTCGCTTCGTTTCTACGTAAGCATCGGCGCCGCTTCGTTCGGTCCGGACTATGACGCCATCGTCGCGGAGCACCTCGGCAAGAGAATTGAGCCGGCACCTGTCGACCGCGACGACCCGTGCTGGTTCCTGTTCACGTCGGGAACGACGGGGCATCCCAAGGCTGCCGTGCTGACGCACGGCCAGATGGCGTTCGTCATCACGAACCATCTCTGCGACCTCATGCCGGGCACGACCGAGCAAGACGCCTCGCTGGTGGTCGCCCCCCTCTCCCACGGAGCGGGCGTCCACCAATTGACGCAAGTCGCCCGCGGCGCCGCCACCGTGCTCCTGGACACGGACCGTTTCGACGTCGAAGCGGCATGGGCTCTGGTAGAGAAATGGCGCATAACCAACATCTTCACCGTTCCGACCATACTGAAGCTGCTGGTCGAGCATCCGTCGGTCGATCGCTACGATCACTCGTCGCTGCGCCATGTCGTCTATGCCGGCGCGCCGATGTATCGCGCCGACCAGAAGGTCGCGTTGGCCAAGCTGGGGCCGGTTCTCGTGCAATATTTCGGCCTTGGCGAGGTGACGGGGAACATCACGGTCCTTCCGCCGAACCACCACCACATCGACGACGGTCACGGAGCCAGGATCGGGACCTGCGGGTTCGAGCGTACGGCCATGCAGGTTTCCATTCGAACGCCGGAAGGGCATGAGGTCCCACCGGGACAGACCGGGGAGATATGCGTCATCGGACCAGCCGTCTTCGCGGGCTATTACGATAACCCGGAGGCCAACCAGAAAGCGTTCCGCGACGGCTGGTTCCGTACGGGAGATCTCGGCCATCTGGATAGCGACGGCTTTCTCTATATCACCGGCCGGGCGTCTGACATGTACATATCGGGCGGGTCGAACATCTATCCCCGCGAAATCGAGGAAAAGATCCTTGCCCACCCCGACATTCACGAAGTCGCGGTTGTCGGAATGCCAGACCCCGTCTGGGGAGAAATTGGCGTGGCGGTATGCGTGACGAAGGCGAACTCGTCGATTACCGTTGCGGAACTGGACAACTGGCTGACGGGAAGGATTGCTCGCTACAAGCAGCCGAAGCTTATTCGGTTCTGGAACGCGCTCCCCAAGTCGGGCTACGGCAAGGTGGCCAAGAAGGAAATCAAGGCAATGCTTGCGCCGGACGGGGCGAGCCTCCCTGAATCATGAGCCGGAGCAGTTCAGTACAAGCCGCATCCTTGGAGAGCATGCTGGTTTTCCCCGGAGGGGCCAGCGCATTACCACACATACAAACTGAGTCGCCTGCAGGCGCAGCTTCGGACGGTTGCGTCCAAGCGCGGTGCGCCTACTGCCGCGCTATTTCATCGAGGAAGCTGCCTATCAGCGCGTTCTTGACGATCTTGCGGTTGGCGATCGCGGAGAGTTTCGTCTTCTTGACCACGTCGCCGGCAAGGATCGGCCGGATCTCTCCCCGCTCCTCCCATATCCGCGCGAAATGGGTCGGGAGAAAGCCGAGATAGCTCCCCGACAGGATAAGGAACAGCACCCCCTCGGTCACATGCGAAATCGCTTTGAGGGACATGTTCATGCGATCGACATAGGATCGCTCCGCCTCGGAATAGCCGTGCTGCACGAACGCCCGTCCGGAGAGGTCGGCGATCTGGATGCCGCTGTCAGCGATCGGCCACAGCGGGTGCCCTGCCCCGCAATAGAGATGGCTTACTTCCTCGAAGAGGGTCACGGCCGAGATGTCGGGATGCTCCGATTCCAGCACCGTCACGCCGACATGGATTCGCATCTCCTGGACGGAGCGGGTTATCTCGGCGGAGGATCCGGAAATGACCCTGAGGCCGACATCCTTGTGCTTGCCGCAATAGGCTGAGATCGCGCGATGCAGCGCCGAGTCCGATTGGGTGACGATCGTATCGACCAGGCCGATGTACAGCGTGCCGGTCAGCCCGGCCATCGTATCGTTGATCTGGGAGCGGAATATCTCCAACGAGGCGAGCAACTGGCTCGTTGCGGCATAGGCCCGCTCGCCTTCCGGCGTCAGGCTGAAGCCCGACCGGCCACGGTTGCAAAGCCGCATGCCGAGGCGGATCTCCAGGTCGCTCATCTGCTTGCTGATCGCGGATTTGGACGCGCCCAGCTCGACCTCGGCCGCCGAGAAGCCGCCGCAATCGACGACGGTGCGGAAGATGCGGAGCAACTTGATCTCGGCGTCGCCGATCTCACCGGTGAAAAGTCGATGTGGCCAGTTCATGCCTGATCATTGCAAAGGCGGACAATGTCTGCGCCCGCCTGAGCAATGTTAGGGGCTTGCAGGGGCGCCTTCAAGCGGCTCCGTAAGGTGCTCAGAGCGCCGCGCGGATGGCAGCCAGACCGCGCCTGATATCGTCGCTGGAGTTGTAGAAATGCGGCGAGAAGCGGATGAAATCCTTGCGCAGCGAGGCGATCACGTCGTTCTGCTTCAAGGTCTTCGCAAATTCGGCGCTGTTCTTGCCCGCAAACCGCGCCGCCACGGTCGCCGAACGCTGCGCCGGATCGGTCGGTCCGAGCACCTCGGCGCCGAGTTCACGAAGCCCCTCGACCAATTGGGCCGATATCTTCGAATTGTGCTCCTGGATCTTGCGCACGCCTGTGTCGAGCAGGTAGCGCAGGCCGACCGTCGCGCCGATCGCGGTGCCATAGGCCATGGTGCCGAACTCGTAGCGTTTCGCTCCTGCCGGCAGCTCGATCCTGTCGGCCTGGAAATCCCACATGTCCTTATGAGATCGCCAGCCCAGCAGGCCGGGATTCATCTCCTGCATTCGCGGTGAGACATACATCAGGCCGGTGCCGAAGGGGCCGCAAAGCCATTTGTAGGTGGACGTCGCCACGGCATCCACGCCGCTGCCCACGGCATCGACCACGACCTGCCCCGCCGACTGCGTTCCGTCGACGACGCACAGCGCTCCATGGCGGTGCGCCTTGTCGGCGATTGCCTTCAGATCATAGGTCTGGCCGGTTCCGTACTCGACATGCGAAATGCAGACGACCGAAGTGTTGTCATCGATCGCGCCCAGCAGTTCCTCCGGATCGATGGCCAGACCGTCGCCTGGCTTGACCCAGCGCATCTCGGCGCCAGTGTGCTGCGCAACCCGCATCCAGGGATAGACGGTGCTGGGATGCGTGATCGTCGTGGCGACGATGGTCGACCCTCTCTTAGGCATGGCCGCCCAGGCCAGCGACGACATCAGCACCGTCTCGCTGGAGGCCACCGCGATGTCGGCAGGCGTCGCGTTAAAAAGTTCCGCGGTGGCCGCGTTCAGTTCATCGAAACACTTGACCTCGGCTTCCTCGTCGAAGGCCACCGTTCCATCGTCGGCGAGCTGAGTCTGCCAGCGATTGATCGCCTCGGCCGCGCCCTTGTGCGTCAGGCCGACCGATGCCGCATCGAGGTAGACGTAGGATTGTGCCGGCGGAAAAACCTCCAACGATGCGAGGCGGCTCTCGGTGTTCGCGAAATTGTCCAAGGTCAGGCTCCTTCAGGATCGTGATACTTTGAGATGCGAGAGGTATTTGCGCTCGATCCGGCGAAACGCCGCGGTGATCAGGAAGGTGAGCGCAAGGTAGATGACGGCGGCGGCGAGCAGGCCTTCGGAGGCGAGGTAGTATTTGTTGTTCAGCATCCTGCCCGCGCCGAGGACGTCGATGATGGTGATCGTGCTCGCGACCACGCTGCCATGCAGCGTGAAGATCACTTCGTTGGACAAGGGCGGCAGCGCGCGTCGCCAGGCGGACGGCAAGACGACCAGCCAGAACTGCTGGAAGCCGGACAGGCCGAGCGCCTTGGCAGCCTCGACCTGACCTGTCGGCACGTTCTCGATCGCGCCCCGGAATATCTCCGTGAGATAGGCAGCGGAGCAGAGCGTGATGGACAGGAAGGCGCACCACCACGCCTCGCGCAGCAGGGGCCAGAGAAACGAATGGCGCACGAAGTCGAACTGGGCCGCGCCGAAATAGAGCAGGTAAAGCTGCACGAGCAGCGGCGTGCCCCGAAACACATAGGTGTAGGAGAACACCAGCCTGTTGAGGACGCGCATCCTTCGCGCCCGGATCACCGCCAGGGGAATGGCAAGCGCGCCCGCGAGCAGAAGCGGTATCGAGACGAGCAGCAACGTGTTGATCAGGCCCCGGGCGAAAAGAGGCCAGTTGTCGATAATGACGCCGACATCGATCGGCATGAACTCCTGGAGACGGGACCACGCGCCGTTCATCTCAGGCACGTCCCGAGGCGCGAAGCCGCTTCGCCAGCATGCCGAGTCCCACGTCCGACAGGGCTGTAAGAGCGAGGTAGACGAGCAGGACGATGAAGATGAAGGAGAAAGGCTGATGGGTCGTGCGACCGGCGGCGTTGGCCTTGTTCACGATATCCTCCAATCCCATGACCGAAGCCAGGGCCGTCGTTTTCATCAGGCTCAGCCAGTTGTTGGTGAAGCTCGGCAGGGCGTAGCGCACGAGCTGCGGCCAGATGACCAGCCTGAAGAGCAGCCAGCGGCTGAGACCGAGGGCCTTCCCGGCTTCGCCCTGGCCGCGGGGGATGGACAGGTAGGCGCCCCGGAACGTTTCAGTCATGTACGAACCAAAGATCACGCCGATGGCGGCGACGGCCACGGTAAACGGGTCGAGGTCCATCCTCTTCCAGAGGCCTGTGACATCGCCGATCCGGTTCACGACCGCTTGCCCGCCATAGTAGAGGAGCAGCATCAGCACGAGGTCGGGAATGCCCCGGACCAGCGTGGTGTAGGTCTCGGCCGCACGACGCGCGACCGAGAATGCCGATGATTTCGCCCAGGCTCCGAGCAGGCCCAGCACCGTCGCCGCCAAGAGCGAGCAGACGCTGAGCGCGACCGTGACGTAGATGCCCCGCAGGACGAAAGGCAGGTATGCGAGGGTATCAGCCACGGTCAGTCCAGATTTCGGGGATCACACGCGGCCGGGTGCGAGCACGCCGGTCACTTGCCGTAGATGTCATAGCTGAAATACTTGTCGTTGATCGCCTTGTAGGTGCCGTCGTCGCGGACTTCCTTGATGGCCTTGTTCAACGCCTGGCGCAGTTCGGTGTCCTCTTTCCGAAGGCCGATGCCGATGCCCGCGCCGAAGCAGCCGGGTTCGCTGACCGGGTCGCCATGGAAGCTGAAACCCTTGCCGCGCTCGGTTTTGAGCAGGCCGTAGTCAAGCTGGATCCTGTCGGAGAAGACGGCGTCCAGCCGGCCGGCGCTGACATCGAGGAACATGTCCTCGGCATTCTGGTAAACCTGGATGCTGGCGGCCGGATAGGTCTTCTCCAGATAGCATTCCGCCACGCCCGGAATGGTGCCGATCTTCAGCCCGCCAAGGGCCTTGTCGGCGAGATCGATCTTGGTCGCGTCGGGCGCGACGAAGGAGGCGGCCGTGCGATAGTAGGGATCGGTGAAGTCGATCTGCTTCTTGCGCTCCTCGGTGATGGTCATGGAGGCGAAGATGCCGTCGAACTTCTTCACCAGCAGCCCCGGGATCATGCCGTCCCAGTTCTGGGCCACGAAGGTGCAGGTGCGGTTCATTTTCTTGCAGAGAGCCTGCCCGAGCTCGATTTCGAAGCCCGCGATCGAGCCGTCCGCGGCGCGGAAATTGAACGGCGGATAGGCGGCCTCGGTGGCGAATGTAATGTCCTCGGCAGCGGCCATGACCGGCGTCAGGGCGATACCCAGCGCGCCGATCAAACCAAGCAGTCTGTTTCTCATAGCTTGTTCCCCTGTATTCCGCGGGCAAATGCCGCGAGCTGACGAAGCGCCATCCCTCAGGTCCGCCCGACGATCTTCTTTTCCCGGCCGAAGCGGACGTAGCGTTTGCATATAGCGCGACTGCGTCGCTTCAAATTCGGCCTTTTACGGCTCCAGAATTAGTGCAGCCGAAGTTTCATGCGTTACCTAAATGCTCAAGCCAGCTTTCCAAATCAGGCAACCAACCGGCGACCGGTCCCATGCTAGGCGGTCGGCTATCGAATTGATCGGTCCCGGGGAGACGAGATTGACGAAGGTCGTGCCGCTCGAGCAAATCCTGAAAGCACTGCCGGACATCGATGTTATCGGCGAGATCGAGCGCGGCTTCGTCGCCTTGTCCGAGGGAAAGGTCGAGGTTCCGCCGGTGGGCGAACTGCTGTTCCCGGATGAAAACGGCGAGCTTCACATCAAATATGGCGCCGTGCGCGGCGACGATGTGTTCGTCGTGAAGCTCGCAACCGGGTTTTTCAACAATCCGAAATTGGGACTGCCGCCATTCTCAGGCTGCATGCTGGTGCTTTCCGCCAAGACGGGACAGGTCGTTTGCATCCTTCTCGAGGAAGGCGAGCTCACGAACCACCGGACCGCCGCCGCGGGCGCGGTCGTAGCGCGTCACCTGGCGCCACCGCGGCTGGCGACCATCGGCATCTGCGGCTCCGGCGTGCAGGCGCGCCTGCAGGCCGACTATCTGCGCCGCGTGACGCAATGCCGGGACCTCGTCTTGTGGGCGCGCGACAGCGGTCGGGCGGAAGAAGCCGTGCGCGATATCGCACGCATGGGCTACGACGCGCGCGTCGCGGCGAGCCCGCAAGAGGTTGCCGCGTCGGCGCAGTTGATCGTCACGACGACCGCGGCGCACGAGCCCTACCTGCTCGCCGATTGGATCAAGCCCGGCACGCATATCACCGCCATGGGATCGGATACGCCCGAGAAAAACGAGATCGATCCGATGATCCTGAAGTCGGCTGGCATGGTGGTCGCCGACAGCATACAGCAATGCCAGTTGCGTGGAGAGATACGCGCCGCGATAACCGCCGGCGTGTTGCGGCGCGAGGGCATTGTCGAGCTCGGAAACGTCATTTCCGGAAAGACGGGCCGTCGCTCGCCTGACGACATCACGGTGGCCGACCTGACCGGTGTCGCCGTGCAGGACATCATGATCGCCAAAGCGGTCGTCGCGCGAACAAACTGAGGGGTGCCGCATGCGAATTCCGACCTTCATCCTCGAGCGAAGCCAAACGCTTTACGAGAACGATGTCGCCATCAACCTGACGGAGAGCGGCGTTCACCCCGCGGCCATCTCCGACATCCTGTCCGAAGCCGAACTGGCCGAGCTCGCCGCCCTGCCCCTGGGCTATGGCTATACGGACGGCACACCATCACTGCGCGACGCCGTCGCCGCCTGGTATCCCGGAGCGGGTTCGGAAAACGTGCTGATCGCGCACGGCTCGTCGGAAGCGAACCTGCTCACCTTGATGGCACTTGCCGAACGCGGCGACCACATCATCGTCGTCGTGCCGAACTTCATGCAGATCGATGGCCTTGCGCACAGCCTGGGCATCGACGTCACGCAGGTCGCATTGCGGCCGGGCGATGACTGGCAGCCCGATATCGCCGCGCTGGAAGCGGCAATCGGCCCTCGCACGAAGCTGATCACCCTGTGCGATCCCAATAACCCGACAGGCACGACGCTCACGCAATCGTCCCGGCGGGCGCTCGCGGAACTCAGCGACCGCACGGGGGTCTGGCTGCATGTCGATGAAATCTATCGCGGCTCGGAGATCGACGCCGTCGACGCGCCGACGATCTACGGTATGGGCAAGCGGGTCATCGTGACCGGAGGGCTGGCGAAATCGTTCGGCTGTCCGGGATTGCGGATGGGTTGGATGATCGGCCCGCAAGCCCTGGTGGCGGAGTGTCACCGATTCCAGGACTATACGAGCATCGGCACCGGCGTCGTCTCGCAATTCATTGCCGAAAGAGCGCTGCGCGAACCTGTCCGCGGCAAATTGCTGTCGCGCGGTCGCCATATCCTCGCTGCCGGCCGCCAGCGGGTGGCCAAATGGCTCGACGGGCGCGACGGCTGGTCCTGGGTCGTGCCGCAGGCAAGCGGCATGGCATTCCTCCGCTACGACATGGATGTTCCGTCGGAGGCTTTCGTGGACGGACTGCGCCGGGCCAAGGGCGTCTTCGTTTGCGCCGGTAGCTGGTTCGGCATCGAGGGCCATATCCGTGTCGGCTTCGGCGTCGACCCGCATCACCTGGAAAGCGGCCTGGCCGGTATCGACGACTATCTGCGCGAAGAGCGGTCGTTCAACTGAGCCTCACGGCTCCTCGCGGCCTCCCGCCTCCGCCCCATAGGCGACGACCTCCAGCTCGACCAGTCCGCCATAGAGCAACTCGGCGACCGTGACGATCCGCGCCGGCTTCGATTGCGGGAAATATTTCGCGTAGGCGGTTTCGAACTCGCCGGCGTCTTTTGCCTCCCGCAGATAGACGCTGATCTTGACGATGTCCGAAAGGCGCAAGCCCGCCCTGCCCAGGATGTCCTTCACCTCGAGCATGATGCGATCGGTCTCGGCCGCCACGCCGCCGCTGACGATCTCTCCATCAGGACCGAAACCGGCAAGACCCGACAGGAATACGAAATCGCCGGCGCGGACGGCCTCCGAAATCGCAAGCCCTTCCACGTTGGGTCCCGCAATGAATTCTATCATCGTGCTCAATCCCCGATCTGCGTCGATACCAGCAACGCATTCATAAGACCGGCGGCTCGCCATTGGTTATGAGATGTGGAAACTGACCTTTAGGAAAAGAGAAACGACGGTTCAGGTACCGCCGTGCAGGCTGAACGGGATGCAAGGGAGAACGCCGTGGCGCAACCGATCAACATTGACCCCGAACATGTCGAGCGGCTGATCCTCGACCTCGGCGAATTCGGCGCGCATAGCGGCACCGGCGTCTGGCGCACGGTCTATTCGCCGGAGTGTGTGGCGGCAGCCAAGCATTTCGCCGGCTGGTGCGCAGAAGCGGGCCTGGCCGTGCATCACGACGCGGTCGGCAATGTGTGGGGAAGGCTTGAAGGCCGCGAGGCCGGACCTTCGATCGTGTCCGGGTCGCATATCGACAGCCAGAAGCCGGGAGGCCGCTATGACGGCGCCCTCGGCGCCATCGCCGCGCTGGTCGCGATCGACGCGCTTGCCAGGCAATTCGGCAAGCCGCGCCGCACGCTGGAGGTGCTGGCGCTTTGCGAGGAGGAAGGCAGCCGCTTCGCCGCGGCGAGCCTCTGGGGCTCGCGCGCCATCACCGGCTGTATCGAGCCGCGCGAACTCGACGAACTGCTGGACCACGACGGTGTCTCCATTCGCCAGGCCATGCAGGACGCCGGGCTTGATCCGAACGCGCTCGCGACGGCGGAGCGCGACGACATCGACACATTCGTCGAGCTGCACATCGAGCAAGGGCCCGTGCTCGAAGCCGCCGGGCTCGGCGTCGGTCTCGTCACCGCGATCAACGGCCTTCGCCACTACCGCGTCGAGCTGACCGGCGAGGCAAATCACGCCGGCGCGTTTCCGATGGACGCGCGCCGCGACCCGATGGCGGGCTTTGCCGAAATCGCCAGCGGCGTCATCTCGACGGCCGAGCGCTGGGGACGGCCAGCCGTGACGACCGTGGGACAGGTCAATGTGGAGCCCAATCTGCCGGCCATCATTCCCGCGAAGGTCAGTTTCATGATCGATGCCCGGCATCCCGATCCGGACGCCGTGCAGCGGCTTTATTCCCTGCACGAAAATCTGATCCGCGAGGTCGCCGACCGCCGTGGCCTCGGCGTGAAGATCACGGTGCTGGAAAACCAGGCGCCCCTGATCTGCCACCCCGAGGTCGTGGCGGCGATCAAGGCTACCGCCGAGGAGCAAGGCATCAGGCTCGGCGCGCTGCCCAGCGGCGGCAGCCACGACACGCAGCAGATGTCGAGGATCGCCCGGGCGGGAATGATATTCGTCAGGAGCAAGGACGGCAGAAGCCATACGCCCGAGGAATTCTCCTCGATCGACGACATCGTCGACGCCATAAAGGTGCTGGCAGGGACGCTCTACAAGCTGGCGTATTGAAGGGGGCCCGACCGGGCAGCAAAGCGCCCGGTGACCTTGGCGCCCTCAATTCGTCAGCTGCAGCCTGGAGAACTTGTCGGCGATCGCCTGGAAGACGTTCGGCAGTTTGGCCGGATCCTCCACGGCGTAATAGTCGCTCGGGTTGGAGGCGCAGGCGCTGTAGAGTGACCGGTTGGCCGCCGTGTCGGCCTGCAGCACCATCGTATAGAGCTGCACGCCCTGGTTCTTCAGCTGCGTGCAGACATCCTTGGTCCAGCCGTCGACGTTGCGCGCCGCGGCCGTCTGACTGGTGGAGCCGAAGCGGCCGCCGGCAAGGTAGCCGTAAGACGTGTAGTCCGACTTCTGCGGCGTGTTGCTGGCGCCGTAGACGACGTTCTCGCCGTCGGTGAGCAGCATGACGACCTTGGTGACGCCCGGCGTCTTCCATGGCGCGGCATCGGTGTAAGGCGGCTGCGGCGACAGCACCCGCATACCCCAGGCGAGCCCCTCCGACACGTTGGTGCCGGAACCATTCCATTCGGTCATCTGGGCGGCCGCCGTGCGCAGCTTGTCGAAATCATCCGACAGCGGAACGATCGGCGTCGGACAGGCGCGGTTGGGGCCGATGGTGACCGGGTTGCCGGTCTCGGTGATCACCTGGCTCGTCGAGGCGACGTATTTCGCAATCGTCTTCAGATCCGCGGTCTGCAGCGCATTGAGCAGCCCAGTCAGCAAGCCGCTGAGATCGATGCCCAGTATGTTGCGGTTCAGCTTGCTGTTGTCGATGGTGTCGTCGAGATAGGAGTTGTTGTAGCCGGTGGACGAATTGCCATAGGAGGCCGAGGGCTTCCTGGCGACATCGGGGTCGTCCGGCGCGAAATAGGGCACGAACAGCGTGTCTGGCTTGGACGGGTCAGGCGGCGTATCTGCGATGTTCAGCGTCCCGGGCCGGGCTTCGACGCAGCCTTTCCAGCCCGTGTTGTTCCAGCCGCCCTTCAGGCCTAGCTGCTTGAACAGCGCCATGTGGTTCGGCCGCTTGCCGTCGACGACGGGGAAATTGATGCCGTTGGTCGACGACTTGCCGTCCATGTCGATCCAGGCAGGATCGAACCCGGAACCGTTGACATTGACGGCGGTGACAAAGGGCACCAGCGATGCCCGCACCAGGCGGGTCGGCGACTTGACCGCCTCGAGATGGTCGAGCAGCGACTTCGTCGCCTGCCTGAGCGCGCTGATGCGGGCGCCGGCCATCGAGCCGGTATTGTCCAGCACCAGGACCACTTCGAGCTGATTGTTGGATTCGACCGCCGAGGCGTTGACGGTGATGTGCTTTTCGCCGCCGAACAGGAAGGCGAAGTTGAGATTGACGTCGGCGGAGGCGACGGCCTTGGTCTTCACGAAGTTGATGCCCTTGTCGACGGTGAGCGTGGCCTGCGCATTGGCGAGTTCGCCATGGTTCGCCACGTTGACCTGGAAGTAGCGGTTGAAGACATCGGTGCGCGACGCGTCGGCATCGCCGAGATGCGAGGAGGCGAGATTGGCGGCGTCCACCGCGTTCTGAAGGTTGTTCTTGGCCCGCATCAGCGTCGAGACGTCGGTGGCGAAGGCGATCGCGGTCAGGACCGCCGGCACGCCGAGCGCCAGCATCAATGCGAAATTGCCGCTCTTTGAGCGCCAGAACTGCCTGAGAAGCATTCCCTACCCCCGGAATTGCCCGACCTTCAACCGCAACGCGGCCCCACGCGTACCCTGATGCGCCACCCATGATAAATGAGTGGTTGCAACCGGATGCAACCTTGCATGGTGGTTAAAACGGGATTACCGGGAAACCGATGAAAGCGGCGTCGCCAGCCCCTTGCATCCTGGGCTGCGACACCGTGGAGCGCGTATTCGGCCCGCTGCTCCTGCCTTGCGCCTTGCCTTCCACGGGAATTGCTGTATAGACGCCCGCAATCTGCCGGTCCTTGCTGGGGGCTGAACGGAGGGCCGTGGCTTTTTATCAAAGGCCATGCCGCGAAGCCAGAAGCGCTTCCGCCTCCCGTGTCTCCGCTCTCGACCGTCTCGCGATGCTCCTTTCTTCCCCGCCTTGCCGGGTCAGACAAGTTGCAGAGGCTTAGCCGCGAGGGCCGGTCCAGAGAAACGAAGAAAGGCACTAGGACATAATGGCTCTTTACGAACATGTGTTTCTTGCCCGGCAGGACCTGTCGCAGCAGCAGGTCGATGCGCTTGTCGAACAGTACAAGGGCGTCATCGCCGCCAATGGCGGATCGGTCGGCCGGATCGAGAACTGGGGACTGAAGTCCCTCACCTACCGGGTCAAGAAGAACCGGAAGGCATACTACACGCTGATGGACATCAACTGCCCGCCGGCCGCGCTCAACGAAATGGAGCGCCAGATGGGCCTGTCGGAAGACGTCCTGCGTTTCCTGACCGTCAAGGTCGAGGCGCATGAGGAAGGTCCGTCGGCCATGATGCAGAAGCGCGAGGAGCGCTCCGAGCGTGGTGGCTTCGGCGATCGTGAGCGTGGCGATCGTGGCCCGCGTTCGTTCGGCGACCGCGACCGCGGCGACCGTGGCCCGCGTTCGTTCGGCGACCGCGACGACCGTGGTCCGCGCCGTCCGCGCGAGAACGTTGTTGAAGGGGGTGCAGAATAATGGTCGACATCAACCAGATCCCGACCCGGCGCCCGTTCCATCGCCGCCGCAAGACCTGCCCGTTCTCCGGCGCCAACGC
>NZ_JANINM010000216.1 GCF_024509055.1 Mesorhizobium sp. | reverse complement strand
TCCAGGAAGGTCAGCGTCGGGTAGACCACGCCCGGGCTCGGGCTGTAGATGCCGCTGGTGCGCTCTTCCAGCGCCTTGATGATGTCGTAGCCGTGGCGCGGCGCCTCGGCCAGCAGCGACAACGTGATCAGCTTGAGATCGCCGTCGGCCAGCATGCGCCCGGCGCGGAACATGTCGCCCGGGCCGCCGCGGCCACCGCCCCTGCCGCCGAACGGCCCGAAGCCGCCGCCACCGCGGCCGCCGAATTTGCCGGCCATGTGCATGAACATGCGCTCGCCGAAATGATTGTGCCCGAATTGGTTATGTCTGTGCATGGATTGCTCCTTGAGTTATGTCTTACGATATATCTTAATTAGGCCGAGCCAGTCAGCGAGTCAAGATATATCTTACGATGTATCTAAGATTGTCGCCAGCCGCTGGCTACGGCTTCACGAACACGTGGCTGGCGCCTCGCGAAACAAACGACGCCGCCGTCGCGAACTCTGCGCAAGGCCAAGCTTGCAAGGCTGGCGATGAGAGCGAGGTGGCGTGATGCCGTCAGGGACGAACAACAGGACCGCACTGGTGCTGGCAGGCGGCGGCAGCCTGGGAGCGGTGCAGGTCGGCATGCTGAAGGCGCTGGTCGCCGCTGACGTCACCTGCGACTTCGTCGTCGGTTCCAGCGTTGGCGCCGTCAACGGCGCCTATTACGCCGCGGGAGCCACGGTCGAGAACATGGCACGCCTCGAAACCCTGTGGCGCGGCATCACGCGCAACGATGTCTTTCCGGTCAGTTGGCTCTCATTGCTGGGGTTCGCGCGGCGGCGCGATTTCCTCTCAGGCTCGCACGGTATCCGCGGTCTGGTCGAGCGGCATTTGCCCTATCGCAATCTCGAGGATGCGCCGATCCCGATCCATGTCATCGCCACAGATCTGCTTTCGGGCGAAGCCGTGGTCTTGTCCAAGGGCAATGCGGCCGACGCGATCGCCGCCTCCAGCGCGATCCCGGTGGCCTTCGCGCCGGTGCCTATCGGCGGACGGTTCCTGATCGACGGCGCCGTGACCTCCAACACGCCGGTCCGCGTCGCGGTCGCGCTCGGCGCACGCCGCCTCATCGTGCTGCCGACCGGGTTTGCCTGCAATCTGCACGCGCCGCCGCAGGGGGCCGTGGCCAATGGCCTGCATGCCCTGACGCTGCTGATCGCGCGCCAACTGGTGCGCGAGCTCGATACCTTGCCCGGGGACATCGATTACGCGATCGTCCCGTCGCTGTGCCCGCTCGCGGGCCCGGCTTACGATTTCAGCCGCACCGCCACCCTGATCGCCGATGCGGAGAAATCAACGCGAAACTGGATCGAGGCCGGCGGACTGTCGGCGCGCGTGGTTCCCGACCAGTTGCGACCCCATTCGCATCACCACGCTTAGGGGAATGCCAAGAAGGCATGAAACGCCGCAGGGAACGAGAGCCGGCATCGATAAAAGACCTCGCTCAATCAACGCGATAGAGCCATATCCCGAATCAAGCAGTGAGCCCTACCAACGCCCTCTGCACCGGTTCCAGGCATAGAGCAGGTCCGCGAAGCGGTCATAGGCGAAGCGCGTCAGCGGCAGCGCGACCGGGTTGCCAAACAATGTCGCCAGCCAGCCCTCGCCCGGCGTCATCCGCCAGACTGCAACCGCTACATCGGCGCCGACGAGCAGCCGGCCTTCTGCATCGGTCGCATGCAGCCTGCGCCGGATGTCTTCAAGCGAGGCGTCGAATGCCGAAAGCGCGGTCGGCTCTATATTGATGTCGCGAAATTCGATGCGGCCCGCCTTGACCGTCTCGATCAGCCGACGCTTCTGACGGCTGATGCCGGCATCGCAGACCGGACAGCGCGTGTTGTACCAGACGGTGAGCCGAGGCTTGGGCATGGCTCGACTATCGGCGACCGGGCCCGGCGCCGCAATGTGACGGATCGGCCGGATGCTCTCCCGCGCGTCAACCGAGCGACGAGATGATCTCGCGGTAGGCGAATTCCGGGAAGGCCTTTAGTGTCCGCGTCCGGACGCTGCCACCGGAGGACAGCATCAAGGCAAAGCGCGCAAGCACAGCGTCGTCGGGCGCTTCCACCAGCGCGACCATGTCGAACTCGCCCATGGTGAGATAGAAGGCCTTGAACGAACCGCCCATATCGCCGAGTTGCTTCTTGGCGGCATCGAGCCGCTTCGGCGACTCACGCACGTTTCTGGTCCCCTGCTCCGTCCAGTTCATCAGCAGGATGTAGGTCGTCATCGCACACCTCCTCCGGTGCCACGGAGCACGGCGATCGCGATCGCCGGGGCGGGCACCCGGTCTGTCGCCCGGAACGCATCCGACCTCGAAATTATCCTCCTGTCGGGCAACCTCGACAAGGCGGCGCTACGCCTGCAGGAAACGAAAAAGGGCGCCTAGGCGCCCTTTTGAAGTGTTTGTCCGGTTCCGGCTCAGCTATCCAGGAAGCTTCTCAGCTTACGCGACCTGCTCGGATGCTTGAGCTTGCGCAGCGCCTTGGCCTCGATCTGGCGGATGCGCTCGCGGGTGACCGAGAACTGCTGGCCGACTTCTTCCAGCGTATGGTCGGTGTTCATGCCGATGCCGAAGCGCATTCTGAGCACGCGCTCTTCGCGCGGCGTGAGCGAGGCTAGTACGCGCGTGGTCGTCTCGCGCAGATTGGCCTGAATCGCGGCGTCGATCGGCAGGATCGCCATCTTGTCCTCGATGAAGTCGCCGAGATGCGAATCCTCCTCGTCGCCGACCGGCGTTTCGAGCGAGATCGGCTCCTTGGCGATCTTCAGCACCTTGCGCACTTTCTCCAGCGGCATGGCGAGCTTTTCGGCCAGTTCCTCCGGCGTCGGCTCGCGGCCGATCTCGTGCAACATCTGGCGCGAGGTGCGCACGATCTTGTTGATCGTCTCGATCATGTGCACCGGGATGCGGATGGTGCGCGCCTGGTCGGCGATCGA
>NZ_JANINM010000215.1 GCF_024509055.1 Mesorhizobium sp. | reverse complement strand
CGAAACGCGCTAAATCATGTCAATTGGGAAAATAATATCATGACAATATTTCCGGGCGCCGCACAATTTTCAGGGCAATCTGCGCTCAGCTTGTGCCTCAGATGGCGAGCAGGAGATGCTCGGGATCGCCAAGCAGGAGCTTGGCGACAACGCTCAAACCGGCCCGCAGTTCCCCTTCGGTCGTCGATCCGAGCGAGATACGCACGGCTGGATGCCAGGGCGTGTCGGCGATGCGGAACGAGGTGCCGGGCGCGATCGCCACGCCGCGAAGGCGCGCCTGCGCGACAAAACTTTCCTCGGCGCGGTCTTCGGGCAGTTCGAGCCAAAGATGCAGTCCGTCGCGGTGGACGCGATAGTCCACGCCTGCCAGCACCTCCGCCGCGATTTCCTGCCGCCGCCTGAGCGCGGTGCGTTGCCAGTCGACGAGCTCCGATGCCGTGCCGTCGTTTACCCAGCGCGTCGCGATCTCCGCCACCATCGGCGTTGCCATCCAGTTCGAGACCAGATGGCGGTTGGCGACGGCCGCGACATAGCGGTCGGGCACGGCGAGATAGCCGATGCGAAGGCCCGGCACCGTGATCTTGGTGAAGGACGTGACGTAGAGCGTCCTCTCGGGCGCGAAGGCGGCGACGGCCGGAGGCCGGCCCTCGACCAGCGGACCCAGAACATCGTTCTCGATGATGGCGATGTCGTGCTTGCGCGCAACCGCCGCGATGCGCTCGCGCCGGGTAGCGTCCATCAAGGTGGCCGTCGGGTTGATCACCGAGGGCTGGACGAATACCGCGCGAATGTCGGAAAGGCGGCAGGCCTCGTCGAGCGCCTCCGGGATGAGGCCGTTGTCGTCGATCGGCAAGCCTTCGAGATTGAAGCCGAGGTAGCGGGCGAGCGGGATCAGCGTGTGATGACCGATCGCCTCGGTGGCGACCGTCGATCCAGGCGGCGCGACGCTCATCAGCGCGACCGTCATGCCGGCGGTGGCGCCGTTGGTGACGCTGATGTTCTGCGGCGAGGCTTCGAGGCCGCAGAGCTTCAGCCACTCGACCGCGACCGCGCGATGACGTGGAAACACCATGTTCGGCCGGAAGGAGAGCGCCGAACTCGCCGGCAGGTTCTCGGCCAGCCAGCCTAGCGCCTGCTTCAGCTTTTCCAGGTGCATCGGCTCGCAAACCGGCTTCAGGATGGAAAGGTCGATGACCTCGCCCAGCCTTTCCGGGATGTAGGGCGGCTCCGGCTCGCGCCGCTGCGTCTGGACGAAGCTGCCACGACCGACCTCGCCCGAAATCAGGCCGCGTCGGATCAATTCCTCATAGGCGCGGCTGACTGTCTGCACTGAAAGCTTCAGGTCGTCCGCCAGCCGGCGATGCGTCGGCAGCCGCGTGCCATTCGCAAGCCGCCCGTCATGGATGGCCCGGGCGAACTGGTCGGCCAGCGAGAGATAGGCCGGGCGGCGGATGAGCGCAGGATCTGGCTGCCACAATGTCATGACATATTAGAGATCAAAATCAGTGCAATTGACAATCGAAATAATGCGTCGTCATGGTGTCTCCAACGAAAGGCGGAACCCGCATGGCGGCAGCAAAACTCGACCCTATCGACCTCAGGATTCTCGATGCGATCCAGCGCGATGGGCGTATCACCAAGCTCGCGCTGGCCGAGAAGGTCGGCCTGTCGCCGACACCGTGCTGGATGCGGCTGCGCAAGCTGGAAAAGGCTGGCATCGTTTCCGGATATCACGCGGAAATCGCCGTGCGTGCCATCGCGCCGGTGGCAATGGTGCTGATGGAGGTGACCCTGGCCAACCACCGGCAGGCGGACTTCGACCGGTTCGAGCGCGTCGTTCGCGATATTCCGGAAATCGTTGCGTGCTGGTCGGTAGGCGGCGGCGTCGACTACATCCTCAAGGTCATGGCGCGCGATATCGATGCCTATCAGCGACTGGTGGACGGCCTGCTCGAGCGCGAGATCGGCATCGACCGCTATTTCACCTACATCGTCACCAAGACGGTCAAGGAGGAGACCGTGCTGCCGGTGGCCGAGTTGCTGCCGCAGCAGTCCTGACACGGAGAGATCGTCTCCGGCGGCCGGTCAATAGAGACTATCTCTCTCTTCAAAGGCGCCGAAACAGTCTCCTTTTTCGCCCATCGCGGCCGATGCTTCCGGCATCGAAGGGAGATGTCGATGTCCGCGCACTTTGCCCGACCGCACCGCCATGACGCATTGGACCGCCTTGCCGACCGCCGGCTGTTGCGTGACCTCGGTTACGTCGGTGGGCACTGGATCGCGGGCGCAGGGGCGGCGAGCTTCGAGGTCACCGATCCCGCGACCGGTTCCACCGTGGCTTTTGTCGCGGCGCTCGATGCAAGGCAGACGACCGAGGCGGTGAATGCGGCGGCGCGCGCCCTGCCAGGCTGGCGCTCGGCCCTCCCCCAGGAGCGCTCCAGAATCCTGCGAAAATGGTTTGAGCTCATGATCGCCGCCAAGGACGACCTGTCGCTTCTGATGACGCTGGAACAGGGCAAGCCGCTGAAGGAATCGCTGGGCGAGATCGACTACGCCGCTTCCTTCGTCGAGTGGTATGCCGAGGAGGCAAAGCGCCTCAACGCCGAAAGCGTCACCAGCCATCTGCCGAATGCCGAGATGACCGTGCGCCGCGAGCCCATCGGCGTCGTTGGCGTCGTTACGCCCTGGAATTTCCCCTCGGCCATGCTTACCCGCAAGGCCGCCGCGGCTCTTGCCGCCGGCTGCACGGTGGTGGCGCATCCGTCCTCGGAAACGCCGCTGTCGGCGCTAGCGCTGGCCGAACTCGGCGAGCGCGCCGGCTTGCCTGCCGGTGTCTTCAACGTCGTCACCGGCGACGCCCGCACCATCGTCGGCACGATGTGCGCCGATGCGCGGGTCCGCGCCATGAGCTTCACCGGTTCGACCGAGGTCGGCCGGCTGATCGCCTCGCAGAGCGCGCCGACGATGAA
>NZ_JANINM010000214.1 GCF_024509055.1 Mesorhizobium sp. | reverse complement strand
TCATCGTCAAGTCCGGCAACGCGCTGCTCACCATCATCAACGACATCCTCGACTTCTCCAAGATCGACGCCGGCCAGCTCGTGCTCGATCCAGGACCCTTCAACCTGGCGGAGGCGATCGAGGATGTGGCGACACTGGTGTCGACGCGGGCCAAGGAGAAGGACCTCGAGCTGATCGTGCGCGTGCAGCCGGGTCTCGACGGCCAGTTCGTCGGCGACGTCGGCCGCATCAGGCAGATCGTCACCAATTTGCTCGGCAATGCGGTGAAATTCACCGACGAGGGTCATGTGCTTGTCGATGTGACCGGCGAGCGCGTCCCGGCAGGCACGAAGCTCACCATCTCGGTCACCGACACGGGCATCGGCATTCCCGAGGACAAGCTGAAGCCCGTCTTCGAAAAGTTCAGCCAGGTCGACACGTCCTCGACGCGGCGTCATGAGGGCACCGGGCTCGGCCTTGCCATCACCTCTCGCCTGGTCGACCTGATGGGCGGCGACATCGGCGTCGACAGCGCCGAGGGCAAGGGCTCCACCTTCTGGTTTACCGTGACGCTGCCAAGGGCCGAGCAGGGCGGGCAGCGCATCATGCCGGTCGACGTCACCGGCGCCCGCGTGCTGATCGTCGACGACAACGCCGTCAACCGCTCGATCCTGCGTGAGCAGATGGCGTCGTGGATGTTCGATTCCTGCGCGGCCGAGAGCGGCGCCGAAGGGTTGAAGGTGATGTTTGCCGCCGCCGCCTATGGCGTGCCGGTAGACTGTGTCGTGCTGGACTATCAAATGCCGGGCATGACGGGCGCCGAGATGGCGCGCATTGTGCGCAACACGGCGGGCCTTGCGGACACGCCGATCATCATGCTGACGTCGGTCGACCAGTCGCTCGCCAATACCGGCTACCGCGATCTCGGCATAGATGCGCAACTGATCAAGCCGGCGCGTTCCTCGATTCTGCTCGAAACGCTGGTCGCCACCATTCAGCGGCATCGTCACAGCGCGGCAGCGGCTCGCGCGCCCCTGGTCCTTGGCGTCGGCGCCGGGCTTGCCGCTGCCCAGGCATCCCCGGCGCAGACGGCTTTCGCCGAGCGCGCCATGCTGCAGCCGCCACCGGTGCGCGCGCGTCCGCGCCCGGCTGGCGAGGAGCGCGGGCTCGACATCCTCGTGGCGGAGGACAATGAGGTGAACCAGATGGTGTTCACGCAGATCCTCGGCGAGACCGGCTATCGCTTCGAGATCGTGGCCAATGGAAAGAAGGCGCTCGACGCCTTCGGCAAGCTCAACCCGCGCATGATCCTGATGGACGTGTCGATGCCGGAGATGAACGGCCTGGAGGCGACCGGCGCCATTCGTCGGGTCGAGGACGAGACGGGGGGGCATGTGCCGATCGTCGGTGTCACCGCGCATGCGCTGAAGGGCGACCGGGAACGCTGCCTGGAGGCCGGCATGGATGATTATCTGCCGAAGCCGATCAGCCCCAGGGCATTGCTTGAGAAGCTCGAACGCTGGCTCGGCGCCGATGTGGAGATTAGGCGCAGCGCCGGCTAAGGGTCCCGGGACACGCACGCGCCGGCCTGTGTCCGGATTGCTAGTTAAAACAATAGTTTAGTTCAAAGGTCGGGATGGCCCTGAGAGCCGTTGCCGGGCGGCGCGGATTTTCGCGCCATGGCCATCATCGACTTGAGCGCATCGCGCCGGGATATGGTGCGATCGCACCATATCAAAGTGATCATTGAGCCGGAACAATAAGCAAATCGATTCCGCCTTCGGTTACGGGCGGGAGCGGCGGCCGCCAACAAGAAACAGCGTCGACTCTACCCCAACGGACCTGTTTTCGGCGATGAGCTGGGCCATGATCCGCTCTGGCATTCAGGCAACGCGCTCTCGTCCGGATTTTATTTCCCGGCGGCCAAAAGCTGGCCGCCGGGATAATTTTTACGCCAAAAGTCAGACAAGTCGCTGATTCACGCGACAAACTCGGGCTGGCCCGGACAGGCGGCCGCGCGACCCTCTGGACATCTCCGTTCAGGCGTTACCGGGCTGACATGAAACTGTCATGCGACTGTAATAATCGAAGGCTATTGCCCTCCCCGGGCGCCGGTAGAACGGGTGCCGAGAGACCATCTTCCGAACAGGAGCAGGCCACATGAGACACTTCATCCGCTCGGCGGTCGTTGCGATTGCAATGGCTGCGGCATCCACCGTCACCTTGAGCGCGGCCATGGCCGCTGACCTTTCCGGCGCCGGTTCGACCTTCATCTATCCGGTGTTCGCCAAGTGGGCCGACACCTACAAGAAGGATACCGGCATCGGCCTCAACTATCAGTCGATCGGCTCCGGCGGCGGCATCAAGCAGGTCATCGCCAAGACCGTTACCTTCGGCGCAACCGACAAGCCGATGTCCGACGCCGATCTCGAAAAGAACGGCCTCGTGCAGTTCCCGATGGTGATGGGCGGCATCGTGCCGATCGTCAACCTCCAGGGCGTGAAGCCTGGCGAACTCGTCCTCGATGGCAAGACGATTGCCCAGATCTATCTCGGCGCCATCACCACCTGGGACGACGCTGCAATCAAGGCGCTCAACCCGAGCCTGAAGCTTCCGTCGACCGCCATCGCCGTCGTGCATCGCTCGGACGGCTCGGGCACGACCTTCAACTTCACCGACTATCTCGTGAAGCTCTCGCCCGACTGGAAGTCCAAGGTCGGTTCCGACACCGCCGTGGAATGGCCGACCGGCGTCGGCGCCAAGGGCAGCGAAGGCGTCGCCAACACCGTCAAGCAGACCGACGGTGGCATCGGTTATGTCGAATACGCCTATGCCAAGCAGAACAAGCTCTCCTATTCCAAGATGCTGAATGCCGCCGGCAAGGTCGTCGAGCCGTCGCTGGACAGCTTCGCGGCTGCTGCTTCGAACGCCGACTTCAAAGGCTCGAAGAACTTCAACGTCATCATCACCGACGAGCCCGGCGACACCACCTGGCCGATCGCCGCTTCGACCTGGGTGCTGATCCACAAGAAGCCGGAAGACGCCAAGGCCACCGGCGAGGCGCTCAAGTTCTTCGCCTGGGCTTACAAGGACGGCAAAGAGACGGCCAAGGGCCTCGACTACGTCGCGATCCCGGACAGCGTCGTCGACCTGATCAAGGCTTCCTGGAAGGCCGACATCCAGGCTGACGGCAAGCCGGTCTACGCTGGCGAGTAAGACAAACGAAGGAGCGCCGCACCGCGGCGCTCCTTTCTCCTCGAGCCGAAGAGCAGGGACTTGACATGAGTGCTGTCCAGGAAGCCATGCCGGCCACCCGCGGCTCGCGCGATGCCACTGTCAGGCGGTTCGCTCTCACCGACGCGATCTTCCGCGCGCTGACGAAGGCCGCCGCGATACTGGTTCTGGTCCTGCTTGGCGGTGTCGCCATTTCGCTGATCGCCGGCTCCTGGCCGGCGCTGTCGACCTTCGGCTTCTCCTTCGTGACCTCGGAGGCCTGGAACCCGGTCACCGAGAAGTTCGGCGCTCTCGCGCCCATCTATGGCACCATAATCACCTCGGCGATCGCCATCGTCATCGCAGTGCCGATCGGTATTGGCATCGCAGTGTTCCTGACCGAGCTGTGCCCGCGCCCGCTCAGGCGTCCGATCGGCATGGCGGTGGAACTGCTGGCCGGCATCCCATCGATCATCTACGGCATCTGGGGCCTGTTCGTATTCGCGCCGTTCCTGCAGACGACCGTGCAGCCTTTCATCATCTGGCTTTTCAAGGGCATCCCCGGGCTCAACAGCCTGTTTGCCGGCCCGCCCTACGGCATCGGCTTGCTCACCTCCTCGCTGATCCTCGCCATCATGGTGCTGCCGTTCATCACCTCGATCACCAAGGACGTGTTCGATACCGTGCCCGCGGTGCTGAAGGAGTCGGCTTACGGCATCGGCTGCACGACCTGGGAGGTTACTCGGCGCGTCGTGATCCCCTATACCCGTGTCGGCATCATGGGCGGCGTCATGCTCGGCCTGGGCCGTGCGCTTGGCGAGACGATGGCCGTCACCTTCGTCATCGGCAACGCGCACCGCATCAGCGCCTCGCTGTTCGCGCCTGCCACGACGATCTCGGCGACCATCGCCAACGAATTCACTGAAGCGGTCGGCGACCTCTATACGTCCTCGCTGGTGTCGCTGGGCCTGATCCTGTTCATCATCACCTTCATCATCCTTGCCATCGCACGCTACATGCTGTTGCGTCTCGACAGCCGCACGGGAGCCTGATCCATGTCGGTAGCCACGTCTCTTCACCAGAGCCGCAAGCGCAAGAATGGCGTGATGATGGCGCTCTGCGTCATCGCCGCCGGCATCGGCCTCGCCTGGCTGGCGCTGATCCTCGGCGCGCTGATCTACAAGGGCTTGTCCGGCCTCTCGCTGGCTGTCTTCACCGAAATGACGCCGCCGCCAGGCGATGCCGGCGGTCTGCTCAACGCCATCTACGGCAGCATCGTGATGACGATCATCGGCATCGTCGTCGGCACGCCTATCGGTGTCCTTGCCGGCACTTACATGGCCGAATACGGACGCTTCTCGAAGCTCACGACGGTGGTGCGCTTCATCAACGACATCCTCCTGTCGGCGCCGTCGATCATCGTCGGCCTGTTCGTCTATGAGCTGATGGTGCGGCCGATGGGTCACTTTTCGGCGATCGCGGGCGCCGTTTCGCTGTCCATCCTGGTGATACCGGTCGTGGTGCGCACCACGGAGGACATGTTGAACCTGGTGCCGAATGCCTTGCGCGAAGCCGGCACCGCGATCGGCGCGCCGCGCTGGGTGGTCATTCGCTCGGTTGCCTATCGCGCCGCGCTCTCCGGCATCGTCACTGGCATCCTGCTGGCGGTTGCCCGCATCTCCGGCGAGACGGCGCCGCTGCTCTTCACCGCGCTCAACAACCAGTTCTGGTCGAGCGATCTCAACGCGCCGATGGCCAGCCTGCCCGTGACCATCTTCCAGTTCGCTCTCAGCCCCTACGAGGAATGGCAGCAACTGGCCTGGACGGGCGCACTCATAATCACCCTGACGGTTCTCGGGCTCAGCATCTTCGCCCGCAGCCTTACCGGACGCAGAGAGGACAGATGAAACCGATGTTGTCCACCGACCTGAATGCAGCCGACACAACCGTCGAGAAGGCCAAGATCGAGGTCAAGAACCTCAACTTCTACTATGGCCAGTCGAAGGCGCTGAAGGACATCAATCTGTCCCTGCCGGAACGCAGCGTGACCGCCTTCATCGGCCCGTCCGGCTGCGGTAAGTCGACCCTGCTGCGCGTGCTCAACCGCATCTACGAACTCTACCCGAAGCAGAGCGCCGAGGGTCAGGTGCTGCTCGACGGCAAGAACATCCTCGACCGCTCGCAGGACCTCAACCTGCTCCGGACCAAGATCGGCATGGTGTTCCAGAAGCCGACGCCGTTCCCGATGTCGATCTACGAGAACATCGCCTTCGGCGTCAGGCTGTACGAGAAGATCGGCAAGGCCGAGATGGACGGCCGCGTGGAGCAGGCGCTGAAGCGCGCGGCGCTGTGGAGCGAGGTCAAGGATAAGCTCAACGCCAGCGGCCTCAGTCTCTCCGGCGGCCAGCAGCAGCGGCTCTGCATCGCCCGCACCGTTGCGGTGAAGCCGGAAGTCATCCTGCTCGACGAGCCGGCTTCGGCGCTCGATCCGCTGTCCACCGCAAAGATCGAGGAGCTGATCGACGAGTTGCAGGCCGACTACACGATCGTCATCGTCACCCACAACATGCAGCAGGCGGCGCGCGTGTCGCGGCAGACGGCGTTCATGTATCTCGGCGAGCTGGTGGAGTTCGACCGGACCGAGAAGATCTTCACCTCGCCTCGCGAGAAGCGCACGCAGGACTACATCACCGGCCGCTTCGGCTGAGTTCATACGAGGACATAATCATGGCCGAACATACCGTCGCTTCCTTCGACGAGGATCTGAGGCAGATCAGCCGGCTCATCAACGACATGGGCGATCTCGCCAGCTCCATGGTCGGCGCTTCGACCAAGGCCCTGCTGGAATCTGACAATGCGATGGCGCAGCGCGTCGTCTCCGACGACGCCATCATGGACGCGCGCCAGCGTGAGCTCGACGATCGCGCCATCACGCTGATCGCCAAGCGCCAGCCAATGGCCGACGACCTGCGCCACGTGGTCGGTTCGATCCGCATGGCCGGCGATCTCGAGCGCATCGGCGATCTCGCCAAGAACATCGCCAAGCGTGTCGGCTCCGTCGGCGTCAGCGCCGCGCCGCGCGACCTTACCCATTCCATCGACGGCATGGCGCAGCTGGTGCTGATCCAGGTCCAGGGCGTGATCGAGGAATACACCGCGGGCGACGCCACCGCGCTTGCCAAGCTCAGGAACGACGACGAACGTATCGACGTCAAATACACGTCCGTGTTCCGCGAGCTCCTGACCTACATGATGGAAGATCCGCGCAACATCACGGCTTGCACGCATCTTCTGTTCTGCGCCAAGAATCTGGAGCGCATCGGCGATCACGTGACCAACATCGCCGAGAACGCCTACTACGTGCTGACCGGCACGCAATTGCCAGCGAATCGTCCGAAGCAGGACGAGACGGCAATGTCGGCTCCGGCGGCCTGACAAGGGTAACTGCCAAAATGATCGCGCCACGCATCATGGTGGTGGAGGACGAGGAGCCGCTGGGGGTGCTGCTCCGCTATAACCTGGAGTCCGAGGGCTATCAGGTCGAGGTGGTGACTCGCGGCGACGAAGCCGAGATTCGCCTGCAGGAGAACGTGCCCGATCTGCTCGTGCTCGACTGGATGGTGCCGGCCGTGTCCGGTATCGAGCTTTGTCGGCGCCTCAGGATGCGGCCCGAGACAGAGCGGCTGCCGATCATCATGCTCACCGCACGCGGTGAAGAAAGCGATCGCGTGCGCGGCCTGTCGACCGGCGCCGACGACTAT
This sequence comes from Mesorhizobium sp., assembly GCF_024509055.1. GTDB lineage: Bacteria > Pseudomonadota > Alphaproteobacteria > Rhizobiales > Rhizobiaceae > Mesorhizobium. Next base: position 35,182 of record NZ_JANINM010000214.1, on the reverse strand, counting down.
CTGGTCAAGCCGTTCTCGACGCCGGAATTCATGGCCAGGGTCAAGGCGCTGCTGCGCCGCGCCAAGCCGGAGGTGCTGTCGAGCGTGCTCAAGGTCGGCGACATCGTGCTCGACCGTGAATCGCACCGCGTCTACCGCAAGAAAAGCGAGATCAGGCTGGGCCCGACCGAGTTCCGGCTGCTTGAGTTCATGATGCGCCATCCGGGCCGGGTGTTCTCGCGCAGCCAGTTGCTCGACAATGTCTGGGGCGAGACGATCTACATCGACGAGCGCACCGTGGACGTGCATGTCGGACGCCTGCGCAAGGCGGTCAACAATGGCCGCATGCCTGACGTGATCCGCACCATCCGCGGGGCGGGCTACGCGATAAGAGAGGATTAGCCTCAGGCCACGTTCTTGCCCGATGCGCCAGCCTTTGCTTGCGCGCCCGGCGCGAAGATCTCCTGGTCGACGAAGGTCAACGCCCGCATCGCGCAGCCTTCGCGGATCAGCGGCAACTCGTTCGGCTCGGTGTCGAAGGAGATCGATTTCGAATGCTGGCCGCCGGCGGTCTGGGCGATCGCCTCGCGCAGCGCTGGCTCGATCAGGTCGAAGGCCGCGGCGCTGACGCCGACCATCGCGACCGGCGCCGGGTCGATCAGGGCGAACAGACTGCCGAGGCCAAAACCAAGCGCTTCTCCGGCGCGCCTATAGGCTTCCCGCTCCGGCCCGTCCTGCGCGCGCGCCCGTGCCGCAAGGGCGCGCATGTCGGCGTCGCTGACATCGACCGGCTCGGCTTCCTCGCTCATCCTCATGGCGCTGCGCCAGATAGCATAGTTGCCGGCATAAGCTTCGACGCAGCCGCGCCGGCCGCACCGGCAGAGCGCGCCGCCGGGCCGGTGGATCATGTGGCCGAACTCGCCGCCGGAGGAATGCGTACCGGTGAACAGTTCGCCCTTCAGCACCAGCCCCATGCCGATGCCATGCGAAAGCAGAATGGCGATGAAATCGTCGCGGTAGCGGTCGGGATCGCGCCATTGCAGCGCCACCGCCATCATGTTGCAGTCGTTCTCCATGGTGGCCGGGATGCCGAACTCCGCTTCCAGTATGTCGGCGAAGGGAATGTCGGTAAGCGGCGTGATCGGCGACCACAGCATGGCGCGAGCGTGGGAGTCGGTGATGCCCTGGATGCCCATGGCGATGCGGGCGACGCTGCCGAGATCAAGGTCCGGGTCTTCCAGCCGGCGCCGGACTATCGCCTTGCATTCTCCGATCAGCCTTTCACGCGATACGGTCAGCGTGTCGAGGCGCAGCTGCTCTTCGGCAATGATCTGTCCGGCATAATCGATCACGGCGACTGAAAGGAAATTCAGCGACAGCACCACCGTCACCACCGCCGCGGCTTCGGGGTTGAGCGCTAGCCCGATCTGCGGCCGGCCGCGCTTCAGCGAGGCGGTCTCGCCTGTCCGCCTTTCCATCAGGATGCCTTCCTGGATCAGGTCGGCGGAGATCGCGGAAATGGTCGAATGGCTGAGGCCGGTGGTCGCGGCAATTTCAGTCCTCGACGGCTGGCCGGCCCTGCGTATGGCCGAAAGCACCATGGCGCGATTGCGCCGGCGCAGGTCATCGTGACGGATTCCGACCGACATGGGTTTGCGCATTTCCTCCCGGTCGTCGCGGCCTTGTGATCATGCCATGGGCCATCGGCGACGCGCTAGAGCGGTTCACCGTTCAAAAGGAACGCGGAATCGCTCTCATCTTTTTGTTCTGGCGCAATTCCTTACGGAATACCGTTTCACACTTTTCCTGGAATTGCCCTGGGATAGTGGCAGAAGCCGAAAGCGATGTCATTAATTATTGCGAGCCTCGAAAAAAAGTCCGACCTACCTCAAAAACCATCAGAATCGTGGTTGACAGCGTCGCGCGGTTGGCCCACTCTTTTTTCGAGGCTCGAAAAAAAGCCTCTGTGCCGGCCTTCGGGCCAGTTTGGTCGCGCCACACGCGGCGCAGGGAGGATATCATGAAGAGATTCGCAGCCGCCATCCTGGCGGGCGCCGCCATGTCGTTGATGCTGGCGTCGGCAGCAGACGCAAAGGGCAAGGTAATCGGCGTTTCGTGGTCGAACTTCCAGGAAGAGCGTTGGAAGACCGACGAGGCGGCAATGAAGAAGGCGATCGAAGCTGCCGGCGACAAGTATATCTCCGCCGACGCGCAATCCAATCCGGGCAAGCAGCTGACCGACGTCGAGAGCCTGATCTCACAGGGTGCCAACGCGCTGATCATCTTGGCGCAGGACGCTTCGGCGATCGGCCCGGCGGTGCAGAAGGCGCTGGACGAAGGCATTCCGGTGGTGGGATATGACCGCCTGATCGAGAACAAGGACGTGTTCTACCTGACCTTCGACAACAAGGAAGTCGGCCGCATGCAGGCCCGCGCGGTGTTCAAGGTCAAGCCGGAAGGCAACTACGTCTTCATCAAGGGCTCGGGCGCCGATCCGAACGCCGATTTCCTGTTCTCGGGCTCGATGGAAGTGCTGAAGCCCGCCATCGACGCCGGCAAGATCAAGAATGTCGGCGAGGCCTACACCGATGGCTGGCTGCCGGCCAATGCGCAGAAGAACATGGAACAGTTCCTGACCGCCAACGACAACAAGGTCGATGCGGTGGTGGCGGCCAATGACGGCACCGCCGGCGGTGTCGTGGCCGCGCTGACGGCGCAGGGTCTGGCTGGCACGGTGCCGGTATCGGGCCAGGACGGCGACCATGCCGCGCTGAACCGCATTGCGCTCGGCACCCAGACCGTGTCGGTCTGGAAGGACGCCCGTGAGCTCGGCAAGAACGCCGCCGAGATCGCCTCCCAGCTCGCCGACGGCAAGAAGATGGCCGACATCGCCGGCGCCAAGGACTTCACGACGCCCGGCGGCAACACCGTCAAGTCGCTGTTCCTGACCCCGATCGCGATCACGAAGGACAACCTCAACGTCGTTATCGACGCCGGCTGGATCAAGAAGGACGAAGTCTGCGCGGGCGTCACCGCCGGTAGCGTCGCCGTCTGCAAGTAAGCCGGCAGACGCCTGTTCGAATGCGAACGCCGCGGCCTCAAAGCCGCGGCGTTTGTCAAAGGGTTTTCCGCTTCAAATGAGCCAGGAAAGCAAATAGCATCGTGATCCGGCATCCGCGCCAGACGGGCAGGCCGGTGGGAGGATATCATGGCCGATACGACCTCTGACACGCCGGCCGCTCCGGCCGTGGATCGCGCGCGCGCTTCCGAGCTCGGCGCCGTCGGCCGTTTCCTGAAAGCGACCGAACTCGACACGCGCATGCTCGGCATGGTCGGCGCATTGCTCATCATCTGGATCGGGCTGCACGTCATTTCGAGCATGCGGCTCGGCGTCAATCCGCTCGACTTCGACAGCCGCACCTTCCTGACCCCGCGCAATCTCTGGAACCTGTCGGTGCAAACGTCCGCGGTGGCCATCATGGCTTCCGGCATGGTGCTGGTCATCGTCATGCGCAACATCGACCTCTCCGTCGGCTCGGCCGAAGGCGTGATCGGCATGGTGATGGGCTTTGCCCAGGTGCATTTCCTGGTGCGCTTCGTCGGGCTTGAACTCGGCAACCCGTGGATCTGGGTCCTGGCATTGCTGATCGGTCTCGCGCTCGGCCTGCTGATCGGGGCCTTCCAGGGTTTCATCATCGCCTATCTCGATGTGCCTGCCTTCATCGTCACGCTGGGCGGACTGCTGGTCTGGCGCGGCGCGGCCTGGTGGGTCACCAGCGGCCAGACGGTGGCGCCGATGGACGCCACTTTCCAGCTGATGGGCGGCGGCCCGGCAGGGTCGATCGGAGCCAAATGGAGTTGGATCGTCGGCATCGTCGCCTGCCTGGCGGTGGTATTCATGCATTTCAACGATCGCGTGCAGCGCAAGCGCTTCCGCTTCCCGCTGCGCCCGATCTGGGCTGAGACGCTGCTCGCCGCCGTCACCTGCGCGATCATCATGGGTGCGGTGTGGCTCGCCAATTCCTATCCGTGGCCGGTGGGCATCGTGAACCGCTACGCAGCCGCCAACAACATAACCATTCCCGAAGGCGGGCTGTTCATAGCGCATGGCATCGCCATTCCGGTGCTGATGGCGGTCGCGGTAGGCCTGATCATGACCTTCGTCACCAAGCGCACCCGCTTCGGCCGCTATGTCTTCGCCATCGGCGGCAATCCGGAGGCCGCGAACCTCGCCGGCATCAACACGCGCTGGATCACCATGAAGGTGTTCATGATCATGGGAGTGCTGGCGACGATCGCGGCGGCTATCTCGTCCGCCAGGCAGAATTCGTCGACCAATGTGCTCGGCACGCTGGACGAGCTGCTGGTCATCGCCGCGGCGGTGATCGGCGGCACATCGCTTGCCGGCGGCTCCGGAACCGTGCTCGGCGCCATGCTGGGCGCGCTTTTGATGCAGTCGCTGCAATCCGGCATGGTGCTGCTCGGCGTCGACTCGCCGCTGCAGAGCATCGTCGTCGGCGCAGTGCTGGTCATCGCGGTGTGGCTCGACACCATGTATCGCAAACGCGTTTGAGGGAGGAGACAATCATGGCCGACAAGACCGCTCCCGCTGGCACGCCTCTGGTCGATATGCGCAACATTTCGATCGCGTTCGGCGGCATCCGCGCCGTCGACGACGCTTCCATAGATCTGTTCCCGGGCGAGGTGGTGGCGCTGCTCGGCCACAACGGCGCTGGCAAGTCGACGCTGATCAAGATCCTGTCAGGCGCTTACAAGCGCGATGCGGGGCAGATCTTCATCAATGGCGAGGAGGCGTCGATCTCCAATCCGCGGGATGCCAAGAGATACGGCATCGAGACCATCTACCAGACGCTGGCGCTTGCCGACAATGTCGACGCCGCGGCGAACCTCTTTCTCGGCCGCGAGCTGATGACGGGCTGGGGTACGCTCGACGATGTCGCCATGGAGGCCGAGGCGCGCAAGGTGATGGGCCGTCTCAATCCCCGTTTCCAGCGTTTCAAGGAGCCGGTCATCAAGCTGTCGGGCGGACAAAGGCAGTCGGTGGCGATCGCACGCGCGATCCTGTTCAACGCCCGTATCCTGATTATGGACGAGCCGACGGCGGCGCTCGGGCCGCAGGAGACCGCCCAAGTCGGCGAGCTGGTGCGCCAGCTCAAGGCCGACGGCATCGGCATCTTCCTGATCAGCCACGACATCCACGACGTCTTCGAACTCGCCGACAGGGTCTGCGTGATGAAGAACGGGCAGGTGGTGGGCACGGCGCGCACGAGCGACGTTACCCAGGACGAGGTCCTCGGCATGATCATCCTCGGCAAATCCCCGCCTGGCGCCATTCCCGGTCCTGGCGCGCTCAAGATCGCTGCGTGAGGCAAAAAGATAGCCGGCAAATCAATTGCCGATCGATATGCCAGCCGTAACGATGGCTTGGCCTCGCCATTGTGTTGACTCGGAGAGTTGCTCATAAAGGTGGTCTACCCGTCCATAGGCCGCGCCTTGCGTTGAAAAAGCTCTTTCCGATCGTCGCCTTCATAGCCGTCGCGCTGATCAGCCTGACGATGGCGGGGTTCGCCTATTTCGCCACCCAGGAGGCGGCGCGCATCAAGTTCGAGGGCACGGCCGATGATGCGCTCAGCCGCATCGAGAGCCGCATCGACCTGCATTTGTCGCTGTTGCGCTCGACCCAGGCGCTATTCGATGCCCGCAACGGCGATATCACACGCGGCGAATTCAAGGCCTTCTTCACGGCGCTGGACATCGCCGACAACTTCGCCGGTCTGCGCGGCATCGGCTTCCTGAAGCTGGCAAAGGCCGGCGACGAGGCGGCGGTCGAGCGCGACATCCTGCATGACTACGGCTCGGCGCACCCCGTCTATCCCGCGACCACCCAGCAATGGCGAACGCCAATCGCACTGTTCGAGCCGCTCGATACGTCCAACCAGTCGATCATCGGCTTCGACATGTTCACCGACCCGGTGCGGCGGGAAGCGATCCAGAAGGCGATGGCGGACGACCGGCAGCATGCAAGCGGAATTGTCCAACTCGGCCAGGGTGCTGGCGTGACGCAGACCTTCACCGGATTCCTGGTTTTCGTTAGGCTCAACGTGGAGACGGCCCCAGAGGTCATCAATGCCAGCCGCTCCTCCACCGCCGGCTTCCTCTACGCCGCCTTTCGCGCCCGTGACCTGTTCGATATCGCGCTCAGCCAGGTCCCGCTCCTGCCGGTCAATGTCGAGGTCTTTGACGGCAAGCCGGATGCCGGGAACCTGCTGTTCCGCTCTGAGGCACCGTCGGCCGAGCCGATTGGTGAAAAGTTCGTGGCGCGCCGCAACATCGTCGTGGCCGGCAGGCCGTGGACTATTTTGTTCCATCCGACCAGCGCCTTCTCACCGCCGTCCTCGCGCGCCATCCCGGTCATGCTCGGGTTGTTCGGGCTGCTGCTTGCCGGCGCCATCGCCCTGGTGGCGCGCTACCAGGAGCGCGCCTATGACGCCAAGTCGCTCCTGCATGAGGCGACGGAGAAAAGCCTGCTCGAAAAGGACCTGATCCTGCAGGAGATGAAGCATCGCATCAAAAACTCCATCACCCGCGTGCTGGCGATAGCACGGCAGACGGCTTCTCAGGCCACCGACGTGAAGGAGTTCTCGGCATCGTTCTCGGCGCGCCTCCAGGCGATGGCGGCGTCGCAGGACATGCTGACGCGCTCGCGCTGGCAGAAGGCCGATCTCGGCGATCTCCTGCGCATCGAGCTTGGCCAGGTGTTCGGCAAGGAACTACCGGAAGGCATATTGTCGGGACAGGAGGTCCTGCTCGACGAAACGACGACGCAGGCGCTCGGCCTGACCTTCCATGAACTGGCCACGAATGCGCTGAAATACGGCGAAGCAGGCAGCTCGGTCGGCGCGTTGAAGGTCGACTGGGCGGTAGAAGGCCGCGGCCGCGAACGGACGCTGGTGTTCAATTGGCGGGAAGCAGGACACAAGAAACTGGAAACGCCGACGAAGACCGGCTTCGGCACCAAATTGATCGACCTCAACGTCACGCGGGAATTGCGCGGCACGATCAAGCGTGACTTCCAGGCCGATGGCCTCAAGGTGGAAATCCGTATTCCCCTGGCGCCGTGAGCGAATCACCATCGGGCACAAAAAAATCGGAGGCCGGGAGGTGGCCTCCGATCGGGTATCCGCCAAGTCGGCGAAATTAGTTGCAGCGGGCGGTATAAATCCGGCCGTAGCGATCACGATACTGGCAATAACCGTTCTCCAACCGGCGATAGAGCAGACCGGATCCCGCGCCAACAAGACCGCCGATGAGCGCACCCTTGCCACCGCCGACCAGCCCGCCGATCGCTGCGCCGCCCAGGGTGCCGACGCTCACGTCTTTCTCCGTGCTGGTGCAGCCGCTGACGGCGACCACAGCAACCATGGCAATGATCATATTCCGCATAGAATTGCTCCTCACTTTGTCCTCACTTTCGGCAATGCCGGTTCACGTTTAACACGAAAAAACGGGCTTCGTCTGCCCGATCTTATTGTTGTTTAAGAGAGACTTTTTCGGGGCGCACGCTGTTCGACGCGATAAGCATTCCTGAAACTTCAAGCGATGCGTCAAGCGTACCGTCCGGGCGGACATTCCAGGCAATTTGATCATAGTCGTCCTCGAGCGCCGGATCGACGGCAAGACACTTGCCGACGACGTGTGCCGCCTGGCCCTGAAGATCACCCAGGGCGAAAGGCCTTTCGGCGGTGCAGGCCTCGAACGTTTCGAAGACACTGACCGGCACCGACAGTTCGCGACAGTCGGTCATGTTGCTCGAGCAACCGATGACGAGAAGCAACGCAGCGATATGTTCCATGGCGACAGAACCTCTCGCCACAAGAACGGCGTCGGATGCCCGAAAGTTCCAGTCGCTCAACCTGGATTCGATGCTGCGGGGCACAATAGGCGCTCTCCAACCCAGCCGGTCAAAACGCGGCGTTTACGCCGGATTGATGCGATTGGATCTTTGTCGTCGCCCATGTCGCTGTGCGCGTTTGGGCGATATGCGACAGGGCTTGTCGGATCAGGCCAGTTGCCAGGCCGCTGCCAGCACCAGGGCGGCGAGCAACGCGACCGCGCCGAGACGAAATGACAGATGGGAGGAGCGGGAGGACGGCGGCGCCTCGGTGTCCTGGAAACCGCCCATCGAAACGCGGGCGGCCTGCTCCAACCTGTTCATGTCGGCAACCATCTTTCAGTCCTCCCAAATCGCGGAGCGCGGCTGGGTTTCCGGCGCATCGTTAGCCGGATACACATAGGATCGGACTTTATGGTGAACAGCCAGTTAAGAGCAGGAACGCCGGCAATCGAGCCGCCGGGTCAATCGCTCTCGAAATTACCGCGCGGGATAGTAAGGCGGTATTCGAGGCGGTCGGCGCCGATGTCGAGCGTGGCGGTGCCGTTCAGCGATGTCGGCACGACGCGTTCAAGCGCCACGCTGCCAAAGCGCTTTTCGTTGCGCTCGCCGGCCTCAATCGTCTCAGACCAGGTCAACGACAGGGCAGGTGCTTCAGATCCCTCCAGCCGGGCGCTCACCTTGACATAGCCGCCAGGCCGCGACAGTGCGCCATAGCTCACGGAATTGACGGCGAGCTCATGCATCGCCAGCCCGATATGGAGCGCCGCGTTGGGGCTGAGATAGGGGTTTTCGCCTTCGAACCGGAGGCTGCGCTTGGGGTCGGCGCTGTAGCGGCCGACCTGCCCGGATACGAGTTCGTGAAGTGCCGCTCCTCGCCAGTTGGAGGATGTCACCAGGTCCTGGGATGAGGCGAGGGACTGAAGACGACCGCGAAAGCGCGTCAGGAAATCGCCAAGCGTCTCGGAGTAGCGTCCGGTCTGGGTGGCGATGCTCTGGATTATGGCCAGAAGATTCTTCGAGCGGTGGCTCACCTCGCGCAACAAGGTCCGCAGCGTCTGCTCGCGACGTTTCTGCTCGGTCGTCTCCATCATGGTGGTGACGACGCCGAGCACTTCGCCCGTGTCCCCCCGATCAGCGTCGATCCAGACCTGGAACCAGCGAACGCCGTCATTGGCCGGGAGGCTCAACTCGAAGCGGTCGGCGTTGCCGGTTTCGGCTACCTTGCGTTTGGCGACGTTTACTCGTTGTACCTGGGCAGGGGGAAGCAGATCCTTTCCCTCCGCCGTGTCGGATGCCCACGGCGCCCGCATGTTGCGCGCCCAGACCGTCTTCATCTCCCGATCCTGGTAGAGGACCGAAATGCCGGCGTTGTGAAGCGCGTGGAGGAGGGCGCGACCTAGCTGCATCCCACTCTCCGCCGGATGCATGGCGATGACCTCGTCACCATGCCTGTTCCCGCCTTTGTCTGCTGTCGTGGAACGCATCAATCCACTCAATCAGGCTGAATGGCTCACCTCTGAACGGTATCCCTCAAAAGGTCCGCCGAGCGGTTTCCGTTGAGGACTCCGCCCGGCGGTGGCTGGAAACCGTTTGAGGGGTGCGGCTTCCAGTGTTCAGCCGCTGATCCCGTCATGCTCGCTTGAACAGGCCGGCGATGAGCGAAATGATGAGGAAGGCGAGAAAGATGAAGAACAGTATCTGTGCGATACCGGCCGACGTACCGGCGATGCCGCCGAAACCAAGCGCGCCGGCAATGATTGCAACAACAAGAAAAACTAGCGCCCAGTACAGCATGATACGTCTCCTTCTGATGCCGTGGAAAAAACGTGGCTCGGTGCCGTTTGTTCCACCATTCGCCGAAAAAGACGATCCCCGCTCGACGTTTCCGACCGGAAATCGCAAGGCAACCACCCGGCCGCCTTGCGAGTAAGGATACTGGCGAGAGGATGATCCCGGTCAGGCCGCTGCCCGTGCCTGCCTGTCGAAGAAAAGCGCCTGGCTGATCAAGGCCTTAACCATGTCGGGATTGAACGGCTTGGTGACCAGGAATGCCGGCTCGGGCCGTTCGCCCGTCAGCAGGCGCTCGGGGAAAGCGGTGATGAAGATCACCGGCACCGGCGTCGAAGACAGGATCTCGTTCACGGCCTCTATGCCGGAGCTGCCATCCGCGAGCTGGATGTCGGCCAGGACCATCTTGGGCCGCGTTTTGCCGAACATCGCCACCGCCTCGGCATGTGTGCGCGCCGTGCCGACGACACGATGTCCGAGGCTCTCCACCATCTCCTCGATGTCCATCGCGATAAGCGGTTCGTCCTCGATGATCAGAACATCGGTCGCGACCTGACGGGAAATCTCGCTGCTGGCCTGGGCGAGCAGATCGGAGAACTCGTCCTCGTCGGCGTCAAGGATTTCCGCCGCTTCGTCCTCGCTGAACCCTTCGACGGCCACCAGCAGGAAAGCCTGCCTCGGCCGGGGAGCGATGGCATTCAGGTTGGCGGCAGCGCGCTGCTCCCAGGCGGTTTGAGCGTGCTCCTGCGGGACGCGGATGGCGACCGAGGTGAAGAGCCTTGCGAAGACCTTATAGAGCGCAATACGGTCGCTCGATGCCTTTGGGAAGATATCGGTGTCGGCGATGATGGCTTCGAGCATCGCTGCGACCAGCGCGTCGCCGCTCTCCTGAGATCCCGACACGGCGCGCGAGAAGCGGCGCAGGAACGGCAGGTGCGGCGCGATGGTTGCTGACAGACTCATATTCGACGTCTCCCTCAGATGACGTTGTTGAATTTGCAGGCCAGACTGATTGCAAGCCCCGGCAAACCAAACGTTAGCTGTCAGAAAAAGTTCCGACGGCCGTGGAACTAAATTAGTGGGCCGGCGTTTCGGGGTTTCGGGATGGGCAACCAGACGAAGGGATCGCTTGCGTTTTGGTCTGTATTTCACGAGCGATGCCAAGTGCTGGAAACTAGGGCGAATATGAAAGAAATGTCAAAGAACACCGCGGCCGGCGCCGTCAACAGCCACCGGATTGTTGACGGCAATCCGCTCGGGCCGAACTCAGAAATCGCCCGTAAGCTCAAGCAGTATTATGACGAACTGGTATCGGACCATGTGCCGGACCGCTTCGCCCAGTTGCTCAGCCAACTGGAAAAGACCGAACCTGCCCAGAAAAAGGATTGAGGCATGGCAGCGGTCTCCCAGAGCTTCAAGACCGAGTTGCTCGGTGCGATACCGAGCCTGCGCGCCTTCGCGGTGTCGCTGACGCAGAATGCCGACAAGGCCGACGACCTCGTCCAGGAAACGTTGGTCAAGGCGTGGGACAAGCATGAGAGCTTCCAGCCCGGCACCAACCTCAAGGCTTGGTTGTTCACCATCCTGCGCAACGAATTCTATTCGCAGATGCGCAAACGCGGCCGCGAGGTGCAGGACAGCGACGGCATCATGACCGCCAGGCTCGCGGTTCATCCGGCACAGCATGGCCAGCTCGACCTGAAGGATTTTCGCGGCGCGCTGGAACAGCTGCCGGAGGATCAGCGCGAAGCGATCATCCTGATTGGCGCTTCCGGTTTTTCCTACGAGGAGGCGGCCGAGATTTGCGGCTGCGCGGTCGGCACGATCAAGAGCCGGGTCAGCAGGGCCCGCACCAGGCTGCAGGAGATCCTCAAAATCTCCGGCGAGGACGAATATGGTCCCGATGCGATCTCGGCACAGGTGACCGGCTCGAACGCGGCCTGACGGCCACAGCCGGGAGGGGCGCGCCGCAGAATCCCCTTAAGCCGCCTTCGCGCGATCGCAGGCGGCGGCCAGGGCTTCGATCAGGTCGTCTCCCGAGTAAGGTTTCGCAACCAATCGGATTTCCGGAAAAGAACCACTGATCTCATCCGCGTCGGAATAGCCGGAGGCAAATACGAACGGAATTCCGGCGCTTCGCAGTCGCGCCGCGAAATCAAGTGTCGAAACACCGCCAAGCATCAGATCGACGACGGCGGCGTCAAATCCGCCAAGTCCATCGGGCAGGTCGATTTCGGTCAGATCGCGGACAATGACGGCATCGGCGGCGCCGTTATCGCGGCACAACTGCTCCACGTCCATGGCGATCAGGAATTCGTCCTCCAGGATCAGGATACGCAATCCGTCCAGCAATGGGGGCACGTGTCGGTCGCTCCTACAATGGCCCGCAGTCATGCGCGGTATTTGGCGTCGTGTCATTTAAAAAAGACATGGCTGAAGGTTGCACGCCGTGATCGGGCGGAACCTCATCCCCCTCTGGAGCGTTGCTCCAAGCCCGGTCAGGGTAGGTGTTTCGAGGAGGGGTCGAAATGTCCGGCAACAGCGCACGCTCAGTTCCCAGCCGTCAATATCCTTGCGAGAAGTGTCCGCTTCGGCCTCTGCCGGCCTTCCGGGAGTTCGAGAAGCAGGAGCTTCTGTTCGTCAGCAATTTCAAGAAGGGAGAGCTTGCCGTCGACAAGGGGGCGACCGTTCTGGTCGAAGGCAGTCATAGCGCGCATCTCTATACGGTGCTGTCAGGCTGGGCGTTTCGCTACAAGCTGTTGCCGGACGGACGGCGGCAGATACTCAACTACTCCATGCCGGGCGATCTCATCGGCCTGCAAGGGAGCCTCATGGGGGAGATGCAGCATTCGGTCGAGGCTCTTTCGCCGATGCTGCTTTGCGTTTTCGAGCGCGAGCAACTGCACGAGCTCTATCGCAACCACCCCGGGCTCGCCTATGACATCACATGGATCGCGTCGCGCGAGGAGCGCATGCTGGATGAGAACCTGCTCAGCATTGGCCGGCGCACCGCGCTTGAGCGCGCTGCCTATCTCATCGCATTCATCACCAGCCGCGCCCGCAGCGCCGGGCTCAACGGCAAGACTCCCGTGCAGATCCCGATCACGCAGCAACATATCGCCGATACGTTGGGTCTCTCGCTCGTCCATACCAACAAGACGATCCGCAAGCTGATGGACCGCAAGCTGATTATGTGGCGTGATGGGGGCTGTCAGGTCGTCGATTACGACGGGTTGAAAAACCTCGCCCGGTGGGAAGGCTTCGGAGAGGAGCGGCGACCCCTCATCTAGCGGGTTTGAGCCGGCAGGCCCGGAACCTTGAAATCGGTCAAGCGTTGAAATCAAAGCAAACGCAAGGAGTTACGCGATGGCGACCGCTGCAGGAAAAGCCACACCAGATGAACCCACCACAGCCGACCTCGAGGCCGACATCCAGCAATTGAAGGCCGATATCGAAAAGCTCACCAAGCAGTTCGCCAAGACCGGCGAGCATGGCTACGGCGCGGCGCGCCGCGCCGCCGCCGAGGGCGTCGAGCAGTTGCGCACGCAAGGGGAGGCCGCCTTCGAAAGCATGCGGGGCAGCGCCCAGGACCTTGAGGCGCAGATCATAGCCAGCGTCCGCGAAAAGCCGGTCACATCGCTTGCGATCGCGGCAGGCGTGGGTTTCCTGTTCGCGCTCCTCTCCCGCCGTTAATCCGCGATGGGGACGCTGGTATCGCTGATTTCGGCCATGGCCTCCGGCGAGGTCGCGGCTGCTCTCCAAAGGGCGCGCACAACGGCAATTCTTTACGGGTTGGCCGGCCTCCTCGCGCTTTGCGGCGTCGGTTTCCTCATTGGCGCGGCCTATATATGGCTGGCCGCGCGGTATGGGCCGCTGGCCACCAGCCTCGGTTTCGGCATAGGCTTCCTGGTGATCGCTGGGCTCATTCTCGCGGTCCACAAGCTGGCGACCGGCATGCGGGCGCGCCGGCGTGCGCGCAAGCGAAAGGCCGATATGACGGCAGTCGGCGTCACCGCAGCGCTTGCGTTGCTTCCGGCGCTGGCGAAGAGCAAGGGCGGCCTGGGCGCGATTCTCGCTCCAGCCATCGCGCTAGCCGCCTACGCAATCTACCGCGAGAACGTGAAGCGCGGGCCCGAAGACCGGGACCCCGGCGAGAGTCCCTAGAGCGGGATGACTTTCCTTCGAATCGTCGCCCCCGCTCTATCCTCTTGTTACAACATCATCTTTTCCGAAAACCGGTTCCCACTTTTCGGGAAAATGCTCTAGCGCCGCATCACTTTAGCAATTGCTCGAGCGGCATCGATATCTCGGCAAAAACGCCGTCCGGCCGATATTCGTGGGTCACCTCGCTGTCGATGACCTTGGCGAGGCTGCGACGGATCAGGATCGAGCCGAAGCCTTGGCGATCTGGAGGTTTGACGCCCGGGCCGCCGCTTTCGCGCCAGGTAAGCACAAGTCGCCGCGCACCCTTGCGGCCTTTTGCCCTCCATGTCAGGTCGACCTCTCCGAATGGGGACGAGAGGGATCCGTATTTCAGCGCGTTGCTGGCCAGCTCATGCAGGATGAGCCCAAGTCCGACTGCCTGGTCGGGCGAAAGCAAAAGGTCCGGTCCGGAGACCGTGATGCGGGGCTGATCGCCCGTGTCGAAAGGCTTGACCTCGATGCGCGCCAGTTCACCGATACCGATGCCGCGCCATTCGCGATCCGACAGCAGGCTGTGAGCCGCGCCAAGCGCCTGTAATCTTGCGCTGAAGGCCTCGAGGAATTCGCTCGGCTGGCGAGCGTGGCGAACGGTCTGGTTAGCCAGCGCCTGCACGGTCGCCAGCGTGTTCTTGACGCGATGGTTGAGCTCGCGCAGCAGAAGGCGTTGTCGCTCGTCGCCCAGCTTGCGCTCGGTGATGTCGTAGTTGACGCCGAAGATCAGCATCGGCTTGCCATCGCTGTCGCGCTCGACGACGCGCCCTCGCGTAGCGATCCAGCGCGCGGGATCGGCGCCCTTGACCCGGTACTCGCCAAAATAGTCGTCGCTGCCGCTCAACGCGTCGCGGAAGCGCGTTTCGGTCTGATAGACGTCGCGCGGGTCGATGGCGCGCAGGATATCGCGTGCCTTGAGCCGGTTCGACGGCGGCAGGTTGAAAAGCTCGGCCAGAAGCACGTCGCAGTCGATCATGTCGGTGCGGATGTCCCATGCCCAACTGGCAAGCGAGGCGGCATCGAGCGCGATGGCTCGACGCTTCTCTTCGCGCGCCAGTTCCGCCTTGGCGATGGCGCCGTTGCGGGTGGCGTCCTTGAGTGTGAACAGGCTTGCGGCGAGGTTGGCAAGGGTCTTCAACTGCGTCAGCTTTTCAGCCGGCGGGAAGGGCCTCGGTTCCCGGTCGAGCACGCAAAGCGTGCCGATCCTGGCTCCGGCCACGATCATCGGAGCCCCGACATAGAAGCGGATGTGGTGCTTGCCGGTGACCATCGGATTGCGGGCAAAGCGCGGATCGAGCGTGGCGTCGGTCACCACCATCGGGTCGTCGCCGGCGGCGATGGCATGGGCACAGAACGAAATGTCGGTCGAGGTCTCCTTCTCATCGAGACCGATACGCGATTTGAACCACTGCCGATCGGTGTCCAGCAGCGACACCAGCGCCGTCGGCGCCTCGAGGATAGAAGCGGCGAGGCCGCTGATGCGATCAAAGTCGGGATCGGACGCCGTGTCCAGCGCATCGAGGCCGTGAAGCACGGCAAGCCTGTCCGCGTCTTCGACGACCCGGCCGACATTGGCCGGCAACTTTCCCGCCCTGCTGCTCACCAATCCCTCAAACGCCGCTCCGCAAACGAGCGGCTCCCCATGATCGGACATGGAACCTTCGCGAAGAGACCCAGTTAACCGAACAGATTCTGCAAGAAGCGCCCGCTGCCGCTCCACAACATGGAGGCTGATAATGACCAAGATCGTTGCGGAAGACAAAGCCCGCCAGGGACGCTGGGGCTGGCATGCGCTGAGGATACTCATCGCAGGCCTTCTGCTTGCCTTTATCGCCTGGGGCGGAGCGGAAATTTATGGCGAGTTGATCAAGAAGCCAACGACCCAGGAGACGGTGCCTGCTGCCCCCGCAGCGCAAAAGCCGTCGCAGGGCGGCTGATTTTCCCATCATGCAGCCCTGGCTTGCGCGCCGCGCGCCGGCACGAGCACGTTCAGCGCGCCGGGATGAATTTCAATCACGGTCTCGCGTTCCAGCCTGATTAACTCGCCGTCCATGACGGCGCTGAATTTCTTTGTCGGCGAATGGATTTTCAACAGCGCCTTGTCAGTCTGATGAACCTCGACATGCGTACTTTGGCGCCACCTGCCGCGCAGCATGTCGAGCAACAGTTTTGCCAGGTGATGGCGCCTGCGCGCGACGCTGACATAGATGCCCAGCACGCCGCCGGCCGGATTGTCCGCATAGGGAAGATGGCCCTCGCCGAACAGGTTGTTGCTGATGCCGATGCCGGTGGTGCGAGTGAGAATCTCGGCCTTGCCGATTGTCAGGCTCACCTTGAGCGCCGGCGGATTCTTGATGGTGACCCATGCAGCACGCACGGAGGCGCGGATCTTTCCCAGGCGCGAACCGAACTCCATGCTGTCCCGTAGCTGCACCATCTTGGCGTGCATGCCTATTGAAAACTGGTGGATGAAGGGCTGCCCGTTCGCGCTTGCGATATCGATCGCGATCACCTCGCCGTCGACGATGGATTTCAGCGCCGCATCCAACGTCTGCGGAATGCCAAGGCCACGCGCGAACAGGTTCATGGTGCCGGCGGGCAATATGGCCAGGGCTTTCTTCTTGTTCATGAGCAGCGCCGCGGCCTTCGAAATCGTACCGTCGCCGCCACCGGCAAGAACGACATCGACATTCCGCTTTGCGATCACCTTTTCCAGCGCCGCGGCAATGTCACGGCCGGCAACGATATCGATCTGGACCGAATGGCCAGCCGCTTCGAGTGCGTGGCGCAGGCGCTCGGAGAAGGCGTCGATATCAATATCGCGCAAAGTGCCGCCGTCCTGGTTCAGCACCGCAGCAAACCGCATGCCCCGCTCCGTGTTCTCAATTCCGGCTTCAATTCAGGCCGAAAAACGCCCCTCAGCCGGAGGCTGAAACGAAAAGGCGACGCAAAGGTTCCGCGAGTGGTCGGGAATTCCTGCGGCGAAGGCTGCTGCTTTTTGAAGATGGAACAACGCCTTGGTCACGACGTTGTGAACCTGTCAAACGAATGCCGCGGACTGACCTGCGCAAAAGCAAGGGCGGCGATCGGCGCGGCATGCACGGAAATCAGGCACGAGGAGAGACCCATCATGATCCGCACTCTTTTTGCGACAACCGCGCTTGCGACGTTGATTGCTACCGGCGCGTTCGCACAAACCGCCACGCCGACCCCGGCGGAACCGCCCGCCGCCCAGAACCCGACGCCGGTCGTGCGTGCGGACGGTGCATTGATGACCAACATCATCGGCGTCTCGGTGTACAACGGCACCGGCGACGACGCCCAGAACATCGGCAAGATCGACGACGTCGTGTTCGATGCCAGCGGCAAGGCCAAGTCCGCAATTATCGGTGTCGGCGGCTTCCTCGGCGTTGGAAAGAAGGACGTAGCCTTCGATTACGGCAAGCTGGAATGGGCTGAGAAGAATGGTGACCGCTGGCTGGTGGCCAAGACAAGCAAGGACGAATTGAGCGCGCAACCGGCGTTCGATCGCAAGCCCTACGATCCGGCCCCGGCGCAGTCGGCCGATGCCGGTCAGTCTGCGACTGGCGGCGCGCAGAAGCCCGCCGACGTAAAACCGGCCGAGCCGGTGAAGAAGGCCGACGGCAACCTTGCCAGCAACATCATGGGTGGCTCGGTCTATAACGGCACGGCCGACGACGCGCAGAAGATCGGCGACGTGAAGGACATCGTACTGGCCAAGGACGGCAAGGCGGAGTCGCTCGTCATTGGCGTCGGCGGCTTCCTCGGCATGGGCACGAAGAACGTCACCTTCGATTTTGCCAAGGCGAAATGGGCCGAGAGGGACGGCAAGCGCTGGCTGGTTGCGGAGGCGACCAAAGAACAACTGCAGGCACAGCCGGATTTCAACCGCAAGGCCTACGATCCGGCCCCTGCAGCGACCAACGCGGCGTCGAACAATGCGCCTGCAACGACAACGCCGGCAGTAGCCTCATCCGACACGACGGCCGACAAGGCGGGCAAGCCGGCTCAGCCCGCGCAGACGACGGCTGAGGCCACGACGCCAGCTGCCACGTCCACGGCGGAAAACAAGCCTGCCGGCTCGGGTGCTTCCGCCACCGACCAGACGACGACGGCCTCGATCGACAAGTCGACCCTGAAGGAAATGCCGATGGGCGATATCAGGGGCGATGACCTCAAGGGTGCGACCGTCTATGGCGCCAACGACGCCAAGATCGGCGAAATCGGTGACGTCGTCCTGACGCCGGACAAAAAGCCGGATGCGGTGATCGTCGACGTTGGCGGTTTCCTCGGCATCGGCGCCAAGGAGGTGGCGGTCGGCATGGACAAGCTCAAATTCATGACCGACAAGGACGGGAAGAAGTATCTCTACACCAACTTCACCAAGGATGAGCTGCAGGCGCAGGCCGCCTACGACAAGGGCACGTATGCCCAGCAACGCGATAAGCAGCGGCTGATATTGAAGTAAGGGAACAAGGGCAGTAGGGCAGCAAGGCCCTACTGCCCTTCCGTCCTAGCAACGTGGCCGACCACGCCATTTTCAGTCAGTTCCGCCAGAGCCAGCGACTGGTCGAGATGCCCGGCGCGCCAGGCGAGCATCTTTTCGGCGAATTCCAGCCGCACCGGTAGATAGGCCGGGTCGTCGGCAAGATTGTCGAGTTCTCCCGGATCTTTCTTCAGGTCGAACAGCAGAGGCGGCAAGCCACCGCCGAAATGGACATATTTGAAATCCTCGGTGCGGATGACAGCCAGGTTGCACTGGCGCGAGCCGATGCCGAAGTGGCGTTCCACCTCGCCCCCGGCAATCGTGCGGAAATCGAACTCCCAGTGAGCGGCGTCGCGCCAGCCGGTCGATACGTCGCCATTCAGCCAGGGCGCCAGCGATCTGCCATCGAGGTGCGGCTTGGGCGTGGCGCCGATCAGGTCGAGCAATGTGGGGAAAATATCGACGGCCTCGGTGAAACGGTCGACGGATGAACCCGCCGCTCTCCTCCTACCTGGGTCGCGGATGATCAGCGGGATGTGATAGCTGGCATCGAAGAAGCCGCCTTTGCCAAGCATGAAATGGTCGCCCATCATCTCGGCATGGTCGGAAGTCAGCACGATCACCGTGTCATCCCAGGCGCCGGCGGCTTTCAGCGCTCGCCAGAGGCGGCCGAGTTGCGCGTCGACCTCTGAGATCATGCCGTAGTAGATCGCACGGATGCGGCGGAAATTCTCCTCGCTCCATTCCGCCACTTTGCCTTCCACGCCGGGGACGAACTTCGTCCGCTTCTGCCTTGCAAGGTCGTAGGCGAGATAAGGGTGGTTGCTGGCTTCGGTCTGCCAGTCCATCGCGCGCCGGAATGCAGGACCGTCGGCCGGGTCGTACATGGTGTTGTAGGGCTCCGGCACGATGAAAGGCGGGTGCGGGCTGATGAAGGAGATATGCGCAAACCACGGTGCATCTTGCTCCTGCTCGCCGAGCCAGCGGATGAATTCGCCGGCCAGGAAGGCGGTTGGCGTCTGGTCTCTCGAATAGACAGGCGGCGCGTTGGTAACTTCGCCATGGACCTTGCCTTGCCGGCCTACGGGGCGGTGGATTTGCGGATAACCGGTGCCGGTATCGACGCCTTGTGCCCGCAGCCAGGATAGCCATTGCTTCTGATGCTCCGGAAGCAGTTGCCGCGCGGTGAAGCCGGGCAGCACGCCTTCATAGCTCTGCAGCCGCGGATCGCCGGCCGCAAGTTCGCGCGGGTCGAGCGAGACGTCGGTGTAGCCGAACAGCGTCGGGTCGTAGCCTGCGGCGCGCGCCGAGAGCGCGATGTTGGCATGCCGGGCATCGAGCGGCGTGCCGTTGCGGCAGACGCGGTTGTTCATCTGGTAGAGGCCGGTATAGAGGCAGGCGCGCGCGGGCGAGCACGGTGCGGCCCCGGCATAGTGGCGGCGGAACAGCACGCCCTCGGCGGCAAGCGCGTCGGCATTCGGCGTTTTCACCACCGGATGGCCGACCGCCGACAGGCAGTCGCCTCGCCATTGGTCGCAGGTGATCAGAAGAACATTGGGGCGGCTGACCTGGTTGTCCAAACTTCTCTTCCTTCAAGGCGCGCCGCTCATGGAGCCGAAATTCCCGAGTGTTGCAAGTTGCCCAGATTGTTGAAAATGGTGAACGTAAAAACAATATCGTTCACTCATTCTAGACAGTCCATTCTGTGTTTGGCCGCTTTGCCGCCGGCGGGGCTATCCTCATATTGGCGTCGACAGCGGCGAGGGCCGCACCAAAAATGGGAAAGGAGCACGTTCATGCTCAATCAGATCAAGGGGCTGCATCACGTCACCTCGATGGCAAGCGATGCGCGCCAGAACAACGACTTCTTCACGAAGAAGCTCGGCCTGCGCCGGGTCAAGAAGACAGTGAACTTCGACGCACCCGACGTCTATCACCTCTACTACGCGGATGAATTCGGCACGCCGGGTTCGGTGATGACCTATTTTCCGTTCCCGGACATCGGCAAGGGCCGGCATGGCGTCGGCGAGGTAGGCACCACGGTGTTTTCGGTTCCCGATGGCACGCTTGCCTATTGGGAAAAGCGCTTTGCCGACGAAGGAGTGGCCAATGTTGCCCGTACTGAAAGCTTCGGCGAGAAGCGCCTTACCTTCACCGGCCCTGACGGCGACGGTTTCGCTCTTGTCGAGGACAAGGCCGACAGCAGAGCGCCCTGGGTCAAAGGCGGGGTCCCCGGTGACGAAGCGATCCGCGGCTTTCACTCGGTCTCGCTGAGGCTGAAGGACGGCGGCGCCACCGAGGAACTTTTGAAGCTCATGGGCTATGAGGAAGTCGACAAGTCCGGCAGCGTTCGCCGATTGGCGATCAAGAACGGCAATGGCGCCGACGTCGTCGACATCGAATCGCTGCCGGGCGCCGGCTTCGCCAATCTCGGCGCAGGCTCGGTGCACCACGTGGCTTTCGCGGTGGAGGATCGCGCCAAGCAGCTGGAGGTGCGCAAGGCGCTGGTCGACACCGGCTATGGCGTCACGCCGGTCATCGATCGCGACTACTTCTGGGCGATCTACTTCCGCACGCCGGGCGGCGTGCTGTTCGAGGTCGCTACCAACGAGCCGGGCTTCGACCGTGACGAGGATACCGCTCATCTCGGCGAGGCGTTGAAGCTGCCGTCGCAGCATCAGCATCTGAGGCCCTATCTCGAACAGCATCTGCAGAAGCTGGAAGACTAAGCCATGAGCAAGGACGCTTACATCCACAAGATGCTGCCCGGTTCGCCGGGCAGTCCGCTGCTCTTCGTCTTCCACGGCACCGGGGCGGACGAGAACCAGCTTCTCTCTTTCGGCCGTGAGCTCGTGCCGTCGGCGACCATCGTATCGCCGCGCGGCGACGTCTTGGAACATGGCGCCGCGCGCTTCTTCCGCCGCACCGGCGAGGGCGTCTACGACATGGACGATCTTGCACGGGCGACGACCAGGATGGCTGGTTTCGTCAAGGCGCATGTCGAGGCGGCAAAGCCCTCGGCGGTGTTCGGGCTCGGCTACTCCAATGGCGCCAACATCCTGGCTTCGGTGATGTTCGCCGAACCAGGCCTGTTCGATGCCACGGCGCTCATGCACCCGCTGATCCCGTTCGAACCCCAGGTAGATGGGAGTCTTGCCGGTCGGCATGTCCTGATCACGGCCGGCAGGCGCGACCCGATCTGCCCGCCGAACCTGACCTCGCGGCTGGAGGCGTATTTGCGCGCCGACGGAGCCGATGTCACAGTCGAATGGCACGACGGCGGGCACGAGGTGCGGCCGAATGAAATCGAGGCGGCGCGGCGGCTGTTTGCCCTCACGCCGACAGAAGCAGGAGGAAAAAATGGCTGACCAATTGCCCGAGATCGAACTCGAAGACCACGGCTCCAAGGGCCGTTACGTGCTGCGCGGTCCGGGTGGCGCCGAGGCCGAGATGACCTTCACGAAGATCGGCGAGCATCAGCTCATCATCGACCACACCGAGGTGCCGGACGTCTTTCGCGGCCAGGGTGCCGGGCTCCGGCTCGTTACCCGCGCGGTCGAGGACGCGCGGGCCGCCGGCAAGAAGATTATTCCGCTCTGCCCCTTTGCAAACGCCCAGTTCCGCCGCCATCCGGATTGGTCGGACGTGCTGAAACATTGACCGCTTTGCCTTCTCCCCTTGTGGGAGAAGGTGGCCGCGAAGCGGCCGGATGAGGGGTGTTCCAGGGAACGCCAGCGTCTCACTCCGCTGGAGCACCCCTCATCCGTCTCGGCGCTGCGCGCCGATCCACCTTCTCCCACAAGGGGAGAAGGAAAAGAGCCGGTCTGGCATTTGCACGGCTCGGTCATCTTGCCTAAGTTTACGGTTCGCTCGGACGGAAATGTTCGTCCCGCCTGTCACCGAATTGAATGGCTTCCCTGATGACCGAGACCGACCTGATCCCCGTTTTCGACGGACACAACGACACGCTCCTGCGACTCTACCAGTCGAAAGAAGCGGACGTCGAAAAGCTGTTCATCGAGGGAACGCCGGGCGGTCACATCGACCTGCCGCGCGCCAGGAAGGGTGGCTTTGCTGGCGGCATGTTCGCGATCTTTCCGCCGCCGGTCGAAAAGAGCAAACGCAGTGCCGTGCCGCCGGCGCCGAGCGACAACGAGCCTTTGCCGCCCGAGTTGCCGCAGGCCGAAGCGGTCAAGTCCACCATCGGCATGGCTTCGATCCTGTTCAGGCTGGAGCGCGCGGGCGCGCTGACGGTGTGCCGCAGCGCCGGCGATGTGCGCGAAGCGATGGCGAAGGGCTCGATCGCCGCGGTCTTCCACATCGAGGGCGTCGAGGCGATCGATCCCGAGCTCGCCATGCTCGACGTGCTTCACGCCGCCGGCCTGCGCTCGCTGGGCATCGTCTGGAGCCGGCCGAACGCGTTCGGCAATGGCGTGCCATTCCGCTTTCCGTCCTCGCCCGACACCGGGCCGGGCTTGACGGACGCGGGCAAGGCGCTGGTCAAGGCGTGCAACCAGCTCAGGATCATGATCGACCTGTCGCATCTCAACGAGAAGGGCTTTCGCGACGTGGCGGCGCTCAGCGATGCGCCATTGGTCGCCACCCATTCCAATGTGCACGCAATTTGCGGCCATTCGCGTAACCTGACCGAATGGCAGCTCGGCGCGATCCGCGAATCGGGCGGCATGGTGGGGCTGAACTTCGCCACCGGCTTCCTGCGCGAGGATGGTCGCATGAATGCCGACACCAGCCTCGACATCATGGTGCGCCATATCGATTCGCTATTGCAGGCGCTGGGCGAGGATGGCGTCGGTCTCGGCTCGGATTTCGACGGCGCCATGATCCCGGCCGTCATCGGCGACGTGGCCGGCCTGCCGAAGCTCATCGACGCGCTTGCAGCGCGCGGTTTCGGGCGCGCGCTGATCGAGAAGATCGCTTATCGGAATTGGCTCAACGTGCTGGAGCGCACGATAGGATAGGTGCGGCTAAAGCGCGAAGCCCATGCGCTTCAGCCATTCCTTGCCGACGCCACGGTCGCGGATGATCGGCAAGGGATCTTCGCTGTCGAGCCGGGCGCAGATGCGATAGACCTCGAGCGTCTCGGCGTTCATCTCGTCGCGCTTGAAGAAGTACATCGCCGCCGCGTAACGGGTGCGGCCGGACCACATCTCGCCGAGCGGCGTGTTGACCAACTGCCACTGCTCGGCGGCTTCCGCCGCGGCGTCCAGGTCTTCCGCTCCGCTTGCCATCGTCAGAAATCCGCCGGCGGGCTGGCGGTGCGGCGTTCAAGCTTGATGAAGGGCCGCTGCACCACCTTCGCCTTCTTCATCAGCTTCTGGTACTGCAACTCGCGCATGGCGTAAATCTCGACCCACAGATCGTCGACGATCGTGTCGCCATAGGGCCGCCGCAGCGAGGCGATGGCGATGTTACGCTTGGCCATCGGTGACCACATCGCGGCGCTGACCAGGCCGACCTCCTGGCTCTTCTTGTGGTAGACAATTGCATGTTCGGCCGGGATGTTGCCCTCGATCTCCAGGCCGACCAGCACGTGGCGCAGCTTCTTCTTGGCCCGCGCTTCGAGGATGGCGCGGCGGCCGTTGAAGTGGCCCTTGTCCGGATCGATCATGAAGCCGAGGCCGATGTCGTCCGGCATGCGCAAGCGGTCGGCGCGGATGGCATGCTCGGCAGCTGTGAAGTCGGCATTGGCGACGATCAGTCCAGCTTCCAGCCGGGCGCGGTTCAGCGCCGTGTAGCCAATAGCGCGGATGCCGCGCAACTCGCCCGCCGCCATCAGCCGGTCCCACAGGCTCAACGCTTTGTCGATCGGCACGAACAGTTCGTAGCCGAGATCGCCGGTGAAGCCGGTGCGCGAGATGGTGACGGTCCCGCCGTCATGCGCGAATTCGGCGAGGTCGAAGACCTTCAGCCGCGCGACGCCGGCAAAGCCCGCATCGCGCAGGATAGCGAAGGAGGTCGGGCCCTGCAGCGCCAGCCCGGCGACGGCCTCGGTCTCTTCCAAAACGCTGACCTCGTATCCAATGGCGCTGTCCAGCAGCCAGGGCAGATGCCGCTCCTGCGAGCAGAGCCGGAAGCGCGTCGACGACAGCCGGAACAGGGTGCCGTCGTCGAGCACGAAACCTTCGTCGTCGCACCAGGCGGTGTAGTGGACGCGGCCGGGCTTCAGCTTCGTCACGTCGCGCAGCGTGACGCGATCGAGATAGGCTTCGGCGTCCGGACCCTCGACCCGGTATTTCGTCATAGGCGATATGTCGAAGAGCGCGGCCTGGCTGCGTATGGCGAAATATTCGAGCTCCTCGTCCCACAGCGAATGCGGCGCGCGGTAGCCGGCCCAACTGTACCAGTCCTGCTTCAGCCCCAGCGCGTCGATGCGCGGCTGGAATGGCGTGCCGAGCCGCAGCGTGCGGAAATGGGATTGGGCCGCGAGGCGATCGGAGTTGATTTTCACATAACGATTCATCACGGCGTTCC
This sequence comes from Mesorhizobium sp., assembly GCF_024509055.1. Taxonomy (GTDB): domain Bacteria; phylum Pseudomonadota; class Alphaproteobacteria; order Rhizobiales; family Rhizobiaceae; genus Mesorhizobium. The sequence goes on along the minus strand of NZ_JANINM010000214.1, from coordinate 10,307 downwards.
TTCGCCGTAGAGCGCTGCGCCAGCGATTTGCAAAAACATACCTATGCCCTCATCGCGATGATGCGGCGCGCGGCGTTGAGGCCGGGGGCGCCGGAGATGCCGCCGCCCGGATGCGAGCCGGCGCCGGCAAGGAACAGCCCTTCCAGCGGCGTGTCGTAGCCCGACCAGCCGGAAACGGGACGCGACATCAGCATCTGGTCGGCTTGCAATTCGCCGTGATGCCAGTGGCCGCCGGGCATGCGGTAGCGCGTCTCGATGTCGGCCGGCGTCAAAAGCTCGGCATGACGCACCGTCGCGCCAATGCCCGGTGCATATGTTTCAAGCTGCGCCATGATGGCCTTGAGGAACAGCGGCTTGCCGGCGGTCCAACCGTCTCTCAACGCATAAGGCGCGTATTGCACCACCGCTGAAAGCACGCAGGCGCCTGAGGGCGCGAGCGCTGGGTCGGCCAGGCTGGGAAGTGTGATCTCCATCACCGGCTCGGGCGAGAACTCACCATATTTCGACGGGTTGAAGGCGTGCTCGACATGATCGGGCGAGGGGGCGATGACGAGGCGGCCCTTGTGACCGGCGACATCGACTCCGGTGAATTGCGGCGGCCGGTCGAGCGCCAGATTGAGCTTGGCCGCATCGCCTTTCATACGGATGTTCTTCACCTTGCGCACGAAGCCGGTGTCGACCTCGCGCGGCCCGACGAGATCGAGGATTGTGGTCACCGGATTGATCGCGGAAACGACGGTCTTCGCGCGCAACGTCGCGCCACCTTGCGTGACGACCCCGACGGCGCGGCCCTTCTCGACGATGACCTTGGCGACCGGGGAGGCTGCGCGGATCGTCACGCCTGCCTTCTCGGCCGCGGCCTGAATGGCGGCGACAACTGAGCCCATGCCCCCCTTGGGCTGGATTTGAGCGCCGGCAAGGCCGCCGATCTCTCCCGCCAGCCGGTAGTAGAGGCCGAGCAGCGAGGTCGGCGAGCGCGGACCGAGATGGGAGCCGAGCGTCGCGTCAAAGGCAAGCAGTCCCTTCAGCCGGTCGTCCGAAAGCTGCTCGTCGAGCAGGTCGTAGACGTTCATCAGAAGCACGCGCAGGAAGTCGCGCATGTCTTCCTTGCCGAGCCGCTTCAGCGCCAGCGCCGTCTGGCCAAGCCCCGTCATTTCAGCGAGCGACATGCCGGCAAGGTCCGGCGGCCGGCGCGACAGGAAGGGTTTCAGGACGCCGGCATAGCGCAGCAGCTGCGCGCGCAATTCCTTCCAGGCGGACTGCTCCGCAGGGCTGGCGCCGGTCAGCACCTCGCCATAGGTGCCATGCAGCACCAGCGGACCGACCTTCGACAGCGCCACCGAGGGCGCGAAATCGCTACGCTCGACCTTCAGCCCGTAGTGCTCAAGCTCCAGCGCCTTGACGACGTCGGGATGCAGCCGGTTGAGCAGATGGGCGACCGCGGATACACGGAAGCCCGGCGCAAATTCCTCGGTGCGCGCCGCGCCGCCGACATCGTCGCCAGCCTCGAGCAGCAGCACCTTGCGGCCGGACTTCGCCAGCGCGGCGGCGGTGACAAGGCCATTGTGGCCGCCGCCGATGACGATCACATCCCAGTTTGCTTCAGATGACATCATGGGCCGGGCTCATATGTTGGGTTGGCCTGGCGAGGTCGCGCAGGATCTCGGCGGCGGCGTTGCGTCCCGGCGCGCCCATGACACCGCCGCCTGGATGGGTGGAGGAGCCGCACATATAGAGCCCGCCGACCGGCGAGCGGTATTGCGCGTAGCCCGGCACGGGACGGTTGAAGAGCAACTGGTCGAAGGTGAGCTCGCCCTGGAAGATGTTGCCTTCGGTGAGGCCGACTTCGGCTTCGATCTCGCGCGGCGTGCGCACTTCCATGTGGACGATGCGGTCACCGAAACCCGGTGAGTATTCGGCGATCTGGGAGATCACACTCTCGGCGAAACCGTCGCGGTCGGCGTTGGTCCAGTCGCGACCGTTCACCTTGGGTGGCGCATATTGCACGAAGCAGCTCATGAAGTGCTTGCCGGGCGGCGTCATGGTCGGGTCGAGCGTGGTCGGGATCACCATGTCGAGAAAGGGATCGGACGACCAGCGCCCTGCCTTCCAGTCGTCATAGGCGCGCTCCATGCGCTCGATGGAATCGGTGAAATGCATGTCGCCGCGATAAACGGGAGAGTCCTTCGGCAGGGCCGGGAATTCCGGCAGGGAATCGAGCGCGATGTTGACCTTGCCGGACGAGCCTCGGATCTTGAAGTTCCGCACCCGCCGCAGGAAGATTTCGGGCAGTTCCTTCTCCTCGACCAGCGTCAGGAAGGTGCGCTTGACGTCGGCGTTGGAGACGACCAGCCTGCCGTGGATTTCCTCGCCGCCGGCCAGCACGACGCCCCTAGCCTTGCCGTTCCTGATCAGCACATGGTCGACCTCGGCGCCGGTGCGGATGGTGCCGCCCGAGGCCTTGAAGGATGCGGCCAGCGCCCGGGTGACGGCGCCCATGCCGCCGCGCGCATAGCCCCAGGCGCCGACCGAGCCGTCGACCTCGCCCATGTAATGATGCAGCAGGACGTAGGCCGTGCCGGGCGACATCGGTCCGAGCGCCGTGCCGATGATGCCGGAGAGCGCGAAATTCGCCTTGATGACGTCTGTCTCGAAATACTCGTCGAGGAAGTCGGAAATAGACATCGTCCAGAAGCGCAACGTCAGCGCCATCTCCTCGGCGGTGAGGCCGGCGAACTTCTTGCCGAGATAGAGCAACTCGCCGAGATCGCGCGGCTTGAAGCTGGCCGGGTCGGGCGCGGTGCGCATCAAAAGCGGCTGGATGAAGCGGCACTGCCTGGTGACGTCACGCGAATAGCGGTCATAGGCCTCGGCATCGCGACTGGAAAAGCGGGCGAACTCGCGGCGGTGCGCATCATGGTCGCGGTAGTTGGCGAGATAGTCGCCGTCACGGGTGAACACGGCGCCGCCCTCGTAGGAGATCACCTGCAGGCCGAAGCGCGGTAGCTCCAGATCGCGCATGATCTCGGGCCGGAACAGCGAGCAGACATAGGAGCAGTTGGAATAGAGAAAGCCCGGCGTAAGCTCGCGGCTGGTGGCTGCGCCGCCGACCCAGTCGTTTTTCTCGACCACCAGCACGTCGAGGCCGGCACGCTGCAGATAACAGGCGTTGACCAGGCCGTTATGGCCGCCGCCGATGACGATCGCGTCCCATGCCTTCATGCGCGCCTAACCTCCATCCGGTCGCCTCTTTTTTTGCCTGGCGTTGTTCCCCGATTGCCCGAATTTGGCATGGATCACGGTTTTTTGTCCAGCTATATTGAATGAATGTTCAACAAATGGTGTTGCGTTTTCCTGTTGATGCGCTAGGCTTTGCACGCATTCTGGATCCCGCATTACCAAGCGGGCCACTTCGGCATTTGGGACTGAGATCCGATGATCGAAACGGCGGAAGCCGAGCCGGAATATGACGATACCGCCATACGCTTCCTCGAAGCGCTCTGGGGTGAGGGGTACCTTTCGCCGGGCGGCCCGGAAGAAGTCGACCGTGTGGTCGAAGGCCTGTCGCTCAAGGGAAAGACGATCCTGGACATCGGCTGCGGCGTTGGCGGCATCACCTTGCATCTGGTCGCGCGACATGGCGCGTCGCGGGCTACCGGCTTCGACGTGGAAGAACCGGTGATCCGGACGGCAAGGCGCGGGGCGGCCAGGCAAGGCCTTCAAGACCGCGTCAACTTTGTCCAGGCCGCGCCCGGCGCACTGCCGTTCGACGGCGCGTCCTTCGATGTCGTCTTCTCCAAGGACGCGCTGCTGCACGTGTCCGACAAGGATGCGCTGTTCACCGAGATCTTCCGTGTGTTGAAACCTGGCGGCGTGTTCGCCGCGTCGAACTGGATGATCTCGCATGACGACGAACCGTCGCCGGACATGAAAGCCTATGTGGCGGCCGAGGGCCTTTCCTTCGCCATGGCTTCGCCGGCGCGCTATGCCGAGGCGATGCGGCGCGCCGGCTTCCGCGACATCACCGTCCGGGATCGCAATCCATGGTACCGCGAAGTGGCTCGCGAGGAGCTCGCGCGGCTCAAGGGGCCGTTCTATGGCCAGGTCGCGGTCGCGGTCGGCTCGGCCTATGTCGACAAGAATATCCAGACCTGGGAGGCGATGCAGAAGGTGCTTGACAGTGGCGAGCACCGCCCCACTCATCTGCGCGGTTGGAAGCCGGTTGGGTAGCCGGCAATGCTTGGGGCCGTGACGCCTATGAAGACGATAGAAGACAGGGACGCTGTCGCCGAACCGGCACGCAAGAACGACAGCGAGAAGCGCGGACGCAAGGCCTCGAAAGAGGTGAGGCAGCTCCAGCTGATCGAGGCGACGATCGATTCGCTGGCGAAACGAGGCTATGCCGAGACGACGATGGCGGATGTCGCGGACGGCGCCGGGCTGTCGCGCGGCATCGTCAACTTCCATTTCGAGAGCAAGGAAAAGCTTCTCGTCGCCACGCTGCAGCATATGTATGACGAGTATTCGGCGCATTGGCGCAACGCCTTGCAGAAGGCCGGCGACGACCCAGCGCGGCAGCTGCAGGCCCTGGTGGCGGCCGATTTCGACCGCTCGATCTGCAACAAGCGCAAGCTTGCCGCATGGTGCGCCTTCTGGGGTGAGGCCAAGTCGCGGCCGACCTACCAGGCGCTGAGCAGCTCGCGCGACGCCTACTACCAGCAGATATTCATCGATCTCTGCACGACCCTCAAGGAAAGCGGGGGCTACGCCTATGAGCCGCAGGTCATGGCGCTCGCGCTGTCTGCCATGCTCGAAGGTCTCTGGCTGCGGATGATGATGGGCACCGAAGACACCACGCGCGAGACCGCGCTGCAGGCGGCGAACGAGTTTCTGGTCGCCGCCTTCCCGGAGCATTACCGATAGCAACAGCCGGCCGCCAAGACCGGCAAAAGAGGATGGAACAGCATGAAGAAACTCAGCCGACGCCTGACACTGACATTGGCGCTCGCCGGCACGCTGGCGGCCTCGGCGGCGGCGATCGCCGTGGCCGCCGACAAGGATCTGATCGTGTTCGACTGGTCCGGCTATGAGGATCCGGGCTTCCATCCGAAATATGTCGAGAAGAACGGCGACTCGCCGACCTTCGCCTTCTTCGGCGACGAGGACGAGGCGTTCGAAAAGATCCGTTCCGGCTTCAAGTCCGATATCGGCCATCCCTGCTCGCAAAGCGTGGTGAAGTGGCGTGAAGCCGGGCTGTTGCAGGCGCTCGACACTTCGAAGATCGCCGGCTGGAAGGATCTAAACCCGGGCATCATGGCGATGAAGGATCTCGCCACCACCGCCGACGGCAAGGCCTGGTTCATGCCGTGGGACTGGGGCGACACGCAGCTCACCTACAACTCCTCGAAGATCGACGAGAAGGACGTGCAGTCGCTGAAGGCCTTCGCCGACCCGAAGTACAAGGGACGCGTCTCGATCGGCGACAATGTCGACGATGCCTATGCGCTGGCCAGCCTCGCCATCGGACTCAAGGACTGGACCAAGATGACGGACGACCAGTTCAAGCAGGCGTCCGACTTCCTGCGCCAGGTCCACAAGAACGTGCGCTCCTACTGGACCGACACAACCGACATCGTGCAGCTGCTCTCCGGCGGCGAGGTCGACCTCGCCTGGGCCTGGAACGACGCTGCGGTGCAGTCGGTCAAGGCCGGCGTGCCGATCAAGTCCAAGAAGGACACGCAGGAAGGCATCTCGACCTGGGTTTGCGGTTACGTGCTGTTCAAGAATGCGCCCGGCAATGCCGACAAGGCCTACGACTTCCTCAATGCCGTGAACGATCCGGAGATCGCCAAGGTGCTGGTCAAGGACTGGGGCTACGGCCAGGCCAACGCCAAGGGCATGGCGGGCGTCGACCCGGCCGTGCTGAAGGAAAAGGGCTACGACAACGTCGAGAAGTTCGTCGACAAGACGCTGTTCCAGTCGCCGCTGCCTTCCGAGCTCAAGCTCAAGATGATCGCCGAATTCGAGAAGATCAAAGCCGGCTATTGAACCCAGCCTCCGCGTCCCGCCTGCTCCGGTGTGGGGCCGAAGCGGGCGGGCTCGCCAAAGCCCGGGAATTCTCCTAACCTCCTGGAATATATCCGCGATGGGGGAGTTTCTCGCGCCATGAAATCCACGCTTCGCCGCCTTGCCGTGGCCGCCGTCATCACCGTCGGCGCGGGCGGCGCCCATGCGTTTGCCGAGGCTGGCGGCGATCTCGTCGTCTTCGACTGGTCGGGCTACGAGGACCCGTTGCTGCACCAGGGCTACACCGGCAAATATGGCGCTGAGCCAACTTTCTCCTTCTTCGGCGATGAGGATGAAGCCTTCGAGAAGATGCGCGCCGGCTTCAAGGCCGACATCGCGCATCCCTGCTCGCAAAGCGTGGTGAAATGGCGCGACGCTGGCCTGCTGCAGCCGCTCGACACTTCGAGGATCGCCGGCTGGAAGGACCTCAATCCCGGCATCATGGCAATGAGGGATCTGGCGACCACCGCCGATGGCAAGGCCTGGTTCATGCCCTTCGACTGGGGCAACACCTCGCTGCTCTACCGTACCGACAAGGTGACGGCCGAGGAGGCCAAGTCGCTGAAGATCTTTGCCGATCCGAAGTTCAAGGGTCGCGTCACCATCGGCGACAATGTCGACGACGCCTATGCGCTGGCGAGCCTGGTCATCGGGCTCAAGGACTGGACCAGGATGACCGACGAGCAGTTCAGCCAGGCTTCGGCCTTCCTGCGCGACGTGCACAAGAATGTCCGTTTCTACTGGACCGATGACACCGACCTCAACCAGGCGTTCTCGGGCAATGAGGTCGACCTGGTCTGGGGCTGGAACGAGACCTATGTGACGCTGAAGGGCCAAGGCATGCCGATCGCGATGAACCGCGACACCAGGGAAGGCATCTCGACCTGGGTCTGCGGTTACGTGCTGATGAAAGACGCGCCCGGCAAGCTGGATCAGGCCTATGATTTCCTGAGCGCGGTCAACGCTCCGGGCGTTTCTGAGTATATGGTGAAAACCTTCGGCTACGGTCACGGCAACAGCGCCGGCATGGCGGCGATGGATCAGAAGCTGCTCACCGACCGCGGTTTCGACAATCTCGACAAGTTCCTCGACAAGACGCTGTTCCAACAGCCCGTCCCACCGGGCCTCAAGCGGCGCATGGTCGCCGAATTCGAGAAGATCAAGGCCGGCTATTGAGCGGAACAGCGCAGAAGACCGACGTTGTCATCGTCGGTGCCGGCTTCACCGGCTTGTCCGCCGCGCTCGAGTTGCAGCGCGCCGGGCTCGATTTCCTTGTGCTCGAAGCGCGAGATCGCGTCGGCGGGCGCGTCGAAGCGATGCGAAACGGGCTGGGCGAGTTGATCGACAGCGGCGGCCAGTTCCTGTGCCAGGACATGCCGCAACTGATGGCGCTCGCCAAAACTCGTGGCAAGACGTTCGTCGAAACCTATGTCGAGGGTGAATTCATCACCCATCCTGGGATGTCGCCAGCAAGAGCCGAGCGGACCTATCAGGCATCGGTGGCGATCCGCGAACGCATGAACCGGATCGAACCAGACGACCCGTCGATTGCCGGGCTGAGCGTCGCGGCCTGGCTCGATGGCCAGCATGACGACGCCGATTCCAAGGCGGCCTTCCGATCGCTCGTCGAAGGCCTGTGGTGCCTCGCGGCGGACAAGGTGCCGCTCTGGTACCTGATCGACAACGACCGCCGGATCACCAACGAAGTGTTCGAGCTGCAGTATTTCTTGCGCGACACCATGCAGTCGCTGGCCGACGACCTGGCCGCCGATCTCGACGGTCGACTCAGGCTGAACGAGGCCGCGACGCGCATCGAGCGCGGGCCCGAAGGCGTTCAGGTAACGACGGCCAGCGGCATCATCGTCAAAGCGAGCGAGGTTCTGGTCGCGCTGCCGCCGGCAACGGCCGCGAAGCTCGATTTCGCGCCTGCGCTACCGGCGGCTTTGGCAAGGGAGCTGAGCGTCTGGGAAAGCGGCGCGGTGATCAAGATCCTGGTGCGCTACGCCCGGCCGTTCTGGCGCGAGCGCGAGCTGAGCGGCATGGTGATGTGGCGCGACCTGCCGGGGCTGTTCGCCTGTGACGGCAGCAAGGACGCGGACCATGCAGCGCTCATCGTTTTCGTCGGCGGGCCGCTGGCGTTGCGCTGGCATTTGCTCGGCGAGGCGGCGTTGCGCGCGGAGGTGACAGCAAGGCTTGTGAGTGCGCTGGGTCCCGATGCGGCCGACATGCTCGACTTCAGCCAGCGCGACTGGACGAACGACCGGTGGAGCGGCGGCGCCTACAGCGATCTTATCGTCGATCTGACGGCAAGGGACGCCGAACGCATCATCCTCGCCGGCGCGCCGCCAATCCATTTCGCGGCTTCGGAAGTCTCGCCGTCGTTCCCGGGCTATGTCGAAGGCGCGATCGTGGCGGGAAGGCTCGCCGCCGGAAAGGTCCAGGCCGCGCTTCAGTCGGCCATCGCCACCAGGGCCTCGGGGTCATAGGCGAGGCGGATCGACGTGCCGACAGGTATGTCGTCGGCGCCGAAATCGTTGGTCTCGGTCACCGAGAGCGGTTTTTCCAGCCCGGGTATCTCGACGATCAGATGGGTGATCTCGCCGAAATAGTGGCGCTCGACGACTTTGCCGGCGACCTCGAACTTCGCCGTCGCATTGTCCCATAGAACACGCAGCCGTTCGGGCCGGATGCCGAGCGTGGCAGCGCCGCCGTTGCGCACATAGGCCTGCGGCTTGTCGGTCCTGACGCGGCCGAAGCCCAGCGTGTCGAGCACCAGCGAAGCGCCGTTCTCCTCGACGATTTGAGCTTTCACGAAATTCATGCCGCCGAGGAAGTCGGCGACCTGTCGGTTGACCGGGCGCTGATAGATTTCCTTTGGTGAAGCGACCTGTGCGATCTTGCCGCCGAACATCACCGCGATGCGGTCGGACATGGCCAAAGCCTCGTACTGGTCGTGGGTGACCAGTACGAAGGTGATGCCGACCGCCTGCTGCAGGCGGCGCAATTCCACCTGCATCTGCTCGCGCAGCTTCTTGTCCAGCGCCGAGAGCGGTTCGTCCAGCAGCAGCACCTTGGGGCGCATGACCAGCGCGCGGGCGAGCGCCACGCGCTGGCGCTGGCCGCCGGAAAGCTCGGTGGCGCGCCGCTTGCCAAGACCTGTCAGCGATACCTGGGCGAGCGCTTCCTCGACGCGACGCTTTTCTTCGCCGGCCTGCAGCTTCAGACGCTTCAATCCGTAGGCGACATTCTGCTCGACATTGAGATGGGGAAAGATCGCATAGCTCTGGAACACCATGTTGGTCGGCCGGCGATTGGCGGGAATGCCTTCCATCGGCTGGCCGTCGACGGCGATCGAGCCGCTGGTCGGATTGTCGAAGCCGGCGATCATGCGCAAAAGCGTGGTCTTGCCGCAGCCAGAGGGGCCAAGCAGCGAGAAGAATTCCCCCTCGCGGATGCTGAGCGAGGCATCGTCCAGCGCCTTGAAGGCGCCATAGCTGCGGGTGACGTCGCGGATCTCGATCATGGTGCGCTCCGATTGGATGCGCTCGGACTGGACCCGCTCAAGCATGGAGGCCTCCCTCGGTCTGGGTGCGTCTGGCCGCGCGGCGACGCAGGATTTCGGCAATGGTCATCAGCACGAAGGAGGCTATGAGCAGCAAGGTGCCGAGCGCCAGCACGCCAGGCAGTTTCGCCGCGAAACGCAGCTGGCCCCAGATGTAGATCGGCAACGTCGCCTCGGTGCCGGTCAGGAAGAAGGCGATGATGAACTCGTCGAGCGAGATGGTGAAACAGACGAGCAGGCTGGAGATGATGGCTGGCGCGACCATCGGCAAGGTCACGCGTCGGAAGGTGCCGAAGGCGCTTTCGCCGAGATCGGCGGAGGCTTCCTCAAGGCTGCGGTCGAAGCCCTCGAAGCCGGAGGTCAGCACCGTCATCGAATAGGGAATGCAGACCAGCACATGGCCGAGCACGACGGTGAACAGCGACAGGCTGAGGCCGAGCTGCAGCATCACCAGCAGCATCGAGATGGCGACGATCACTTCCGGCAGCACCAGCGGCGCCATGATCAGCCCGTTGATGGCGCGTCGGCCGGGATAGCGGTAGCGGGTGATCGAGCGGGCGGCGAGGATACCGAGCACAGTCGACAGGATCGCGGCCGAGACGCCAACCATCAGGCTGTTCCAGGTGGCGTCGATCAGCGCCGGCGTGCGCGGCAGGTCCTCGTACCATTGCAGCGTGAC
>NZ_JANINM010000213.1 GCF_024509055.1 Mesorhizobium sp. | reverse complement strand
GGCGCACTGGTTCGGCACCGACCATTTCGGCCGCGACATCCTGTCGATGATCATGGTCGGCGCCCGCAACTCCATCGCGGTCGCGCTGGTGGCGGTCGGCATCGGCATGGGCGTCGGCGTGCCGCTCGGTGCCTTCGCGGCAGCGCGCGGCGGCATTGCCGACGAAGCGTTGATGCGCGTCAACGACCTCGTCTTCGCCTTCCCGGCCCTGCTTTCGGCAATCATGATCACCGCGATCTTCGGCCCGGGCGCTGTCAATGCCATCATTGCCATCGGCATCTTCAACATACCGGTGTTTGCGCGGGTAGCCCGCGCAGGCGCGCTGGCGATCTGGCCGCGCGAATTCATCCTCGCCGCGCGCGCCGCCGGCAAGGGCATGACGCAGATCACGGTCGAGCACATTCTGCCCAACATCGCCACGCTGCTGCTTGTCCAGGGCACCATCCAGTTCGCGCTCGGTATCCTGGCCGAGGCCGGCCTTTCCTATGTCGGCCTCGGCGCGCAGCCGCCAATGCCGAGTTGGGGCCGCATGCTGTTCGACGCGCAGACGCGCATGGTCACCGCGCCCTGGATGGCGATCTTTCCAGGCATGGCCATCGTCATCACCGTGCTCGGGCTAAACCTGCTCGGCGATGGTATCGCCGACATCCTCGATCCGAAATCGCGGCGGCAGCGATGAGCCTGCTCGAGATCGAAAACCTGTCGCTGACGATCGGCGAGACGCCGATCCTGAAAGATATCGAGCTCGCCATCGCACCCGGCGAGGTGGTTGGTCTTGTCGGGGAATCCGGCTCCGGCAAGTCGATGACGGCGCTGACCGTCATGCGCCTTCTGCCGCATCTGGCGCGCACCAGCGGGCGCGTCACTTTTGCCGGCATCGATATCCTTGGTGCGACCGAGGACCAGATGTGCGCGCTACGCGGCGACGACATCGGCATGGTGTTCCAGGAGCCTATGACGGCGCTCAATCCGGTGAAGACGATCGGCGAGCAGGTGGCCGAGGGCATTCGCTGGCACACCGGGGCAAGCCGCGCTGAAGCCGAGGCGCGCGCGCGAGAAATCCTCGACCGCGTCGGCCTGCCGGAAGCGAAATTCCCGCTGTCTCGCTACCCGCACCAATTGTCCGGCGGCCAGCGCCAGCGCGTCGTCATCGCCATTGCCTGCGCGTTGAAACCGAAGCTCTTGATCGCCGACGAGCCGACAACGGCCCTGGACGTGGTGCTGCAGGCGCAGATCCTCGACCTGTTGCGCGACCTGGTGACCGAGAACCGCATGGGCCTTCTGCTCATCTCGCACGACCTCGCTGTGGTGACTGAAATGGCCGACCGTCTGACCATCCTGCGCCGCGGCGAAGTGACGGAAGCGGGCGACACGGCCCGCACGCTGTCGGAGCAGTCCCACCCCTACACGCGCGAACTGGCGCTGGCTTCGATGCATGTGCCGGCGCGTCCGAAGACACACCCCACCGGTTCCGCCAGACCGCTGCTCGAAGTCGACGGCGTCAGCCGGGATTATCCGGGACGGCGCGTGTCCTTGTTCCGCCCCGCCGAGCCGGTCCGCGCCGTCGACAATGTCTCGTTGACGATCGAGCCTGCGCAATCGGTGGCGCTGGTCGGGCGTTCAGGCTGTGGCAAATCCACCCTCGCCCGCATGATCTTGGCACTCGACAAGCCGACGGCCGGAGCTATCCGTTTTCGCGGTGAGACCATTACCGGCAAAAGCGAAGCCACGCTGAAGCCCGCACGGCGCGACATGCAGGTGGTGTTTCAGGATCCCTATGGTTCCTTCGATCCGCGCCAGAAGGTCGAGAAGCTGGTGGCCGAACCGCTGCATCTGCTCGAGAAACAGCCGGCCAAGGCCGAGCGCCGCGAGATGGTCGCGCACGCGCTGCACGAAGTCGGGCTCGGTCCCCGCGACATGGACAAATATCCGCATGAATTCTCGGGCGGCCAGCGCCAGCGGCTGTCGATCGCGCGCGCCATCATCACCCGGCCCAAACTGGTCGTCGCTGACGAGCCCGTCTCGGCGCTGGATGTTTCGATCCGCGCGCAGATCCTCGACCTCTTCGCCGGACTCAACCAGAAGCTCGGCATCGCCTATCTCTTCATCACGCACGACCTGACGGTCGCCCGCGCAATCACCGATGAGGTCCTGGTGATGCACGACGGCAAGATCGTCGAGCGCGGCAGGACGGGCGATGTGCTCGATAATCCGCGCTCGGAAGCGGCTCGAGAGCTGGTCGTCGCGGCGCCCGATCTCCATCGCGCAATCGCGCGGCGCATGCAGGAACAGGGCTGAACGAACTGGCGGTTTTCAGCCGCCTGGCTTCACCAGATCGACCGGGCTGATGCCAAGCAGGTCGAGCGTGCGGCGAAGAAGCTTCACCTCGCTCTCGGCAAGCTTTGAGTCGGCCTTGGCGATTTCCGCCATATGCTGCGCAAGCAGCTTGCGCCGCTCGATATCGAGGTCTCGAAACAGCGCAATCGCCTGCGAACCGTTGGTCTCGTAGCCGTAGTCGTTGAGATATTCGATGACATTATCGATGCTGCTTTCGGGGATGCCGAACGCCTCCTTGCAGATACGTCGGAAGGCAGCCATCTCGCTCTCGGAGACCGAGCCGTCGGCCAGGATCATCCGGAACAGCATCAGCAGCTCAGCAGACAGCACCGGATCGTCCGCCACCTTGCGTACGCCCGGATCGCCGTCAAAGATCGAACGTATCTGATCAAGCAGCGCCATCGCTATCAGCCTCCCCTTCGCGATTCCTGCAGAATTGTTAGCGTGGAATCGGTCTTGCGCAAACGGGGTGGGCATGTTGCAAGCTGCGTTTCCCTCGCCGCGATTGGCAACCCAATGATCGACCTGACTTTCCAAACCGTCTTGATGCTTGCAGGCGCCGCGTTCGCGGCGGGTTTTGTCGACTCGATCGCCGGCGGCGGCGGGCTGATCACCATCCCGGCACTGTTGCTGGCGGGTTTCTCGCCGGTCGCGGCGCTGGGCACCAACAAGCTGCAAGGTATGTTCGGCTCCGGCTCGGCGACGATCCATTATGCCGCGAAGGGCCATGTCGATCTGCGCCGCCAGTTGCCGTCCGCGGTCCTCGCACTTGTCGGCGGCGCCGTGGGCGCGCTGCTGGCGACCGTCGTGCCCGGCAACTTTCTGCGCGCGCTCCTGCCACTGCTTCTCATCGCAATTGCGCTCTATTTCGCCTTCAAGCCCAACATGGACGACGTCGATCGTGCCGAGCGGCTGTCGCCGTTCCTGTTCGGCCTCGTCATCCCACCGCTGATCGGTTTCTATGACGGTCTGTTTGGCCCCGGCGCCGGATCCTTTTACATGCTCGCCTTTGTCACTCTCGCCGGCTACGGCGTGCTCAAGGCGACCGCACACACCAAGCTGCTGAACTTCGCCTCCAACATCGGCGGCTTCGTCGTCTTCGCCGCCGTCGGGGTCATCGACTGGAAAATCGGTTTGATGATGGGTGTAGCGCAGTTCCTCGGCGCCCGTCTCGGCGCCGGTCTAGCCATTCGCATCGGCGCGAAACTGATCAAGCCGCTGCTGGTCGTCGTCTGCCTGGCGCTGGCCGTGAAGCTGCTCGCCGACCCGGCCAATCCGCTGCGTCAGATGCTGGGCGTGTAAGGCCACACTGCCCCTGCCACGTCAGACGGTTTGGATTCGAGGGGCGGTCTGCTAGAGTTTTGCCATGTCGGTCGAGACAGAGCGCCATCGGCAGGACAACCGCTCGCCCGCCCTCCATTTCGAGATGGCGCGGCGCGCCCCTGCTCCCTCGCTCTCCGGCATCGTCACCGATATCTGCGGCTACCGCGAAACAAGGTCCGGGCATTTCCGCATCGTCGAATATGCCTCGCTCACCGTGCCGCTGGTGATCAGCTTCGCCGAGGCCTTCGCCATAGGGCTTGGCCGCGACCCAGGCGACAATGATCGCTACGCCAGCTTTGCCGCCGGCCTCTATGCCGGCCCGGTGATGATCGAATCCTTCGGCGGTTCCTGCTGCGTCCAGGTCAATTTCACCCCGCTCGGCGCCAGGCGATTCTTTGGCTTGCCGATGAGCGAGTTGCGGGATCGCATGGTCGGCCTGGACGACGCGCTCGGCTTTGACGGCATCGCGCTGCGTGAGCGCCTTGGCGAGGCGCCCGATTGGAGTAGCCGGTTTGCGATTGCCGAGGACTTCGTCTCCGGCCGGCTGGCGGAGGCGAAAGAACTCGCACCGGAGGTCCGTTGGGCTTGCCGAATGGTCATCGCCTCCGGCGGCCGCACCCGCATCTCGGCCCTCGCCGAAGAACTCGGCTGGAGCCGCAAGCATCTGGCGGCGAAATTCACCGACGCGATCGGCATCGGGCCGAAGACGCTGTCGCGCATCGTGCGTTTCAACCGCGCGCTTTCCCTGTCGAAACAGCAAGACGATGATTGGGCCGGCATCGCCGCCGATTGCGGCTATGCCGACCAGGCCCATCTGGTGCGCGAGTTCCGCCAACTCGCCGGTGAGACGCCGACGGCTCTCGCCGCGCTGGCATAGACCTGCGCTCGGGGCGAGGTAACATTTCTTCAAGACGCAGGAACGGCTTTCGCGGACAGTTGGTTCATCGACTTACACAGGAGAAAGTCATGCCCACGGCAACGGAAGCACCTCGCATCTACCCCGCTCTTCGCTACAGGAACGCTGGCACGATGATCGACTGGCTCTGCCAAGCCTTCGGCTTCGAGGTCCGCGCACGTTATGGCGAAGGCGACGTCATCCATCACGCTGAGCTCACCTTCGGCTCATCGATGATCATGCTCGGCACCGCGCGCGACGACGATTACGGCAAGATGGTCGGCGAGCCGGGCGGCGGTGGAGGCAAGTCGATCTACATCGCCGTCGACGATGCCGATGCCGCCTACGCCAAGGCCAAGACGGCTGGCGCCCGGATTGTCCAGGAATTGGTCGACCGCGGCTATGGCAGCCGCGAGTTCATCTGCCTCGATCCGGAAGGCAATGTCTGGTCCTTCGGCACGTACTGGCCGAAGGCTGGCCAGAAGGCGTAAGCGCCTGCTTCAGCGGGCCAGCCCGAAAATTGCGTCGCAGTCGAGGTGGGCTTCCAGCTCGGCCGCGATGTCGTCCAGTGCGTTCTCGACCTCGGCGCGATAGTCGACGCCGCCGCCCTTCACGCCCAGGCTTTCCACATACGCGGCGCGAAACGCGTCGGCCGAAAACAACCCGTGCAGGTAGGTGCCGACGACCTTCCCGTCGCCCGACACCGCGCCGTCCTCGATGCCGTTGATGATCGCGGACGGCCGCGCCGTATCCGGGCCGGTGGTGCGGCCCAAGTGGATCTCGTAGCCTTCGAGCGGCAGGCTGAACTGCACCGAACGGGCGCTCGAATTGCGCACCGTCTTTTCCGGTTCCATCACCGTTTCGATGTCGAGCAGGCCAAGGCCCTCCGCCTCGGTGACGCTGCCTTCGATGCCGTCGGGGTCGCGCACAATTCGGCCGAGCATCTGATAGCCGCCACAGATGCCGACGACATGGCCGCCACGTTTGCGGTGAGCAAGAAGGTCGCGATCCCAACCATTCTCGCGGAATTTCAAGAGGTCGCCGATGGTCGACTTCGAGCCGGGGATGACGACCAGCCCCGCATCTTCAGGCAAGGGTTTGCCGGGCGGCACGAACACCACCTCGACCTGCGGCTCCGCCTTGAGCGGGTCCAGATCGTCGAAATTGGCGATGCGCGCCAGCATCGGCACCGCCACTTTCAAGGCGCGCCTTTCGCCCGACGCCAGGCGCTCGAGCACGACCGAATCCTCAGAAGGCAGCCGCGCCGCAGCCTTCAACCAGGGCACGACGCCAAAGCAGCGCCAGCCTGTGAACTCATGGATCGCTTTGATGCCATCGTCGAACAGCGAGGGATCGCCGCGGAACTTGTTGATGATGTAGCCGGCGACCATGCGCCGGTCTTCGTCCGGCAGGATCAAATGCGTGCCGGCGACAGAGGCGATGACGCCGCCTCGGTCGATGTCACCAACGAGGATCACCGGCACATTGGCGCGAGTCGCAAAGCCCATATTGGCGATGTCGCGACTGCGCAGATTGATCTCGGCCGGGGAGCCGGCGCCTTCGACGATGACGAGATCAGCATCTTCGCCGACCTTCACCCAGGAATCGAGCACCGCATCCATCAGCCCGGCTTTCATCGCCTGATAGTCGCGCGCCCGCGCCTCGCCGAACACCTTGCCCTGCACCACGACCTGCGAGCCGATGTCGCTCTGCGGCTTGAGCAGCACCGGGTTCATATGCACGGTCGGCGTCACCCCACAGGCCAGCGCCTGCAGCCATTGCCCACGGCCGATCTCGCCGCCCCCTGACTCGTTGTCGCCCGGAATATCGGCGACGGCGGCATTGTTCGACATGTTCTGCGGCTTGAACGGCCGGACCTTCAGCCCGCGTTTCTTTGCGGCTCGGCATAAGCCCGCGACCAGCACCGTCTTGCCGACATCCGAGCCGGTGCCCTGAAGCATGATCGCCTTGGCCATCAGGCGCTGTCCTTCGCGATGGTCGACTTCTGCGCCAATGGACCGCCGCGCCAGATATAGAGCGCCATCAACGGCTCATTGCCGGTGCGCATGGCATGGTTGACGTTGGACGCATGGTGGATGACCTTGCCGGCCTCGCGGACGTGAAAGCCGCCCTCGCCCATGCGCCATTCCGTGCCGCCTGTCAGCGGAATGTAGATTTCCTCCGCGATGTGATGATGGTCGGGATAGACGATATCAGGACCCAGGATCAGCAGGCCGGCCGCGACCTCGCCATTGACGAAATGCCCGCGGGTGCCGAACACCTCCAGCCAGCCGTAATTGTCGATGAAGGCCTGGCCGAAATCGGCGGCGGTGTAGGTCTGTCCCCAATGCAGATCGTTGCGATGTTCCGCCACGAACCCTACCAGCGGTTTGATCTCAGGGGGCGCCGCCTCCGCTATACGATCAAGATGGCGAAGGCAGCCGAGCAAGCGCGGTTCGAGCGCGCGAGCGTGCATATCCCAATCGACGCGAGCCACGGCATCGCTGACCAACTTGCTGTCAACGCTGCCGAGATAGCCGTGGAACCGGTCCAGCAACTCATCGAAAATTGTCGGCACGCAAGAACTCCGTTGGTCATTCCATGCACATCCGGTTCGCAAGCGGCCGGGTTGCACGGCGGCATCATTGGTCTAGATTAAACGCCGCGCAAAGCCAAAAACGATAAAGCGACAGGGAGCACGCCATGGACGCGGCAGTCGATGCGGGCACTGGCCAATTCGAACTTACCGAGGATCAACGCGCTATCCAGGAGATGGCTCAGGCTTTCGCCGCCGACCGGGTCGCGCCGAACGCGCTCGACTGGGACAAGGCAAAGCACTTCCCGGCCGACGTAATCCGGGAGACCGGGCCACTCGGCCTCGGCGGCATCTATGTTCGCGACGACGTCGGCGGCTCGGCGCTCGGCCGGCTGGACGCGGTGTTGATCTTCGAGGCGCTGGCGCATGCCGATCCTGCCTTCTCTTCCTTCATCTCCATCCACAACATGGCGGCCTCGATGATCGACCGCTTCGGCGGCGACGAGCAGCGCCAGCGCTTCCTGCCGAAACTGACCTCTATGGAATGGCTGGCTAGCTATTGCCTGACCGAGCCCGGTTCCGGCTCGGACGCGGCGGCCCTCAAGACCCGCGCGGTGAAAAACGGCGACGATTACGTGCTGAACGGCGCCAAGCAGTTCATCTCCGGCGCCGGCGACAGCGACCTCTACGTCGTCATGGCGCGCACCGGTGGCGACGGTCCGAAGGGCATTTCGACCTTCGTGGTGCCCAAGGACGCGCCAGGCCTTTCCTTCGGCGCCAATGAGACCAAGATGGGCTGGCACATGCAGTCGACCCGTCAGGTCATCTTCGAAGACTGCAAGGTGCCGGCCGCAAATCTGCTCGCCACCGAAGGCGCCGGCTTCGGTATCGCCATGGCCGGGCTCGACGGTGGGCGGCTCAACATTGCCGCCTGTTCGCTGGGCGGGGCGCAGTCGGCGCTAGACAAGGCGCTGGCCTACACGGCCGAACGCAAGGCCTTCGGGTCGAAGATCAATCAGTTCCAGGCGCTGCAGTTCCGGCTGGCTGACATGGAGACGGAGCTGCAGGCCGCCCGTATCTTCCTCTACGCCGCCGCCTCGAAGCTCGACCGCAAGGCGCCGGACGCCGGCAAATGGTCGGCAATGGCCAAGCGATTCGTCACCGATACCGGCTTCAACATCGCCAACGAAGCGCTCCAGCTGCACGGCGGCTACGGCTACCTGCACGACTACGGCATCGAGAAGCTGGTGCGTGACCTGCGTGTCCACCAGATCCTCGAAGGCACCAACGAGATCATGCGCGTCATCATCGCGCGGGCATTGATCGGGCGCTGACGGCAACAATGCGGGAGAAGAAGATGGCAACGATCGCCTTCATCGGGCTAGGCAATATGGGCAATCCGATGGCCGCCAACCTCGTAAAGGCGGGGCATGTGGTGAACGGCTTCGATCTTGTTCCGGAGAACCTCACGACCGCCAGGGAACACGGTGTGACCGTGATGGCGAATGCGACGGCCGCCGTGAAGGACGCCGATGTCGTCATCACCATGCTGCCTGCTGGCAAGCATGTGCTGTCGGTCTATGAGGACATTGCGCCGAAAGCGAAGAAGGGCGCGCTGTTCATCGATTCCTCAACCATCGATGTCGATTCGGCGCGCAAGGCGCATGCCATCGCGGCAAAGCACGGTCTGCCGTCGATCGACGCGCCGGTCTCCGGCGGCACCGGCGGAGCCACCGCCGGCACGCTCACCTTCATGGCCGGCGGCTCGGATGAGGCTTTCGCTGCCGCCGAGCCGATCCTGAAGCCGATGGCGGGCCGTGTCGTCCATTGTGGCGGCGACGGCGCCGGCCAGGCGGCAAAAATCTGCAATAACATGATCCTCGGCATTTCGATGATCGGCGTCGCCGAGGCCTTCGTGCTTGCGGAGAAGCTCGGCCTGTCGCACCAGGCGTTGTTCGACGTCGCCTCCACTTCCTCCGGCCAATGCTGGTCGCTGACCAGCTATTGCCCGGTTCCCGGCCCGGTGCCGGCATCGCCCGCCAACCGCGACTACAAGCCGGGCTTTGCTGCTGCCCTGATGTTGAAGGACCTGAAGCTGTCGCAGGAAGCCGCGCAAAGCACCGGTGCGGCGACACCAATGGGAGCCGAGGCAACGCAGCTTTACGCGCTGTTCAACGCGCAAGGCCACGCCGGCGTCGATTTTTCCGGCATTATTAATTTCCTGCGCGGAGATCAGACCTAAGCGTCTGTCGAAACAGGATTATTAGTGGTTTTTTTTGGTTGGAAGCCGGCAAATTTAGATTTGCTTAAGGTCTCGATAACGCACCGGTAACGATGTGCCTTTAAAACGGATTGCGAGGCGGACATCGCAACCGCCCGGCGCTCCGGATCAGGTCTCGCGTACCGGAGCCCGTAAGTTTCGCAAGTGCTTCGTCGCGAAACGCCATGCGTATCTGGCAAAGCCGCGTTCCCGTTGGGGCGCGGTTTTTGCATTTAGGACGGTTTCCAGGAAGAGACTGAGCCGACCTTCCGTCCGAAAGTTGGCGGGCCATGCTGCCGGGCAGAACTAAATTCCAGTCGACGCCGCCCGACTGGTGACATGGTCCTCATCGACCAGCACGATCGACGCCTCGCCGCCCACGACGACAACCAGCCGCAGATCCCATTTTCCCGCGCTGCGCACGGCATGTGAAAATGCCCAACCCCATCGACGACTACCGTGTATCGAAATGCCGAGTAGGGCATCGTCCGAGCCGCCGCCAAACACCCGGACATTGCTAAGCGCCCAATACCCGCCGTCGATATTGTCGCCAAACGCCGCCTTAACACGGTCATCCGCGCGTACCGTTTCCATGGTTAGCCGGTAGGCATCGCTACTCTTCACCTGACTGGGGACGACAACGGCCAGTAAAGCGCCGACGGCAAGCCAGAGCGCGAGGAAAGCGAACCCTGCGACCGCCCAGTTGCGCTGCACTCGTCGAAAATGCTCGGCGTCGCGCCATGAACCATTGCGCCACGCCCAGCTGCTGCCTTTGGCACCTAACACGAAGGGCATGACCAGGTTGACCAGCGGCACGAACATCAACAGTGCGATGAAGGTGTTGTTGGCGAGCCCCCATATCCAATTGAAGAAAAAGGCGCCCCAGTTCCATCGGTCGAGCTCGGGCGGGATCGCCGGCTGATTGATCGGTTGCAAAGCCATGATGTCCCCCCATCGGCGAAAATGACTGCAGCGCTGGATTCTAGCGCAGACACTGCAAAAGCGGAACGGGTCTCACCTCCTAGCCGTGCGGCGTGCACCTCGCCGAGACCATCGACGAGGGCACGGCTTGCCTATTGATCGATGTTGCCGGATGCTGACGAAAATGGGCAGGACATGACTATATTGAACAGCATGCGGACAGTACTTGTGGCTCTGCTATTGTTCGGATGCTCTTCGGCATTTGCGGGAGCCAACGATCCCACTTGGAACCCGCCCCGTCGCTTCGATCATGCCTTCGCCGGCAAGCTGACGATCAAGCGTTTGCCCCCGCGCGAAGTCGAAAGAGCTTGTCGTGCACTTTTCGTGAAACACAAAATCCGCGTTGGGTCCCTTACCAACTGGCGCGGCTGTTCGCTTCCCGTGTCGAAACGCTCATGCATAATTATCGTCGTGAACAGGACATTCATGCGGGCAACGCCACAGGCGGTTATCCGACACGAAGTCGGTCACTGCAACGGTTGGCCGGCAAACCATCCGACCTAATTCAGGACGGGTTAAGCCCCAACGCCGCTGGTGGCCGGACACGACACTAAGCACCTGGAGGGGTATTCGTTCCCGACACATCGGAAAAGTTGAGCCGGGCGCCGCATGGCAACAGGCGCCCGGCCGTTCTGTGTTAGCGTTTCCGCAAGTCAGCCGCCGCCAGGTCGAGCGCCTTGGCGATGCGGTCGCAAGCCATGTCGATCGTCTCGCGCGTCCAGATCAGCGGCGGCGAAAGGATCATCGTGTCGCCGGTGGCGCGCAGCATCATGCCGTGGGCGATCGCATGGTCGCGCACGACGACCGCCGCGCTGCCCGACGGCAGGTAACGTTCCTTGGTCGCCTTGTCCTTGACGATCTCGATTGCGCCCATGAGGCCGATCGAGCGCACCTCACCGACCAGGCTATGGCCGGCGATGCGCTCCTGCAGCGCCTGAGCGAAATACGGCCCGGTGTCGTTCTTGACGCGATCGACGAGACCTTCCCTCTCGATGATTTCGAGGTTCTTCAACGCCACCGCACAAGCCACCGGATGACCCGAATAGGTGTATCCGTGATAGAACTCGCCACCCTTTTCGACCAGCGTCTTGCTGACGCGGTCGCCGACGAGCAGCGCCGACAGCGGCTGGTAGCCCGAGGTCAACGCCTTGGCGGTGGTGATGGTGTCGGGTTCAATGCCGAAGGTCTGCGCGGCGAACCACTCGCCGGTGCGGCCATAGCCGGTGATGACCTCGTCCAGCATCAGAAGCACATCGTATTTGCGGCAGATGCGCTGCACTTCCGGCCAGTAGCTCATCGGCGGGATCTTCACACCGCCCGCGCCCATCACCGGTTCGCCGATGAAGGCCGCGACATTTTCCGCGCCGGCTTCGAGGATCGCGTCCTCGACCGCCTTCGCCGCGCGAATGCCGAAATCATGATCGCTTTCGCCGGGCAGCGCGAGCTCATAGGCGTAAGGCATCATCACATGCACGATGTTCGGCACGGCGCCGCCGAGCTGCTTGTGCATCGGCTCCATGCCGCCGAGCGAAGTGCCGGCGATCGTCGAGCCGTGATAGGCCGATTTGCGTGAAATGACGCGGTTCTTCTCGGGCTTGCCTTCCAGTGCCCAGTAGTGGCGCACGAGCCGCAGGGCCGTGTCGTTGGCTTCCGAGCCGGACGAACCGTAGAAAACCTGGCTGACATGCTTGGGCGCCAGCTCCGCCAGCTTCTTCGACAACAGCACCGGCGTCGGCGTCGAGCATTTGAAGAAGGAGTTGTAGTAAGGCAGTTCCTTCATCTGCGCGGAGGCGGCGTCGGCCAGTTCGTCGCGGCCGTAGCCGACATTGACGCACCAGAGGCCCGCCATGCCGTCGAGGATCTCCGTTCCTTCGGAATCGTAGATGAAGGGTCCCTCGGCGCGGGTGATGATGCGCGAGCCGATCTCGCGCAGTTCCTTGTGGTCGGTGAAGGGGTGGAGGTGATGCGCGGCATCGATCTGCTGAAGCTGCTTCAGCGAATAATTCTGATAAGTCATTGGTTTGATCTTTCCTCTTGAATCAATCCGGCAGCGGCCGGGGCGGATTCGTCAGAGGAAGGCAGGCGGCGAATAGCCGATGCGTGCGCACAGCCGCAAAAGCTCGGCGCGAAGGGTCCGCGGTGACGGCGTCACCGCGACCCCGAAGGCGCCTGATGTGCTGAAGCGGATCATGGCGACAGCTTATGCCGCCTCAGGCCCAAAATTCAAGCCGTTCCGGTCAGGCAGTCTTACCGAGTGCGCGCTGCAGGAACATATAACGCATCGCCGTCTGCGCGGCCTGCGGACGACGATCGCCGCGCCCGCCATGGCCACCTTCCGTTTCCTCAAAAAACAGGGTCCTGGCGTGACCCTCCTCCTGCAGCCGCGCCGCCATCTTGCGCGCATGTCCGGGATGGACCCGATCGTCGGCGGTCGAGGTCATCAGCAGAACCGGCGGGTAAGCGGCGTCGGCATTGACATGCTGATAGGGCGAATAGGCGCCGAGCCATGCGGCGTCCTCCGGCTTTGACGGATCGCCATATTCCGCGATCCACGAGGCGCCGGGCGGCAATTCGGTGTAGCGCAGCATGTCGAGCAGCGGCACGTCGATGATGACGGCGCCAAACAGCTCCGGCCGCTGCGTCAGCGACGTGCCTGTGAGCAGGCCGCCGTTCGAGCCGCCCTGGATGCCGAGTTGCGCCGCCGTGGTGATGCCGCGCCTGACCACATCCTCGGCCACCGCCGCGAAATCGTCGAAAGCGTTCTGGCGTTTGCCTTTCAATGCCGCCTGATGCCAGGCCGGACCGAACTCGCCGCCGCCGCGAATGTTGGCCTGGACATAGGCATTGCCCTTGTCCAGCCACAGTCGGCCGCGGATACCGGCATAGCCGGGCAACAGCGGCACCTCGAAACCGCCATAGCCGTAGAGCAATGCCGGCACCGGCCCTCTCTGGTCGCGCCGCCGCACGACGAAATACGGGATCATCGTCCCGTCCTTCGAGCGCGCCTCGAATTGCTCCGAAACATAGGGCGCGGCATCGAAGCGGGCCGGCTGCGACTTCACCGTCTGCAGCGTCTCGCCGTCGTCGTCCGACCAGATGATCGAGCTCGGCGTGAGAAAATCGGTGAATGAGAAGGAGACGCTCGAGCCGAAATGCTCGACATGGCTGATGCCGACATTGCCATTGTCGGGCAGCGCCACCGGCTTCAGCGACCAACCCTTGTCGGTGCGGTCGCAGGCGATGACCTTGCCGCGGACGTTGTCCATCAGGTTGATGAACAGCCGCTCCTGCGTCCTTGCAAGCCCGGCGATGGAAACGCGATGCGCGGGCTTGAGCACGGTTTCGAATGGGCCGAAGGCGCCCGTATCGATCCAGCGGTCGAAATCGACCGAGTAAAGTCCATCGGGCAGGCATTGCGTGCCGTCCGGCGTCGTCCAGGGACTACGCACGCCGAAGATGAGCTGGCCCTTGAAGATCGCCGTATCGGTGGCGTCGTCGGGCAGCGGCACGCGCCAGATCTCGCCCGTCGCCAGCCGCAGGAAGCTGTGCGACGTAAAGAAGTCGAGCGTTCTGCCAAGCAGCACATGCTTCTTGTCGCCGTCGAATTCCACGCCACCGCCAACCGCGAGGTGGTGCTTCTCGCCTTCAAAAATCGGCGTTGCATCCTCAAGCTTCGTGCCCCGCCGCCAGAGCTTGATCACGCGCGGATAGCCGGACTGGGTCTTGTCCTCCTCCTCGAATGCCGCCGAGACGATCACCGTATCCTTGTCCAGCCAGGAAAAGCCGGACTTCGAGGCAGACGCCCGAAACCCGTCCTCGACGAAGGACTTGGTCGCGATGTCGAACTCGCGCATCTCGCTGGCGTCGCCGCCATCGGGCGACATGTAGAGCAGGCAGCGGTTGAAATCCGGATGGAGCCGGCTTGCGCCGCCGAACACCCACTTCACGCCCTCCTTGGCCGAGAGCTGATCGAAATCGATGATCGTTTCCCATTGAGGCTTGTCGGTCTTGTAGGACGCCACCGTCGTGCGCCGCCAAAGACCCAGCGCGTTGGTTTTGTCCTGCCAGAAATTGTAGACATGGCCGGCAAGTGCAGATCCGACCGGGATGTTGTCCTCGGCCGTCATGAGGTCGAGAGCAGTCTCGAAGGTCGCCTGGTAGGAAGGATCGCCCTGCAGTTCCGCGACCGTCACCGCGTTCTGGCGATGAACCCAGTCCAGCGACTGCTTGGCGGTGCGGTCTTCCAGCCAGAGGAAGGGATCCTCGGCCGCCGGCTCTGGATGAGTTTTGATGTTCGAAATGCTCATACTGACTCTCCGGAATGTCATCTGGCGGCATTGCCTACATCGCGCTCGCCACGCCAACATTCAAGGGCAAGACCATTCGAGGCGGACTCCGCGACGATTTGGCTAAAGCACTCGCCGCCGCAAGACAGTGGCTGCCGCCAGCGCAGCGCAAATCGCGCCCAACGTTGCAGGCAATCCCGCGGCGCCGATGACGTCCATGATGCTGCCGGTGAACGGCGGCACGACGATTCCACCCACGCCCCACATCAGCGAGAAAGCGGCGTTGCCGGCGACCAGCGCCGAGCCACTAAACCGTTCGCCGAGCTCGATGATCGACATCGTGTAGATGCCGTATGAGACCGCGCCCCAGACGAAGACGCATGGCCAGATCAGCGGCGTCTCGATCAACGCCGGCAGGAGAACGCACCCGAGGAGCGTCACCAGCAGGCAGCCGAAGCGCACCAGCCGGGCCGTAAGCCTTTCGGCGAGCAGGCCGAGCGGTACCTGCATCGCGATGTTGCCGGCAATCATCACCGACAGCAGCGCCGACATCCTTGTTTCGAGGATGCCATAGTGAATGCCGTAGACAGGAAGCAGCGCCAGCACCGCCTGCTCGAAACCCGCGGCGACGACCACCGCCGATAGAAGCAGCCAGGCGAGCGGCATGAAGCCGATCACCGAAACCTTCCCGCCCGCCTCGTGGACCTTGGGCAGGCGCTTCACAACCAAGGCCAGGCAAGCGCCGCAAAAAAGAAAGGCGAGAATGCCGACAAGGAAGGGCGGCCAGCCTTCGGTGCCGACAGCAAGCAGGCAAAGCGGACCGGCCGCGAAGCCCGCAGAGATGATCGTTGAGTAGACGCCCATGAGACGCCCGTGCCGGGACGGCGGCGCCAGCGCAATTACCCAGATTTCGCTGAGCACGTAGAGCGGGTTGGTCACCACGCCAACCAGGAAGCGCAGCGGAAACCAGAGATAGACATTCTGCGTCCAGCCGATGAGAGCCAGCACCAGCGCCGAGAGTATGGCGCAGGTGAGCGCCGTGCGCCCTGCCCCGAACCGCTGCGCCAACCCGGGGATCAGCGGCGACGACAGGATGAAGCCGACCGGTGTCATCGCCGCCGACAGCCCGATCATCGCCGGCGACACGCCCTGTCGCTGCAGGATGAAGCTGAGCAGCGGATAGGAAAGTCCCTGCGCGATGGCGAACACCGACACCGTCGCGATCACCCCAGTGATCGCGGCCCACTGCACTGTTTCGTCGGTTGTCGAAGTCGACAGAACCATCCCCCCGAGATTCTCGTCGCGGCAGGATTAGCGGTTGCAAGGGACAACGGTAGGCCCCGCCGGCGACAAGCGCTTGCTCCAGCCAAACCCTGTCAAGATCGACGGCGCTGATACGATCGATAGAGCGCGAAGCCGACGAGCAGCGCGTCGAGGCCGGCGATCACCACCGGCAGCCCGAGCGGCCCTATCACCTGCATCAGCGCGCCCGCGCCGGGTGGGCCGACTATGCCGCCAACGCCCCAGAGCAACGCAAAGGCGGCGTTGCCTGTAACCAACAGCGAGCCCTTGAAGCGGCTGCCGAGTTCAACCAGCGCCATTGTATAGACCCCGTAGCCGACCGCGCCCATCACCAGCAGCACGCCCCAGACGAGCGGCGTTGTTATTACCAATGGCAAAAGCACCGCGCAGCTCGTCGTCGCCACCGCGCAGGCAAGGATCATGACACGGCCGCCGAAGCGTTCGGCAAGCAGGCCAAGCGGTATCTGCAGGACGATGTTGCCCAGGGAGAGCATCATCACCAGCGCAGCAAGCGCGGCTTCGGGCAGGCCGTATCCCGCGCCGAACACCGGGACAAGCGCGTAGGTGCTTTGCTGCACGGCAGCGGAAACCAGAACCGCCAGCAGCAGCGCTGGAGCAAGGCGGGCGAAGCCGACGAAGCTGCCGGCTGGCTGGCCGTCATCCTCGAAACCGGCAAGCTTCGATGAGACCAGACGAAGAATAACAGCGCAAAGCGCGAACCCGACTATGCCGACGCCGAAGGGAGCCCAGCCGGCGGTGCCGACCAGGGTCAGGGTGAACGGGCCGGCCGCATAACCGGCGCCCATCAGCGTGTTGAACACGCCCATGACGCGTCCGCGCCGCGATGGTGGCGCCAGCGACAGCGCCCAGACCTCACCAAGGACGTAGAGCGGGTTGATGACCACGCCGATGATGAACCGGATGACGTACCAGGCTATCCAATTCTGCAGATAGCCGATGGCCAGGAAGCACAGCGCTCCGGCCAGCGAGCAGCCGACCGCCAGGTTTCGCGCGCCAACCAGCCGAACGGCCGCTGGGACGAAGGAGGCCGACAGGATAAGGCCGATCGGCATCATTGCCGCCGACAGCCCGATTAGGCCCGGCGAAAAACCCTGCTTCTGCATCAGCAAGGTGAACAGCGGCGAGCTAAGGCCCTGCGCCGCGCCGAACATGGCAAGCGCTGCTGTCACGCCGGCAAGGGCCGCCCATTGGGGTCGATCTTCGGCGGTGTGGGTGGATGCAGTCATCATCGCTCGCGGTCATTTTTCCGCGCAACCTAGCGCGAGCGAAGACCGTGCGGATGCTTCAGTGGCAGCAATTCTGCGATCCAGCCCGCTGCCCCTCCGTCATGTCGCTTCCCTCGCTCTAGTGGTCGCCGCCTCCTTACAAGCAGCGTTGCCGCCGGTCCATTATGCCGGCCAAATTCGCATCCCATGAGGCCTGTCATGACCGCTGCCCTTCACCCCGCCGAACCGGCATTGGCAACCGATCGCGCCCGCCGTGGCGGCCGCGCGGGCAAGCGCGCGGGCGCCGGAGCGGCTTTCGAGCAGCCCGCGTTTCGGCAGTTGAAAAACCCGCTGACGCCGACGAAGCTGGTGTCCGACGACGAGTTGGAATCGATCCATCTCGCTTCGCTGCGCATCCTCAAGGAAATCGGCGTCGACGTCCTGCATGACGAAGCCCGCCGCATCATGAAGGCGCATGGCGCCGACGTGCGCGAAGGCAGCGAGCGGGTTCGCTTCGACAGCGATATGATCCTCGAGCTCATCTCGCACTGCCCTTCGGAATTCACGCTGCATGCCCGCAACCCGGCGCACAATTTGCGCTTCGGCGGCAATAACCTGATCATCTCGATGATGGCCTCGGCGCCCAACTGCTCCGACCTTGATCGCGGCCGCCGTCCCGGCAACCAGGCGGACTACCGCAACTTCCTGCGCCTGGCGCAGATGCACAACATCTTGAACTGCACTGGCGGCTATCCCGTCGAGCCGATCGACATCCATCCGTCGGTCCGTCACCTCGAATGCATCCGCGATCTCGCCACCCTGACCGACAAGGTGTTCCACATCTATTCGCTCGGCAAGGAACGCAATGTCGACGGCATCGAGATCACCCGCATCGCGCGCGGCATCAGCCGTGAGCAGCTGATGGCCGAGCCGTCGGTCTTCACCATCATCAACACCAATTCGCCGCTCAAGCTCGACGTCCCGATGATGGAAGGCATCATCCAGATGTCGAGTATGGGCCAGGTCGTCATCGTCACCCCGTTCACGCTCTCGGGCGCCATGGCGCCCGTCACCATAGCCGGCGCACTTGTGCAGCAGAACGCCGAGGCGCTCTCCGGCATCGCCTTCTCGCAGATGGTCAAGAAGGGCGCGCCCGTTGGCTATGGCGGCTTCACCTCGAACGTCGACATGAAATCCGGCGCGCCGGCCTTCGGCACGCCCGAATACATGAAGGCGCAGCTCGTCGGCGGCCAGCTCGCCCGCCGCTATAACATCCCCTACCGCACCTCCAACACCTGCGCCGCCAACACGGTCGACGCGCAGGCTGCTTACGAGAGCGTGTTCTCGCTGTGGGGTGCAGTCCAGGGCGGCGGCAACCTGATGATGCACGCGGCCGGCTGGCTCGAAGGCGGCCTGCGCTGCTCCTACGAAAAGACCATCCTCGACATCGACTTGTTGCAGATGGTGGCCGAATACCTCACCCCGCTCGATCTGTCCGAGGACGCGCTCGGTTTCAATGCTATCCAGTCGGTCGGTCCGGGCGGCCATTTCTTCGGCACCCAGCATACCCAGGAGCGCTACAAGACAGCCTTCTACTCGCCGATCGTTTCCGACTGGCGCAATTTCGAGACCTGGACCGAGGCCGGCTCGCCGACGGCGATGGAACGCACCAACAAGGTCTGGAAGGAACGCCTCGCGTCCTACGAAGAGCCCTATATGGACCCGGCCATCCGCGAGGAACTCAACGCCTTCGTCGAAAAGCGCACAGCCGAAGGCGGCGCTCCGACCGACTTCTGACCGCTGGTCGAACAGCCCGGTAGTTCGCGGGCGGTTGAACCTTATTTCCGACTCCACATTGCACAAGACGGACCTATCTTCATGAAATCTCACGTAAAAGCGGTTGTCATCGGCGGCGGCGTCGTCGGCTGTTCGGTGCTCTACCACCTCGCCAAGGCCGGGTGGACAGACATCATGCTGATCGAGCGCTCGGAGCTGACCTCCGGCTCGTCCTGGCATGCGGCGGGCGGCTTCCATACGCTGAACGGCGACCCGAACGTCGCCAAGCTGCAGGCCTACACCGTGCAGCTCTACAAGGAGATCGAGGAGATTTCCGGCCAGTCCTGCTCGCTGCATCTCACCGGCGGCGTCATGATGGCCGATACGCCCGAGCGCATGGACTTCCTGCGGCTGGCGCACGCCAAGGGTCGCTATCTCGGCATGGACACCGAACTGATCACGCCTTCTGAAGCCAAGGCGATGTTCCCGTTGATGGATGAGAAGAACTTCGTCGGCGCCATGTGGGATCCGGTCGAAGGCCACCTCGATCCGTCCGGCACCACCATCGCCTATTCCAAGGCGGCCAAGAAGCTCGGCGCCGAGATCGTGCTGCGCAACCGCGTCGTCGACCTGACGCAGCAGCCCGACGGCACCTGGAACGTCGTCACTGAGCAGGGCACGGTCCACGCCGAGCACGTCGTCAACTGCGGTGGCCTGTGGGCGCGCGAGATCGGCCGCATGGTCGGCGTCGAGCTGCCGGTGCTGGCGATGGAGCACATGTACCTGCTCACCGAGCCGATGCCGGAAGTCGAGGAATTCAACAAGTCGACAGGCCGCGAGATGATCGGCGTGCTCGACTTCAAGGGCGAGATCTATACCCGCCAGGAGCGCAACGGCATCCTGCTCGGCACCTATGAGAAGGCCTGCAAGCCGTGGTCGCCGGTCAACACGCCGTGGGATTTCGGCCACGAATTGCTGCAGCCCGACATCGACCGCATCGCTCCGTCGCTGGAGATCGGCTTCAAGCACTTCCCCGGCATCGAGAAGGCCGGCATCAAGCAGATCATCAACGGCCCCTTCACCTTCGCGCTCGACGGCAACCCGCTGGTCGGTCCGGTACAGGGCCTGACCAATTTCTGGTGCGCCTGCGCCGTCATGGCTGGCTTCAGCCAGGGCGGCGGCGTCGGCCTCGCTTTGTCCAACTGGATGGTGCATGGCGATCCGGGCTTCGACGTCTGGGGCATGGACGTCGCGCGCTTCGGCGAATGGGCTAGCCTGCGCTACACCAACGCCAAGGTGCGCGAAAACTATTCGCGACGCTTCTCGATCCGCTTCCCGAACGAGGAACTGCCGGCCGCCCGTCCGGCGCAGACCACCCCGCTCTACGACACCATGCTCGCCAACAACGCGGTCATGGGCGACTCGTGGGGTCTGGAAACCCCGCTCTGGTTCGCACCGAAGGGCAGCGAGCCGAAGGACATCGTCTCCTTCCACCGCTCAAACGATTTCGGTCCGATCGGCGAGGAAGTGCGCGCGACGCGTGAGAGCGTCGGTGTCACCGAGATCGCCAACTTCGCCAAATACGAGGTTTCCGGACCGGGCGCGGAGGATTTCCTCAACCGGCTGATGACCAACCGCATGCCGAAGACCGGCCGCATCGTGCTGACCCCGATGGTCAACGAATTCGGCAAGCTGATCGGCGACTTCACCATCGCCAAGACCGGCGAGGACCGCTTCATGATCTGGGGCTCGTCGGCAGCACAAAAGTACCATATGCGCTGGTTCGAGAAGCACCTGCCGAAGGACGGATCGGTACGCATCCACCGCTTCGACCAGACGCTGGTCGGCCTCTCCATTGCCGGACCCAAGTCGCGCGACCTGTTGCAGAAGCTGGTCGATGTCGACGTCTCGACCAAGGCTTTCCGCTTCATGGATTTCCGCGAGATGGCTGTCGGCGGCGCGCCCTGCATGGTCAACCGCATCACCTATACCGGCGACCTCGGCTACGAAATCTGGATGGCGCCGGCCTACCAGCGCCTGGTCTACAAGGCGATCAAGGACGCCGGCGCGGAGTTCGGCATCGTCGATTTCGGCATGCGCGCGCTCCTCTCCATGCGTCTGGAAAAGAACTTCCCCACCTGGTTCCGCGAACTGCGTCCGATCTACGGACCGTTCGAGGGCTCGATGGACCGCTTCATCAAGCTGGAGAAGAACGACTTCATCGGCCGTGAAGCCTCTGCAAAAGAGCAGGCCGAAGGGCCGAAGCTGCGCCGCGTCTCCTTCATTGTCGATGCCATCGACGCCGATGTGATGGGCGACGAGCCGATCTGGGCCAAGGTCAGCAAGGACTACGGCACGGTGGAAAAGCCGCACGGCTACGGCGCTCCGCGCTTCGACACCACCGGCAAGGAAGTACGTGGCTCGAAGGCCGCCGAAGGCGCTTCGGCCGTGCGCGGCATCGTCGACGGCGAATGGCGCGTCGTCGGCTGGGTGACGTCGGGTGGCTACGCCCACTACGTCCAGAAGTCGATGGCGCAGGGTTACGTGCCCGCCGCCCTAGCCGAGGACGAGAGCGCCGGCGTGTTCGAGATCGAGATCCTCGGTCACCGCCGCCCGGCCCGCATCAATGTCGAGCCGCCTTTCGACCCGAGCGGCGAGAAGATGCGGACCTGAGGTTAATCGGGCCATGGACAGCGCAGTGCCAAAGGGAGGCTTCGGCCGCCATCGCAAGATCATGCCCTTCGAGCCAGGCTCGATCGAGGCCCTGCGCGAGGACTCCCGCCAGAAGGCGGCGTCGCTCAACCAGCACGTCCTGGGCTACGGCGCCCAGGCCGAGGCGGAATGGGCGGCGGCAGGCATTGCCGCCCCCGATCTGCCGACGATGCGAAAATACCGGCTCGAGCGCATCCGCGCCGAGCTGAAGCGCCGCGGCTACGCCGGTGCGCTCCTCTACGATCCGGTCAACATCCGCTACGCGACCGACTCGACCAACATGCAGCTCTGGGTCTCGCACAACCCGACGCGGCATTGTTTCGTCGCCACCGAAGGACCGGTGGTGCTGTTCGACTACTTCTCCTGCGAGCACCTGTCGGATCATTCCGGCGTCGTCGACGAAGTACGTCCGGCCATCTCATGGATGTATCTCTACGGCGGCGAACTCACCGAGCAGAAGGTCCGCCGCTGGGCCGCAGGTATTGCCGATCTGGTCAGGGAACATGGCGGCGGCAACCGCCGGATCGCCGTCGATCACGTCAATCCGGAAGGCGTCGAGGAACTCGCCCGCCTTGGCATTTCCATCGGCAACGGCGAAGCGGTGATGGAGAATGCGCGGCTGATCAAGTCGCCCGACGAGATCCTCGCCATGCGCCGCTCGATCGTCGCCTGCGAGGCGGCAATGGGCGAGATGGAACGGGCGTTAAAACCCGGCATTTCCGAGAATGAATTGTGGGCGGAGCTCCATCGCGGCAACATCGCGCGCGGCGGCGAGTGGATCGAGACCAGGCTTCTGTCATCGGGACCGCGCACCAACCCCTGGTTCCAGGAATGTTCCTCGCGCGCCATCGAGGATGGCGATCTCGTTGCCTTCGACACCGACCTGATCGGCCCTTACGGTTTTTGCGCCGACCTCTCGCGCACCTGGCTCTGTGGTGACAGGAAACCGTCGAACGAACAGCGCGACCTCTTCCGCATCGCCGCCGACCAGATCGTCCACAACACCGACTTGATGCAGCCGGGCACGTCGTTCCGCGACCTCGTGGAGCGCTCGATGGTCCCGCCGGGAGACTGTTTCCCGACCCGCTACGGCGTGCTCTATCACGGCGTCGGCCTGGCTGACGAATATCCGACCTTGCCGCATGCCAGCGACTGGACGTCCGATACGCCCGACGGCGTCCTCGAACCCGGCATGGTGCTGTGCGTCGAAAGCTATATCGGCAGGCTGGGCGGGCGCGAGGGTGTAAAGATCGAGGAGCAGATCCTGATCACCGAGACCGGCAACGAAAAGCTGTCAGCCTACCCGCTCGACAAGAGGCTGTTAGGCGACTGAGCCGTCAAGGCCGAGCGAAGCGATGGCTTCGCGCATCGCCGCGACGGTCGCTGCCCGCGTCGTCCTGGCGGTGATGTAGGGCAAGCCCTTCCGCCGGGCGGTCCAGCCTACCACCTTCACGTCTTGCGCCGCCGGCTCGAAACGCTGCGCCAGCGCCCAGCTTTCGCAATCGATCGCCGCCACGTCGGCCCTGCCCTCGGCGACAGCGACGATCGACGAGCGGTGGCCGCCGCTCGGCAGGCGCGAAGCGAAGATGTCGAGGCTTTCGCCCATCGCTTCCAAGTCGCGCGTCAGGCCAATGACGCCCGACATGGAATCGAGGCTGTTGAACGCGAAACGCTTGCCTCGGATGAGGTCGAGCGGAATGACGGCCTTGCCGTCCGCTGGCGAAGGCACCGGCCTTCCGCCATCGGCGCGCATTACCAATGCGCTGGAGTATAGCCCGCCCTGCCCGCCCTCGAAGGCGTCGTAGCTGGGCTGCGCCACCACCTGTACATGTTCGGCCAGACCGAGTTCCATCGGCCCCCAGCATGTCTGCGCGAACAGCAGCGCCGGGTTCAGCCAAAGCTGATGGAAATCGAGCTCATCCGGAGGAAGCGTCGCCGGATCTGGCCCGATCGGCTTGCCTGCGTCGTCTCGAACACCACCGGGCACCGCCGGCAGGTCGCCGTTGCGGCGCACGATAGTTTCCGGCGCATCGACGCCTCTTAGCCGGAAGGCGTCGCGCAATTTCACCCACTGCGCGTCGACCTCGCGATGCGCTTCGGGCCAGTCATACATCGGCAAGGCCGCAACTAATTCGCTCATGACGATATGACCATAGCTTTCGAAATGCGATAGCGGCGGACGCGAGGAATATCCGCCGAAAATTCCGTCGAGGCGAGTAGAAAACTATTCCTTGGGCGGCTCAGCCGGTACCGGAGCGGTTCCAAGGCCGTTAACATTGCGCGCCCTGACGCGCGGCTTGAAGGCGCGGCCAGGTTCCGGCGTGCGCCGCAGCACCGGATGGACGAGCGGTTCCTTGGCCTTGAAGGCGTAGGACTTCATCAGCGCCAAATAGTTGGGATACACATAGCCATTGTTCATCCGCAGCCAGTCTTCGCGGCGATCGCGGAACATTTTAGGCAGCTTGTACCAAGCCACCGTCGGGCTCTTGTGGTGCACGAAATGCAGGTTGTTGTTGAGGAACAGGAACGACAGCGGCGAACGTTCGACTATGATCGTGCGTCCTTCCGGGTGCTCGGACCACTGGTGCTCAGCATAGGTACGGATCGAGATCAATGACTGGCCGAGCCACACCGGCACCAGGATATAGAGCCAAAGCGGGATGCCGAAGCCGAGCGTCACGATGGGCACGACCACGGCGAGGCCGATGGCATGGAGCAGCCACGCCTTGCGGATGGCCTTGTCACCGGCGACGATCTGCTTGGCGTCGTCGATGAAGAAGCCGATCGACGACAGCCACGGACCGAGGATAAAACGGCCGACCATGGTGTGGTTGAGCTTGAGCAGGAACTTCATCGCCGGCGGCAGT
Organism: Mesorhizobium sp.; assembly: GCF_024509055.1. GTDB lineage: Bacteria > Pseudomonadota > Alphaproteobacteria > Rhizobiales > Rhizobiaceae > Mesorhizobium. Next base: position 17,709 of record NZ_JANINM010000213.1, on the reverse strand, counting down.
TCCTCATGCATCCAGAGCGCCTGATAATAGCTCTCGGGATCGTCCAGCGGATCGGTGAGCCGCTCGTCGGCGTGGTGGCGAAGATGAATCGTCTTGAAGCGGCGGAACGGCCAGACCAGTCCAATCGGCAGGAAGACGAAGGCTTCGTTTATTCTGGCATTGCGGGTTGGGTGGCCATGCAGCGCTTCATGCATCAGCGAGGATTGAAGAGCCAGGATCAGCGCCAGCACGGGCAACGAGATCAACGGATAGGATGGCCAGAGCAGAAATCCGACGGTGAGCCACGCGCCGTAACAGAAGAATGTGAGGAATGCTGTCGGCCATTCCACGGCCGGTGTGTTGCTGCGTCTCTTGTTCATGCTCGCCATGCTATCGACCACTGCCTTCCAGTCGCCGGAACCAGTTTGATCCCTGACAGCATTGTGTCAGGAGCCTGCCGTTGTCGCAACGCGACAAAGCGCACAAACTGTTGCGAGTGCGCATTTTTAGCCGCAAGTGTTATAGATTGTAAACAAAATTGGGGATTCATTTACGCCACAGTCGAGGCCAAGGCAGGCCAGGGCGCAAAATTATCCTCCGTCGAGCAGGAGTAACCTGATGGACAAGCGCGATCTGTCGACGCTCTTCCGAGAGCGGCTGAAATTGCTCTTGACACGTTCTGACCTCAACCAGTCGGCCTTCGCCACCGCGGTCGGCATCGACCGTTCGGCACTGTCGCAACTGCTCTCCGGAGCCTCGACCCGCCTGCCCCGCGCCGAGACGCTTCTCAACATCGCGGCCGAGTTCAAGGTGTCGCTCGACTGGCTGCTGGGGTTGAGTCAGGACGAAGGCGTGACCGGTGAGATCCGCGAGAGCCTGGAGATAGAGGAAGCGCCAGACGGCTTCGACCGCACGCTGCTCGCCAGATGGCATGCCGAAGCGGCAGGCACCAAGATACGCTACGTGCCGGCAGGCATCCCGGACCTTTTGCGTACCGAGGCGCTGGTCGACTACGAGGCCGGTATCGCCAACAAGAGCCGCGAGGCGCAGGCCGGCGAAACGCAGTACCGCATCGACTACACCAGGCGGCCGGAGACTGACATGGAAGTGTGCATGCCGCGCCATACGCTGGAGATTTTCGCGCGCGGCCTCGGCGTCTGGGACCGTTTTCCCGAGGCCGAGCGGCGCAGGCAGTTGCTGCACATGGCGACCCTGCTCGACGACCTCTACCCGACCTTCCGGCTGTTCCTCTATGACGGCCGCATGCGCTATTCGATCCCCTACACGATCTTCGGCCCTTATCGCGCGGCCATCTATGTCGGCGACATGTATATCGTGCTGAACGCCACCCAGCCGATCCGCACCTTGACCAGCCACTTCGACAATCTGATCCGCGCCGCCGACATCAACGCGCATGAGGCGGCAAGCTTCGCTCAGAGGCTGGCCGGCGTCTCCTTCGCATCAGGCTCTGTCTGATCGCAGGCTTCTCCATCATCATGCATGCGGCCATCACCGGCCACCCATTCGTCGTTCCAGGGAAACCCATGCAAGAACCACATCGCATTGTCGTTGCTCCACAGTCGGGCCGCTCGCTGCGCGTCAAGCGCGGCGACCTGATCCGCATCATCGATCCCAAGGGCCAGCAGGTTTCCGACCTCTGGGCTTTCTCGACCGAAGGCAAGCTCGACTGGCTGAGCACCTCGCAGACTCGCGACATCGTCGAGCGCCTGTTTCCGAAACCCGGCGACCATTTCTACAGTGCAGCCGGCAAGATCATGCTGACACTGATCGAGGACGCCTCGCCCGGTCCTCACGACATGCTCTACCCGGCCTGCGACAGCACGCTCTATGAACGCGCCGGACTGCCGAACCATCCGAACTGCCGCGACAACCTGATGATGGCGCTCGGCAAGGAAGGCATCGAGTTGCCCTTTGCGCCCGACCCCGTCGATCTCTTCCAGAACTCCCTGCCACAGCCGGATGGGACGCTTGTCGTCGAGGCCTCTATCAATCCGCCTGGCGGCTATGTGACCTTGCGCGCCGAACAGGACCTGTTGCTCGTCGTCACCGCCTGCTCGGTCGACCACCATCCGACGAATGGCGATGTCTGCACCGAGATCGAGGTCGAGGTCGTGCCGGCCGCATAGGCGACGGCCATCGCACCGCAATTTCGTTGACTGGATATAAAGACTTCTTTATATCGTTATCCGAGCTTGAGATACGAAAGTCAGAGCCATGACCACGACCAACCCCATCGATGCGCTGCTTGCCGAAAAGGGCGTGCTGCTGGCCGACGGCGCCACCGGCACCAACCTGTTCGCGATGGGTCTCGAAGCCGGCGAGGCGCCTGAGCTGCTGAACGAGACGGCGCCCGACACCATCGCCACCCTGCACCAGAATTTCGTCGATGCCGGCGCCGACATCATCCTGACCAACTCCTTCGGCGGCACTCGCCACCGGCTGAAGCTGCATCATGCGCAGGACCGTGTGCGCGCGTTGAACAAGCGCGCCGCCGAGATCGCCCGCTCCGTCGCCGAAAAGGCCGGCCGCAAGGTGATCGTGGCGGGTTCGGTCGGCCCGACCGGCGAGCTGCTGGTGCCGCTCGGCGCCATGACCTATGACGACGCAGTCGATGCCTTCGCCGAGCAGATCGAAGGTCTCAAGGAAGGCGGCGCCGAGGTTGCCTGGATCGAGACCATGTCGGCGCCGGACGAAATCCGAGCCGCCGCCGAAGCCGCGATCCGCGTCGGCCTGCCCTATACCTATACCGGTTCCTTCGACACGGCCGGCCGCACCATGATGGGGCTGCTGCCGAAGGACATCCACGGCGTCGTCGACGGGCTGTCGCAGGCTCCGCTCGGCGTCGGCGCCAATTGCGGAGTGGGCGCATCCGACATCCTCGCCTCGCTGCTCGACATGACCGAGGCGAAGCCCGAGGCGACCGTGATCGTCAAGGGCAATTGCGGCATTCCCGAATTCCGCGGTACCGAGATCCATTACTCCGGCACGCCCGAGCTGATGGCCGACTATGTCCGGCTGGCGGTCGATGCCGGCGCGAAAATCGTCGGCGGCTGCTGCGGCACGTCGTTCGGTCATCTCGCTGCGATGCGCCAGGCGCTCGACGCGCACACGAAATCCGTGCGCCCGACCGTCGAAACGATCGTTGAGCGCATCGGCCCCATGCGCAACAAGACTGCAAGTGCCGGCGACGCGGGAGAAGGCCGTCGCGAGCGCCGGCGCAGCCGCGCCTGACACCTATCGGCTATCTGCTGTTTTCAGCGTAACGCGACAGCGCCGTATTGACGTCGGTGCCGGAGTTGTTCTGCGACGTGCTGCCCATGGCCAGCAAGGCGCCCGACGCGCGCGGGTCGCTGATCTGCTCCAGCATGACGCGAAAGCGGTCATTGTTCAGCGCCGAGAGCGCCGTGTTGCGGGCGGCATCGACATCGTTTCTGATGCGCGCCGTTTCCGTCGACGGCCCGGACGAGCCGTGCTCACGGCTGGTGTTAGCCGTCGGCGTCGCGTTCCCGGTTGCGGTGATATGCAATTCCAACCCCTCGAACCCCTCTATCAGCACTGCCTAACAGAGGGGCATTGCGACGAGGTTCCGGAAAAGCCAAGCAATTTAACGATCGCAAAAAAGGGCCGGCAAAATCGTCGCCGGCCCCTGCCAATGCAGCTGATGGCTATTTGTTGGCGCCCAGCGACGAAGCCAGGCGCACGAGCGACAGGAATTCGGCTCGGTAGCCGAACGGATCGGCGCCCCGCGCGGCATTGGCGATCTCCAGTATCCGGTCATAACCGAAATTCGCCGTCTGATCCTCATCGCGCAGCTTCTGGCCGAACGCCGCTACCGCAACCGAGAAACGCTGATCGGCGCCGGCCGCATCGAAAGACGGCACTTCATTGCCTTTGGTCACCGGTGTCGTGATCAGCTTGGAAACGTCCTCGCTCGGCAGCTTGTAGCGGATCTTGACGAAGGCATATTCGTCCGCATTGGCGACGCCGCCATTGTCGACCGACGCCTGGCCGTAGCGCAGCGGATCGATCCGTTCCGCGCCGCTGCCCTTGGGGGTGATCTCGTAGATCGCCGTCACCGAATGGCCGGAACCGATCTCGCCGGCGTCGACGCGGTCATTGTTGAAATCCTCGCGGTTCAGGGCGCGGGTCTCGTAGCCGACGAGCCGGTATTCAGCGACCTTGGCCGGGTTGAACTCGACCTGGATCTTGACGTCCTTGGCGATGGGAAACAGCGTCGAGGAGGCATCCTCCACCAGCACCTTCTCGGCCTCGGCGAGCGTGTCGATATAGGCTGCCGTGCCGTTGCCGTTCTGGGCGATCGTCTGCATCATCTGGTCGTTCAGATTGTCATGGCCGAAGCCGAACACTGACAGGAACACGCCGGTGCCGCGCTCCTTTTCGATCAGCTTCTTGAGGTCGTCGTCGTCGGTTTGGCCGACATTGAAGTCGCCGTCGGTGGCAAGCATTACGCGGTTGACGCCATCCTTGACGAAGGACTGCTGCGCAAGCTTATAGGCCTCCCTGATGCCCGCCTCGCCGGCCGTCGAACCGCCCGGCTGCAGGGTGTCGATGGCGTCCAGGATCTTTCTCTTCTCCGCCACCTTGGTCGGCATCAGCGCCGTTCCGGCTTCGCCCGCATAGGTGACGATCGAGATCGTGTCGTCGGGCTTGAGCTTGTTGACCAGCAGCCGGAAGGCCGATTTGACTAGCGGCAGCTTGTCCGGTTCGTCCATCGAGCCCGAGACATCGATCAGGAAGACCAGGTTGGCCTTGGGCTGCTCGGCCGGTTTCACGTCGAAACCCTTGATGGCCACATGCATCAGCTTCGTGCCCTGGTTCCACGGCGTCGGCATGACGGTGACGGTCGGGTTGAATCGCGTCGCGGCCGAGTCCGGTCCCTTCCAGTCATACGGGAAGTAGTTGATCATTTCCTCGACGCGGACTGTGTCCGGGTCGGGCAGAATGCCATCCTTCAGCGAGCGCCGCACGAAAGAATAGGAAGCCGTGTCGACATCGATCGAGAAGGTCGAGACCGGATCCTGCGCGGTTTCGTGCACCGGATTGGTGTTGAAGCTCTGGATGCGATCACGGTTTTCCTCCTGCGCCTGCATCTGGTCGGCCGGCAGGGGCGCAGGCTGCACCATCAGCCTGGATTCGGCCATCGCCGGGGGAGACGCAGGTATGGCGGCCGCGCTGCCTGCAGGCGCCTGGGCGTTTGCACTCCCGCCAGCGGCCAGTTGGTCAACCCTCGCAGGAGCAGGCGACGGCGCGGGCAGCGCCTCGGGCGTCTGCCTGGCATAATCCTTCAACGTTCCGGATTCTTGGCTCGCCTGGTCATCGGATCGGCCCAATTCAGCTTTCGGCGCTGGCGTCGGTGCAAGCTGCGTCCCATCTGCGGCGCGCCTTTCACTGTCCGCATCGGTCTTCTTACCAGCGGCGGGCGCGGCGGCCAGTGGTTCGGCAATCGCGGGCTGCTCTGTTGCCAGCTTCCGCACTGCCGGTTTGTCGGCCACGGTCTCGGTGATCTTCGCCCTGTCACTGACGACCGGCTGCTGCTCCTTCAGCATCTCGAAAGCGGCATAGCCGGCGATAGGCAGCGCAACCAGCGCGGTGATGGCCGGCGTGGCAATGAGTTTCCGTTGCATGATGTCTCTCCAGAGCTTTCTTGCTCGCTCCGTGAGACGAAGGCTTCTCGCCGATCCTTGGGTGGCGGTCGATTTTTCTTCGCCCATGTCGAAGGCCTGCATCGCCGCGGCGAAGGCGCGCGCCTTCGCTTCGCCGTCAGGCGCCGGCACGGCGAGGTCGCGCAGCCTTCCGAGTTCGTTGTCGTCGACCATGGTCACACTTCCCCGGCTGAGCGCATCAGCATCCTCAGCCGTTTCTTCGCTTCATGGATGTGCCAGGAAACCGTCGTCTCCGAGATCGCCATCACCTCGGCTGCCGCGGCATGGCTCAACCCTTCGCCATGGACAAGGAGCACCGCGTCGCGCTGCTTGTCCGGCAGCAAGCGCACCGCCGCCCAGAGCGCCTCGACGGGTTCCTCGACCTCGAAGGCGGCCTCGCCGGCCATGAGCGCGTGGACGCCGTAGGCCTCGGTTTTGGCAGTCTCACGGGCGGCCTTGCGCATCCTGTCGCGCACGGCATTGAGCGTCATGGCGTAAAGCCATGTCGTGAACGCGCCACCGCCGTTGTAGTCGCGGATAGCCCGGCCGAGCCGGACGCAGACGTCCTGGGCAATGTCTTCGGCATCCGCCTTTGCCCTGCACCAGCGGTAGGCGGCGCGATAGACGAAGTCATAGTGGCGCTCCAGCAACAAGCTGAATGCCTCCCTGTCTCCGCCCTTCGCCCGCCCGATCAGTTCAGCGTCGGAGGCTTCGCCCTCATCCAGCATCATCGCCATCATTGTCTCTTGGACGAAGGCTGATGGCGATTCCTTGGGGCGATGGGAAGAAATTTTTCATCCCGGCGATTTTTGCCCATCCCGAAATCCGTCGGCAGGACTTGGATCCTTTGCGAAGCGAAGGTTTTTCAAAAGGTTCTCACGACAAACGCAAGAAAGATTGACCTTTTGCCGGCGGGCATGGCGCTGGCAATTCCGGCTCGACTCGGTCTCTGGTTTCCATGCCAGTGGCCACGGCCAGAACGTCGAAGATGTCGAAACCGGAATCACCATCCGCTCCCAGTTGCGCGCAGCTGTTTTGGATTTTCACGCGCATCGGCTTGACCAGTTTCGGTGGTGGACTGAGCGGCTGGCTGTTGCGGGAATTCGTTCAAAACCGCAAGTGGATGACGCAGGAAGAGTTCCTGAACGGCCTTTCAATTTCCCAGGCTCTGCCGGGCGTGAACGTCAAGAACATGGCCGTCTGGATCGGTTACAGACTTCAGGGCTGGCGTGGCGCCGTTGTCGGATTTGTCGGCATCATCATCCCGCCCGCGGTCGTCATTGTTCTCCTGGGAACGGTGTTCTCGTCATTGTCGGGCTATCCGCTGACGCATGTGGCGCTGACCGGAGCCGCGGCCGCCGTTGTCGGCCTTTCGCTGTCGATGGGTATCACGGCCGTGCGGGCGGTCCCTCGAAACGCCGTCGCCCTCACGATCATGGTCGCCACATTCAACGCAGTGGCAATCCTGCACTGGCCTCTCTTCTGGGTCGTTCTCGTTGCCGGATTCATCAGCGTGGCCCATGCCTTCGTCAGGAGGACGTGATGAGCGAGACGCCGCACACCTCTTTGTTGCTGAGCCTGCTGGCGGTATTTGCCCCACTCTCCCTGGTGACCATCGGCGGCGGACAGAGCGCCATCGCCGATATCAACTGGCAGGTTGTCGACGTCCACCATTGGATGAGCCAGTCGCAATTCGTCGACGCATTCGCCATCTCGCGAATGGCCCCGGGACCTGGGTCCCTCCTGGTCACCTTGATTGGATGGCAAGTGGCGGGTTTCTGGGGCGCCGTTGTCTCGACGGCAGCTATTTTCGGCCCGACAACCTTTCTTATCTATGCCGTTGCCCATGTCTGGTCCCGCAACCGCGAGGCGCGCTGGAAGCGGGCGCTGGAGACCGGACTGATGCCGGTTGCCGCGGGCATGATCCTCGCGGCGACCTACGTGCTGCTGCAGGCTATCGACGGTGGCTGGTTGGCGCGCGCCATCGCATTCGCTTCGACGGCCGTGCTGCTGCTGACCAGGGTGAACCCGCTTGTCCTGATCGGTGCCGGCGTGGCGGTCTTCGTCGGGCTGCACCTAATTGGCTTCGTACAGGCTTGAAACGCCGGGGCCGCCGGATGCCGCGAACGACCAAGGCATCCAAGCCGCAAACTCAGATCAGCGTTTCGGCGAAAAGCGTCGTCAGCCGCTTCCAGTGACGTTCGGCGCCAGCTTTGTCATAGACGCTGTGGTCCTTGACGCACCAGCCGTGACCGACGCCGACATAGTTCTCGATCGCATGGTCGACTTCGGCCACGCGCAGCGCCTCAGCCAGTCGCGCCGACTGATCCGGCGGGAAGCTGCGGTCGACGCCGGCCACGCCGACATAGACGCGCGCCTTGATCGACGCCGCCTTACGATGCGGGCTGTCTGCAGCGTCGCTCGCCAGATTGCCGCCGTGGAAGCTGGCTGCGGCAACGATACGCTCGGGATAGGTCGCGGCCGCATTCAGCGCACGCGCGCCGCCCATGCAATAGCCGACGACCCCAATCGGTCCGCTGATGCCTTCGGCGGTGAGCGCCTCGAGGAAGCCCTCGCTGTCGCGGATCGTCATCTCCTGCGTGGTCCCGGTGACCAGGGCCATCAGCTCTATCTTGGTCTTTTCCACGGTAAACGCTGTTTTGGCGTCGAACGGCCCATAAGGCGCATTGCGATGGAAGAGATCCGGCACCAGCACCGCATAGCCGTCGCCGGCAAGACGCTCCGCCATTTCGTCGAGCGCCGGGCGCGGCCCGAAAGCATCCATGTACAGGATGACGCCGGCCTTTGTCGGGGAAGCCTTGGTCGAGCGGAACAGGCCCGCCTTCGCCATGCCGTCACGGGTCTTGATCTGAAGGTCCTGCTTCGTCATTGCCTGCTCCGTTTGTCAGCTGTGCGATACATATCCGCGCGGGCGGACGCGACAAGGCGTTCCCTGAAGGTGGCGGTCAACATTTTGTGCAAGGCCACGTGACACGACTGCAGGCCTACGGGCTGGAGGCTTGCGCGGATCAGCCGTCCAGGCGCTCAGCCCGCGCGCCGACATGCAGCGCCCGGCCGGCGCCGAACCCCATGACGGCCGCGCCAAGTCCGAGCGCGACAAACAGGAAGGCCGACTCCGAAAAGCTGCCGGTCCAGCTGCGGATCAGGCCTACCAGCAGCGGGCCGAATGCGGCGAGCACGTAGCCCACGCCCTGCGCCATGCCCGAAAGATGCGCCGCGACATGCGAATCCGGCGAGCGCAGCACGATCAGGGTCATGGCGGCGGCGATCAGACCGCCCTGCCCGATACCCTGCAGAACCGCCCAGAATAGCACGGTGGAGGTCGGCGCGAACAGGATGCCGAGCAGCGCGACCACCGCTATGGCGACGAGCGCGACATTGATGCCGCGCTGGTCCTTCAGCCGGACCGCAACCGACGGCACGGCGAGGCAGGTGATGACCTGCGCCATCACCGAAACCGAAGCGATGGCGCCGGCGGCGGCGGCATCGAAGCCGCGCTCGCGCAGGATCGGCGCCAGCCAGCCGAAGATGCAGTAGGCAAGCGCCGATTGCAGCCCCATGAACAAAGTCACCTGCCAGGCCAGCCTATCGCGCCAGAGGCCCACCACGCGGAACCCGCGATGACTGACCTGCTGCCGGTTGCCCAGCGCTTGCGGGATCCAGATCAACAACACCAGCAATGTCGGCACGGCCCACGCCGCGAGGGCGCCGGACCATGAACCCGTGACAAGGCGCTCGATCGGCAGGGTGAACCCGGCAGCCGCGGCCGAACCGGCGCACAGCGCCATCGTATACAGTCCGGTCATGACAGCGGCGCTACCAGCGAAATCGCGCTTGACCAATCCCGGCAGCAGCACGTTGCCGATGGCGATGGCTCCACCGGCGAGGAAAGTCGCGACAAACAGCAAGGGCACCGATTCGAACCACCGCAGGCCTGTTCCCACAGCCAGCAGCGCAAGGGCGCCGAGCAAGGCGCGCTCAGCCCCGTAGCGCTGGGCGAGCCTTGGCGCAAACGGCGCAAACAGGCCCAGGCACAGGACCGGCAGCGTGGTCAGCAGGCTGGCGCCCGCCGTCGAGAGCCCGGTTGCCTGCATCACCTCGGGCAACAGCACCGACAGGCTGGAAAACAACGGCCGCAGGTTGAAGGCGATCAGGACGAGGCTCGCGCCAAGCACAAGCCGGGCGGCTCGGCTGCGCAGTTCGGGAGGTTGCGGCCTGGGCAGGCTGTCGGCCTCCGCGTCGATCAGTTCCAGCCCCTCGACGGCCCCGGATTGCCGCTTCGGTGCGGGCTGGCGAAACGTCTGGTTCATTGGGAAAGCAATCTTCCAAGTTGGGCAAGCACCGGCGCCATGAAAGCGCGGACGGCGGCAACCGCGCGCTCCGGATCGCTCGCGGCGATGGCGTTGACGATGGCGGCATGCGCCTGCTGATCGGGTTCCGGAAGATCGCCGCCTAGCGTGGCCTGGATGGTTTCGGTGATGGCGGCGGTGAAGAAGTCGTAGAGCTCCATCATCGCCTTGTTGCCGGACGCGGCGACGACCGACTTGTGGAAGGCGAGATCCCGCCGGATGAACGCTTCGCCCCCGCCATCGCCAACGGTGCCGCGCTCGGCGAGCAGCTGGCGCATACGGTCGAGATCGGCGGGCGTGCGACGGATGGCGGCAAGCCGTGCCGCTTCGAGGTCCAGCGCTGCCCGCGCCTCCCATTGATCGCGCAGGCCGGTGCGCTTGACGCGATCGAGCGCGGCCGACGAATCCACGGTCGAACGCACATAGGTGCCCGAACCCTGTCGCGTATCCAGCAGCCCTTGCGCGACAAGCACCCTCACCGCTTCGCGCACCGTGCCGCGACTGACCGACAGGAGGTTGGCAAGGGCCGCTTCGTTGGGAATGCGCTCGCCAAGGCTCCAGCGACCGCCGATGATTTCGGCACGCAGGCTTTCGGTGGCGCTGGCGGCAAGATTGGTTCTGGTGGCAGGTTGCATCGGCCTATTCATAAAGTCATCTGATGATTTGATGAATAGGCCCACTCGCGCCCGCAGTCAAGGCGACCAACAAAGGCGCCGCGATATCCGCCAGCAAGGACCTATTGAGAGGCGGTTCTCCGATCAGCCCGCCATCGGCGCGAAGCTCGCCATGTGAAATGCCTGCACTTCGGCCGGATAGCGATAGTCAGCGCCGTACGGGCAAGCGTTGCGGTCAAGGCAGCCGCCGCTGCGGCAGGGTTCGCCTTCGGGTCCGCGCACATGCGCCAGGCAGGACTGATATGCGAACCCTTCCATAGAATAGGCGTTGACCGGACAGGATTTCAGGCAGGGTTTATCGATGCATGTATCGCAAAGATGAAACACCACCTGAGGTTCCGGGATCGCAATCTCATCCTCGAACAGCAGCGCGCCGCGATAGGCGTGCCAAAGCCCATATTCCGGATGCATGAGGATACCGAGCGGCGACGGCTTCAGCCCTTCCGCCCGCATCGCCCATTGCTGGAACGGCAGATATGGCTTGTCCGACGGTGAAGCGGCGCGAGCGCCGAACTCGTTTGCGACCGCGCCGATCACCTGGCGCGACCACGTATCGAGCGGATTGGCGATCGCCTGTGGTTGCTGCTCGCGCCAGCGCAGGAAATGCGGCCACGGCGCCGCGCCCGCTTGCCCGACCAGCAGGGCGGATCGGGCCGGAACGCCCGAGGGGCCGGCCGGTGGCGCATCGTCCGCCGTGAAATTGAGGCCGCCGCGAAGGATGAGGCCGTGCGCGGAAAGCGCCGCAGCGATGGACCCAGCGCTGCGGTATGCGGACGTCATCCCTTCTTGTCCGGGTCGGAGAACGCGCTCCGCCAGACTTCCTTGTGGATGATGTTGGCGACTTTAGCCCCGCCTGAATCGGGCTCCTTTCAAGTGAAGGCGTCGGCCATCGAGCCCTTCTTCTTGGCGATGAAGTCCTTCAGGGCTTCGTCGATGCTCGGATCGAGGTGTGGTGCTTCGTAAGTCTCCAGCCAGCGGCGGGCGAGCTCGTTGGCGCGCTGCGGCGCCGTCTTCTCGCCTTCGGCCAGCCACTGCTCGAAGGAATTGTTGTCGGCGATATTCGAGCGATAGAACGCGGTCTGGAAATTCGCCTGGGTGTGGTCGCAGCCGAGATAGTGGCTGCCCGGGCCGACCTGGCGGATGGCGTCCATCGCCTGGCCGTTTTCCGACAGGTCGACGCCTTCGCAGAATTTCTGCTGCATGCCGAGCTGGTCGATGTCCATCATGAACTTTTCGTAGCAGGAGGCGAGACCGCCCTCGAGCCAGCCGGCCGAATGCAGCACGAAATTGGTGCCGGCGAGGATCGTCGAGTTCAGCGTGTTGGCGCTCTCATAGGCCGCCTGCGCATCGGGAACCTTCGAGGCGCACAGCGAACCGCCGGTGCGGAACGGCAGGCCAAGCCGCCGGGCCAGCTGCGCGGCGCCGTAGGAGACCAGCGACGGCTCCGGCGTGCCGAAGGTCGGTGCGCCCGACTGCATCGAGATCGACGAGGCGAAGGTGCCGAACAGCACCGGCGCGCCGGGCTTGATCAGCTGCGTGAACGACGCGCCCGCCAGCACTTCGGCCAGCACCTGCGTCAGCGTGCCGGCGACCGTCACCGGGCTCATCGCGCCGGCCAGGATGAACGGCGTGACGATGCAGGCCTGGTTGTGGCGTGAATAGACTTTCAGGGCGCCGAGCATGGTTTCGTCGAACACCATCGGCGAATTGGCGTTGATCAGGCTGGTGAGCACGGTGTTGTTCTCGACGAAGTCGTCACCGAAGACGATCTTGGCCATCGCCACCGTATCTTCCGCGCGCTCCGGCGCGGTCACCGAACCCATGAAGGGTTTGTCGGAGTATTTGATGTGGGCGTAGATCATGTCCAGATGGCGCTTGTTCACCGGCACGTCGACGGGCTCGCACACCGTGCCGCCCGAGTGGTGGATCGACGGCGCCATGTAGGCGAGCTTCACGAAATTCTGGAAATCCTCGATCGTCGCATAGCGGCGATTGCCGTCGAGATCGCGCACGAAGGGCGGACCATAGACCGGTGCGAACACCGTGGCGTTGCCGCCGATCTGCACCGAGCGTTCCGGATTGCGCGCATGTTGCGTGTAGATCGAAGGCGCGGTCTTGAGCAGCGAGCGGCAAAGCCCCTTCGGGAAGTGCACCCGCTCGCCCTTCACGTCCGCGCCGGCCTCCTTCCAGAGCGCGAGCGCCTCGGCGTCGTCGCGGAAGATGATGCCGATTTCTTCCAGCACCGTGTCGGTGTTCTTCTCGATCAACGCGAGGCCTTCCTCGTTGAGGACCTCGTAAACATTGATCTTGCGCTTGATGTAGGTGAGCTGTGTGCCGGGGCCGCCGCCGGAGCGCGCCGCGCGTCTCGCCGCCGCTCCGCCGCTGGCGCCGCGTCCGCGTCGCCCGCCTGACGCCTCGTGATCGACTGCCGCGTTATCGCTCATGATCGTTCATCCTAAACTTGACCTGAATTGGTTCGCGGCCCGTCGCGCCGCTTCTTGCCGGATCGTAACCATGCACCCTATTGGAAACGGCCAGCCAGCGCCAACGCCTGTCGCAAAATCGACAAGAAAAGCGCTAACTTTTCAGTCGCTTTCCTTTTGCGGGAAGTCGCAAATCAGCTATGGCTATGTTGCCTTCGCGGGTTAGGTATTGGCGCATCGATTTTTAGGCTGCCGTAATCATTGCGAGCAGCAAGGAGCCCGAGAAAAAAATGGCCGACGACGAGATCATCCTCTCCGAGCTTTCCGACGACGAACTCGTGCAGCAGATGCATGACGACCTCTACGACGGACTGAAGGAAGAGATCGAGGAAGGCACCCACATCCTCCTCGAGCGCGGCTGGGTTCCCTACAAGGTGCTGACCGAGGCTCTCGTCGAAGGCATGCGCATCGTCGGCGAGGATTTCCGCGACGGCATCCTGTTCGTGCCGGAAGTGCTGCTCTCGGCCAACGCCATGAAGGCCGGCATGGCCATCCTGCGCCCGCTGCTCGCCGCCACCGGCGCGCCCAAGCAGGGCAAGATGGTGATCGGCACCGTCAAGGGCGACATCCACGACATCGGCAAGAACCTCGTCGGCATGATGATGGAAGGCGCCGGCTTCGACGTCATCGACCTCGGCATCAACAACGCGGTCGAAAAATATCTCGACGCCATCGAGCAGCATCAGCCCGACATCATCGGCATGTCGGCGCTGCTCACCACCACCATGCCCTACATGAAGGTCGTCATCGACACCATGAAGGAAAAGGGCATCCGCGACGACTACGTCGTGCTGGTCGGCGGCGCGCCGCTCAATGAGGAATTCGGAAAGGCCGTCGGCGCCGACGCCTACTGCCGCGACGCGGCGGTGGCGGTCGAGACCGCCAAGGACTTCATGAAGCGCAAGCACAACGTGCGCGCTTCGGCCTGATCCAAGGCATCAGGATGAATTGAAAAGCCGCGCCTTGCAGCGCGGCTTTTTTGTTCCAGATGATGGAAGAGGTGCCGATCAGTTGACAGTGTCTTTGACCGCCCTTGCCGTCGATTTGACGTCTTTGCCGACGCCCCGAATGGTATTGGCGCAGGCCGTGAGGGCAAGCGCGCAGGCCAGGATGGCGATCGGCGCGATGCGTAGCAGTTTCATGAACAGTGTCTCCCTCGACAGATATTAAGCCCCGCAGCGAAAGCCGGCCCGACTTGGTCAAAACGCAAAAAACACAACCGAATCAAACAGACAGGCTGCTCGTCATCGCCTGCGGGATGATTGCGCGCGAAGTTTTGGCCGTCAAGCAACAGCTAAAGCTCGACCATCTCGAACTGACCTGCCTGCCGGCAGAGTTCCATTTCTACCCGGACCGCATCGCCCCGGCGATGGACAAGGCGATCGAGAAGGCCAAGGCGGAAGGCTACGAGCATATCTTCGTCGGCTATGCCGATTGCGGCACCGGCGGCCTGCTCGACCGCGTCATCGAAAAGCACGGCGTCGAGCGCATGGCCGGGCCTCACTGCTTTGCCTTCTACCAGGGCATGGAGGCCTACGCGAAGGTCGCCGACGACGACATGATGTCGTTTTACATGACCGACTTCCTCTGCCGTCAGTTCGACTCCTTCTTCATCAAGCCGCTCGGCCTCGACAGGCATCCCGAGCTGATCAAGGACTATTTCGGCAATTACGAGAAGCTGATCTACCTCGCCCAGACCGACGACCCGGAACTCGACAAGGTTGCTGAGAAGGCCGCAGCCATGCTTGGACTTGCTTACGAGCGCCGCTCGACCGGCTATGGCGATCTGACCGGCGAGCTGGCGCGAGCGGCGACAAACGCCGCCTGAAGTTGTCCCGCGCTCAGATCCTTGCTTCAGCTGCCCTGGCCGAAGTTGGCGTTGTTGCCAAAAGCTGTGTACGCTTCGCGGCTTTGAGCATCTAACGACACGGGAACCCCTCTATGATCCCTCGTCTGCTGCTTGCCGCTCTTGGCCTCATCAGTGTCACGGCGCCGGCCTTTGCCGACGGTCAAGTTCAGAAGCTGATCACGACCGCGGACAAGGCGCGGCTCGACAAATATGACGAGACGCGCAAGGCGGCCCTTGCGGAAGCAAGTGCCGGCAAACCCGCCGAGGTCAAGCAACTGGACGACCTGCTCGCCGGGCCGTTGGTCGCCTTTTCCGAGAATGATCTGACCGGCAATTGGAAATGCCGCACCATCAAGGTGGGCGGGATCAGCCCGCTCGTCATTTATGGCTGGTTCAAATGCAAGGTGACCGACGACGGCTCGGGCTGGAAGCTCGAGAAGACCAGCGGCTCTCAGCGCACGACGGGGCGCTTCTTCGACGATGGCGAGAAGCGCGCTATCTATCTCGGCTCGTTCTCCGTGAACAACGACAAGGCCAAGCCTTATGGCAGTGGCCCGGAGAGCGACCAGGTTGGCTACGCCTTCCGCAACAGCGCCACCGAATGGCGGATCGAGTTTCCCGCGCCCTACTACGAATCGAAGCTCGACATCATGGAATTCAGGCGCTGAGCTGCGCCTTCGCATCCGGGCCGAAGGCTGCCGGCACACCAAGGATTAACCCGTCCCCGCCTAGCATGCGCCCGATTTTGAGAACGGGGCCTCGCCATGACAGCGTCGGAGTCCGGTCTGCGACCGGTCGTGGTCGTCACCGAAGGCGGCCCGCATATCTGGGCCATCGTCAATACGCTCGCCGACCGCGTCGGCCATGTCAGCGTCATCCTCGAAACCCCTGAATCGAAAAAGCGTTTGCTGCTCGGACGCGCCCGCCGCCAAGGCTGGATCTCGGCCATCGGCCAGCTCGGTACGATGGCGCTGACCAGGGCCGGCAAACGGTTCTTCGCCAGCCATGCCGAGCGCCTGATTGCCGACGAGAAACTCGAAATCAGGCCGCGCCAGGGCCAGGCGATCGTCCATGTACCGTCCGCCGACGGACCGGAATGCCTGCAGGCGATCGAGAGGATCGGCCCGGGTGTCGTTCTGCTTGCCGGCTGCAGGATGTTGTCGAAAGGCACGCTGGCGAAGATGCCTTGCCCGGTGCTCAACTATCACGCAGGCATCAACCCGAAATATCGCGGCATGAACGGCGGCTACTGGGCGCTGGCTTCCGGCGACGCCCAGAACTTCGGCACCACTGTCCACCTCGTCGATGCCGGGGTCGACACCGGTGCGGTGCTGAAACAGGCGCGCGGCAAGCAGAAGCCGGGGGATACCATCGCCACCCATGCGCTGCGGCAGGCCGTGTTTTCCCGTGACATCTGTGTCGAGGCGGTGAACGATGCGCTGGCCGGAAAGCTCGTGACGATCGATCCCGGCCTGCCGTCAAAGCAGTGGTTTCACCCGACGATCTGGTTCTATCTCTGGACCGGATTGACCAAGCGTGTCTGGTAATCAGCCGGCACCAAATTTCGCCATCCGCTTTGCGTCATCCACAGCGTCGCTTTTGAAGGCGCGCGCGTCGTCCCATAACAAGCGGCCCCATGACGCATGCGGCAATGCTCCAACCATTGAGGAGTAAGATTTCATGGCCGACCTGATCGTCGTCTATTGGCGCGACATCCCTGCCCAAGTCATCGTCAAGAAGGGCAGGCAGAATGCCAAGCGCGAACTGCCGTTGCGCTTCACCGAGGCGATCGACATGTGCGCCATGCGCACCGGCGCCGGCGGCACCGACGACTACCTGGCCGAATGGCGCAAGGCCGACCCGGTTGCGGTCGGCGACGACCTCGAGGCCGAAGTCGAGAAGGCCTACCAGGAACTCGACGCAAAATACGACCGGGAGCGGCTGGTCGCCCTGGTCAAGGCGGGCGGAAAAGAAAATGTCTGAGAAACAGCCGGCGGTTACCCAGGCCACCCTGGTCAAGAAGGCAGCGCCGAAGTCCGACTATAAACCGGCCGACGTGTCGCCGCAGCGGCGCGTCCAGCGCACCTTTGCGGTGCGGCTCTGGTCGATCCGTCATTCGCGCCTGCTCGAATGGTTTTACGCCCGCTTCGCCGATACCTTCCTGCTGCTGCACCCTTTGTGGAAAGGCATCGGCTACGGCCGTGTGGAAGCTCCGGTGAAATTCGTCGAGAAGCGCGTCAAGGGCTTCATGTTCGACTGCCGCATGTGCGGCCAATGCATCCTGTCTTCGACAGGCATGTCGTGCCCGATGAATTGCCCCAAACAGCTGCGCAACGGTCCGTGTGGCGGCGTGCGCGCCAACGGCAATTGCGAGGTCGAGCCCGACATGCCGTGTGTCTGGGTGAAGGCGTGGGAAGGCTCGCAGAACATGGTGCACAGCGAGAAGATCCTCACCGTGCAGAAGCCTGTCGACCAGTCGCTGCGCGAAACGTCGGCCTGGCTGCGGGTTACCGCGCAGGCAGCGGCGGCGCGTGAAGTCGCCGACGCGCCCAAGACCGGAGCCGCCGCATGACCGCCCGCCAGCGCGACGAGAACCCCGCCGGCATCCATCTGCCGCTCGACCCCCTGCCCGGCCATTCTTCGCGTGGCCGGCTGGAGCGCGTGCTGCGG
>NZ_JANINM010000212.1 GCF_024509055.1 Mesorhizobium sp. | reverse complement strand
GAAAACATGCTGGCGCGCGACGCCGAGGAAGGCATCGGCGCCTTCATCGGCAAGCGCAAGCCGGAATGGACAGACGAATAGCCGGCCCGGAATGCAGCCGCTCTTTTCCATGTTGAAGGCTTGATGTGGCGGCCCGCAAGCAACTGACGCGGCTGAAAGCGCCTTATCTCAAGCGCATCCTGCTTGAGCCGTCGCGCGTCGCGGATTGGGACCAATATCCCTGGAGCCTGCCGATCTTCCGCGGCCGCGAATTCGAGTTTGAATTCACCAGCGCCATCACCATCGTCGTCGGCGAGAACGGCACCGGCAAATCGACACTGCTCGAAGCCGTCGGTGCGCTTGCCGGCTACGACGAAGCCGGCGGCGGAAAGGGCTACCGGCCGATCGACCACTCTCGAGCCGTCGACAAAAGCGGCGCTTCACTCAGCGCCGCGCTCCGTGCGCACTGGCTGCCGAAGGTCACCGCTGGCTGGTTCTTCCGCGCCGAATCCTTCTACTCCGTATCGCGCTATCTTGACCAAGCCGCACTGGATGTTGGGGCGGCGCCGCCTGACTTCCTGTCATGGTCGCACGGCGAGGGTTTCATCCGCTTCTTCGAGGAGCGTTGCCGCCGTCAGGGCATATACATCCTCGACGAGCCCGAAAGCGCGCTGTCGCCGACGCGCCAGATCGAGCTGTTGAAATTGCTCCGGCGCATGGAGCAATCCGGCACCGCGCAGGTGATCATGGCCACTCATTCGCCCTTGCTGATGGCTTGCCCCAACGCGCGGCTCTTCCGCATCAGCCGCTTCGGGCTCGATCAGGTCGATTTTCAGGACACCGGTCATTTTCGCATGATGCGCGACTTCTGCAGCGACCCGGCTGGCTTTCTCGCCGAAGCGCTGTATGAGGACGAGCCATGAATCACGACGCCTATGACAATGCCTACATCGCCGACATCCTGAATTCGGTGAAGACGATCGCCATGGTCGGCGCCTCGCCCAACGACGTGCGGCCAAGCTATTTCGTGCTGAAATATCTGCTCGCAAAAGGCTTTTCAGTGTTTCCGATCAACCCCGGCCACGCCGGCAAGGAGATTCTCGGCCGCACGGTCTATGCGAGCCTTGCCGACCTGCCGCAGCCGGTCGACATGGTCGACATCTTCCGCGCTTCCCAGGCGGTGCCGGGCATTGTCGATCAGGTGCTGAAGCTCGATCCGCTGCCCAAGGTGATCTGGATGCAACTCGGCGTGCGCCATGACGAGGCGGCCGCTCGCGCCGAGGCGGCCGGCATCAAGGTGGTGATGAACCGCTGCCCGAAGATCGAGTACGGCAAGCTGTCAGGCGAGATCGGCTGGACCGGTGTCAATTCCGGCGTGTTGTCGTCCAAGAAGCCCTTGATGCGGCAGGGCTTCCAGAGCTTCGGCGTTCGCCAGAAATAGCCTGGCCGTAAGCCGCGCAAAAATATTCCGGGAAGAAATGGATTTTCCCGGACGTTCGCCGCAGATCGCACGCCGAAAGGTATTTTCTTCTTTGCATTCGGCGTTGCGCTTCGCCAAGAATGCCCGGCGATTTTCGAAGATCAGGAGAGGGAGATTTCGATGACCCGTACGCCCGGTTTCAACACCTTAGCCGTCCATGCCGGCGCCAAACCCGATCCGGCAACCGGCGCCCGCGCCACGCCGATCTACCAGACCACCTCCTTCGTCTTCGACGATGCCGACCATGCCGCCTCGCTGTTCGGGCTGAAGGCCTTCGGCAACATCTACACCCGCATCATGAACCCGACTCAGGCGGTGCTCGAGGAGCGCCTTGCCGCGCTCGAAGGCGGCACCGCGGCGCTTGCCGTGGCCTCCGGCCATGCCGCGCAGGTGCTCGTCTTCCACAACCTGATGCAGCCCGGCGACAATTTCATCGCCGCCAACAAGCTCTATGGCGGCTCGATCAACCAGTTCGGCCATGCCTTCAAGAACTTCGGCTGGGAGGTCCGCTGGGCCGAGGCAAACGATCCGGCGACTTTCGAAAGCCAGATCGACGACAGGACCAAGGCGATCTTCATCGAAAGCCTTGCCAATCCCGGCGGCATCTTCGTCGACATCGAGAAGATCGGCGACATCGCCCGCAGGCATGGCCTGCCGCTGATCGTCGACAATACGCTGGCCTCGCCTTACCTGGTGCGCCCCATCGAGCATGGCGCCGACGTCGTCGTCCATTCGCTGACCAAATTTATCGGCGGCCATGGCAATTCCATCGGCGGCGGCATTATCGACGGCGGCACCTTCGACTGGTCGAAGTCCGGCAAGTATCCGATGCTGTCGCAGCCGCGCCCGGAATATGGCGGCATGGTCCTGCACGAGACCTTCGGCAACTTCGCCTTCGCGATTGCCGCGCGCGTGCTCGGCCTTCGCGACATCGGTGCAGCGATCTCGCCCTTCAATGCCTTCCTGCTTTTGACAGGCCTGGAAACGCTGCCGCTGCGCATGCAGCGCCATTGCGACAACGCAGCGAGCGTCGCCGGCTGGCTTTCCAACCATCCGAAGGTCGCCTGGGTAAACTATCCCGGCCTGCCCGGCGACAAGAACAATGCGCTACAGAAGAAATATTCGCCGCAGGGCGCCGGCGCCGTGTTCACCTTCGGCCTCAAGGGCGGCTACGAAGCAGGCGTCAAGTTCGTCGAAGCGCTGGAGCTGTTCTCGCATCTCGCCAATGTCGGCGACACCAAGTCGCTGGTCATCCATCCGGCCTCGACCACGCATCGTCAGCTTTCCGACGAGCAGAAGGTGAAGGCCGGCGCCGGGCCGGATACGGTCCGCTTGTCGGTCGGCATCGAGGATATCAACGACATCGTCGCGGATCTCGAGCAGGCGCTGGCGAAAGTCTGATCCCGATGTCAGCCTTCCTCGCGGTCGATACCGCAACTGTCGAACTGGAGGCCGGCGCGCCGGCCCCGGACCGCCTGATCTCCGGCGACCCCAAATTCGGTACCTGGAACGTCGAGGAGCGCGACGGCGGCCTCTATGCCGGCATCTGGGAATCGACGCCCGGCAAATGGCGCATCGTCTATGACGAGTGGGAGTTCTGCCACATCCTGTCCGGCGTCTCGGTGAT
>NZ_JANINM010000211.1 GCF_024509055.1 Mesorhizobium sp. | reverse complement strand
ATGCGACAGCGTGCGTTCGATATAGGTATCGACCGACAGCGGGTGCCGCAGGTCTGCAAGATTGGCGAGCCGCAGCGACGGCAGCATCGCGCGACCGCGCCGCCAGCCGGAGGCAAAGGCGGCGAGATCGCTGTCTGAAAACGAGAGCGCGACGAGATCGGCCGGATCCTGGGCCAAATCCCGTGGCGTCGCAGTCTCCTCAAGACCGCGGCTCTCGCGAAAGACGACATGCATCAGAGAGCAAGTCCCGACCTGATGGCAGCTTCGTCGATGTCGCCCTGCTCGCCGATCACGACCAGTTTCGATTGCCGCGGCGACGCGTTCCAGGGCTTGTCGAACTGATGCCGCACGCGCTCGCCGACCGACTGCACCAGCAGCCGCATCGGCTTGCCGGCAACTGCGATATAACCCTTCACGCGCAACACGTTCTGTTCGCGGGCGAGTCGCTGGATCGCCGTCACCAGCGCATCGACATCGGCGACCTCCGGAAGATCGACGACCACCGAAGCGAAGTCGTCATGCTCGTGCTCCTCCTCGCCGTCGTGATGCGAAGGGCGCGCTGCGAGATCGTTCTCAGCGGCGGCTTCAAGTCCGAGAATCACGCGCGCATCGACTGCGCCGTCGACGATTGGCAGCACCGGCACGCGGCGCGGCATCTCGGCGGCGATGACGGCCTTCGCCGCATCCACCCCTTCCGCGCCGGCGAGATCGGCCTTGGTGAGAAGCACGATGTCGGCGCAGGCGATCTGATCTTCGAACACTTCCGACAACGGCGTCTCGTGATCGATATTGTCGTCGGCCGCGCGCTGTGCGTCGACCGCAACGGGATCGGGCGCGAAGCGTCCGGCGGCGACCGCTTCCGCGTCGGCCAGCGCGATCACGCCGTCGACCGTGATCCGCGAGCGAATCTCCGGCCAGTCGAACGCCTTGAGCAGCGGTTTCGGCAACGCCAAACCCGATGTCTCGATCAGGATGTGGTCGGGCCGCACTGGCCGCGAAAGCAATTGCTCCATCGCGGGAATGAAATCATCCGCCACCGTGCAACAGATGCAGCCATTGGCGAGTTCGACGATGTTCTCCTCAGGGCAATTGGCGTCGGCGCATGTTTTCAGGATCTCGCCGTCCACGCCTTCGCTGCCGAACTCGTTGACGAGCACCGCGAGCTTCTTGCCGTTGGCATTGGTGATGAGGTGCCGGATCAGCGTCGTTTTTCCCGATCCGAGAAACCCGGTCACGACCGTCACGGGAACCTTGGCGAGTGAATTCATTCTGCAGCCTCTTGCGCGATTGCGATTGGGGGAATGCGGGCAAGCGATTGCTTGCGAAAAATTTCGGGCCGGCTGCGCCATGGCACAATGCCATCGGGTGCCGCGGCATAGGCGGCTGCGCCCGCCACGACGTCGGCGGCGTTCGCTTCGGACAAGCGGCCGTAAACATAGGACCATCGCCCCGGCGCGCTCAGCGCGACCGAACAGCCCTGGCTGCAAGCCGAGAGACATTCCACCGGCACGACATCAACGTCCTCCGGCACACCGCCGGCGACGATCTCCGCGTGCAGACGCGCGCCGGGCGTCGCCTCACCCTCTTGCACGGGCTGGCCGGCGCGGCAGGTAATGCAGACATGAAGCGTGACGCCCATCGCCCTTCTCAAACTCTCGCTCGAAGTTCTTGGCGGAAGGCGATGAGGCGCGTGAACCGGCACATACACGGTGCGCTCCCCGTCGCGGAACACCCCGTCCGCCGGTTTCAGATGCAGTGCTGGCAGGTCTCCCGGCTTGCGGAGCAGGCTTTTGCCTTCGATCCTCGCCTTCCCACCTGTCAGGCAGTGGCGTTGAAGATCTCTCCGGTCACGGTCGCGGGGGCGGCAGCGATCAAGGCTCGCGTCTCGATATCCTTCGAGTCCCGAAAACCCTGTCGCATTCCCTTTTCACCTGTCGTAGGACAGGAACCAGCACCGGCGCACCATTTGCCCTGCCCAGCGACTTGTCAAGCTCAAGGAATGCATGAGATGACTTCGGAACAAGATGCCGCCGCGCATGAGGAAATCAGCGCGACCGGCGCATCGCAGGAGACCGGCCACGCCGAGAAGATGGCGAAGATCAAGGTCGCCCGCGACCGGATGATGGCGACCAAGAGCGGCGAGAAGGGCCTCGTCATTGTCCATACCGGCGCGGGCAAGGGAAAATCATCCTCGGCCTTCGGCATGATCGTTCGATGCGTCGCGCATGGCTTCCCCTGCGCCGTGGTGCAATTCATCAAGGGCGCGTGGGATACCGGCGAGCGGCGGCTGCTTACGGACAATTTCGGCGATCTCTGCCAGTTCCACGCGATGGGCGAAGGCTTCACCTGGGAGACGCAGGATCGCGCCCGCGACATCGCCGCCGCCCGTGCCGGCTGGGACAGGGCCAAGCAATTGATCGCCGATCCGCGCCTGCGCATGGTGGTGCTCGACGAGATCAACATCGCGCTGCGCTACGACTATCTCGACATCAATGATGTCGTCGCCTTCCTGAAAAACGAAAAGCCGCCAATGACGCATGTCGTGCTCACCGGGCGCAATGCGAAGCAGGAGCTGATCGATATCGCTGATCTGGTGACGGAAATGACGCTGGTGAAGCATCCGTTCCGCTCCGGCATCAAAGCGCAACCCGGCGTCGAATTCTGACAGAACCGCCCAGCGCGCACGCCAACTCGCATTTCGACCACCGACCTTTAGCGAGACAGCGCGGCGACGAGGCGCAACCATTCCGTTTCATTACCGGGCAGGCCGAGGCGCACCCATCCCGACTTGCTCGGAAAGACGCGCGACCAGATCCGTGCGCCGGCAAGTCTTTCCTGCGCGGCCGGCGCGTCGCCGGTCTCGTAGAGACGAAACAACGGCGTACCGCCAACCAGCGTCCAGCCCGCCGCCCCCGCCTGTGCCTCGCCGCCGAAACGCCGGATGGCGACGTCGAGGTTTCCGCCGTGGTCGCGCATCCGGAATTCCTTCACTATCGCTCCCGTAAACCATACGCCTTTTCCCGTCTAACCTTGATGCGCAAGTCCGTGATCGAGCGCAAGCCCGACGCCACCGATTTGCTTTTGTC
>NZ_JANINM010000210.1 GCF_024509055.1 Mesorhizobium sp. | reverse complement strand
GCACCTCGATCTGGCGCACGCGCTCGCGGCTGATGTCGAACTCGGCCGACAGCTCCTCCAGCGTCAGCGGCTCCTCGGCCAGGCGGCGCGCCTCGAAGATGCGCCGTTCACGGTCGTTGAGCACGGAGAGAGCTCCCGACAGCATGGCGCGCCGGTTTTCCAGCTCGTCCTGCTCGATCAGCATCTCTTCCTGGCTTTCGTGGTCGTCGACCAGCCAGTCCTGCCATTCGCCGGATTCGCCCTCGCTTGCCCGAATTGGAGCGTTGAGCGAAGCGTCGCCCGACAGGCGGCGGTTCATCGACACCACTTCGGCCTCGGAAACGTTGAGGCGGGTGGCGATCTCGGCGATCTGATCGGGCTTGAGGTCGCCGTCGTCGAGCGCCTGAATCTTGCCCTTGACCTTACGCAGGTTGAAGAACAGGCGCTTCTGGTTGGCGGTGGTGCCCATCTTGACCAGGCTCCACGAGCGCAGGATGTACTCCTGGATCGAGGCCTTGATCCACCACATGGCGTAAGTGGCGAGCCGGAAGCCACGCTCCGGTTCGAATTTCTTGACAGCCTGCATGAGGCCGACATTGCCTTCCGAGATGACCTCGCCGATCGGCAGGCCGTAGCCGCGATAGCCCATGGCGATCTTGGCGACGAGCCGCAAATGGCTGGTGACGAGCTTGTGGGCTGCGGAAGTGTCCTGATGCTCGGCATAGCGCTTGGCGAGCATGTACTCTTCCTGCGGCTGAAGCATCGGAAAGCGACGGATTTCTTCCAGGTAACGGGCGAGACCGCCTTCACCGGAAACGATACTGGGTAATGACTGGGCCATGATAGCGCCCCCTCTCTATTGGAGTGATGCCCCCTGAACGCGGCGGGCATGCGACGCGAATGCCAAAGGCTCACTCGCGACAACCGATGTATACAGGAACAAAACCAGAAAAGACAGGCAATTGTTCAACACGAAACAGTGTGTCACTTTGAAGTGAACAATGCCAGTCAGGTTTTTTGATGGCTGGTTTGAAGCGTCTTGGTGGCGGGCTCAGAATTCCCGGAAGCCGCCGATGAGTTCCTCCATGTCCCTCGGTACCGGCGCTTCGAACCTCATCGTTACATGGGTGGTCGGATGCCGGAATTCAAGGAGCCAGGCGTGGAGGGCTTGCCTGGGAAAGGAATTCACGCGGCTTTTCAACGGTTCCGGCAGCCGGTTGGCCTTGGTGCGGAAGGCCTGGCCGTAATCGGGATCGCCGATCACAGGATGGCCGATATGGGCCATGTGGACGCGGATCTGGTGGGTGCGGCCGGTTTCCAGCCGGCACTCGACGAGGCTTGCAGTGGCGAACGCCTGCTGTCCTTCGCCGAAGCGCTCGACGACGCTGAAATGGGTGACGGCGTGACGGGCATCGTCGCGACCTTGCGGGACCACGGCGCGGCGGACGCGGTCGGCGGCGCGGCCGAGGGCCGCATCTATCGTGCCGGTGGGCCGCTGCGGAATGCCCCAGACCAGCGCCAGATAGGCGCGTTCGAGGTCGCCGGTGCGGCCGTGGTCGGCGAAGGCTTCGGAGAGCGCCTTGTGGGCGCGGTCGGTCTTGGCCACCACCATGACGCCGCTGGTTTCCTTGTCGAGCCGGTGCACTATGCCCGGCCGTCTGACGCCGCCGATGCCGGAAAGGCTGTCGCCGCAGTGATGGATCAGCGCATTGACCAGCGTGCCTGTCCAGTTGCCGGCGCCCGGGTGGACGACCAGCCCAGCCGGCTTGTTGATGACGATCAGCTCGTCGT
Source organism: Mesorhizobium sp. (assembly GCF_024509055.1). Taxonomy (GTDB): domain Bacteria; phylum Pseudomonadota; class Alphaproteobacteria; order Rhizobiales; family Rhizobiaceae; genus Mesorhizobium. The sequence continues at coordinate 1,319 of NZ_JANINM010000210.1, read as the reverse complement.
CCTCGTAGAGGATGTCGAGGGCTATGTCCTCGCCCTGCGGTTCGGCCGGCTCGGGCTCCGGCATCACCACAGAGACGCGCTCGCCAGCCGCCATCTTGCGCTTGGTCTCCTCGACCGGCTTGCCGGCGATGGAAACCGCGCCCTGCCTGATCAGGGCCTGCACGCGACTGCGCGACATGTCGGGCCCGAGCTGGGCTGCGAGCCATTGATCGAGGCGCTGGCCGGCAGCGTCGGCGCCGGCTTCCAGCATGACGGCTTCGCTTTCCATCGATTCATCCCCTATCAAATTGGGGGCCTGTTGGTTATGAGCGCTCATAGAAACCGTTGCGGATTGTTTAGCCATGGCCCGGCCTGTCGCCGAAGAAGATGTTGAAGGCGGGGAAAAGCCGCTCGACCCGGAAGCCGAAAAGGTGCGCCGGAAGCTCGTCCGCTTCATGGGCATCAATCTCGGCCTGTTGTTCGTTGCCGTTATGGTGGTGATCGCGGCGCTTGTCTACAAAATGAGCAAGACGCCGGGCACTGCGCCGGCGCCGGTCGCCGACGTCCAGGTTCCAGCCGGCGCGGCGCTCTCCGGCGACATCGTGCTGCCGGTCGGCGCGAAGGTGATCAGCCAGTCGCTATCGGGGAGCCAACTGTCGATCGACGCCGAACTCGCCGACGGCAGCCGCGCCATCTTCCTCTACGACATTGCCGAGCGCCGTGTGATCGGCCAGTTCGCGATCCGCAGCAAATGAGCGGCTTTGCCGGGAACCGCGCCATTGCGACGGTCGCGCTGGTCGTTAGGAATTATGACGAGGCCATAGCCTGGTACGTCGAGCGACTGGGCTTCGTGCTGACCGATGACGTCGATCTCGGCGGCGGCAAGCGCTGGGTGACCGTCCAACCGGGACAAGGGCAGGGCGCGCGGCTGCTGCTCGCCGAAGCTTCCGACGAAGCGCAGGACGGCCACATCGGCAATCAGACCGGAGGCCGGGTTTTTCTGTTCCTCGAGACCGACGATTTTTCCCGCGACCATCAGGCGATGCTTGCCAGAGGCGTCGAATTCCAGGAGGCGCCGCGCTTCGAGGCCTATGGCACGGTGGCGGTTTTCGCCGACCTCTACGGCAATCTCTGGGACCTGATCGAGCCGAAAAGACAGGGCGGAAGCAGGCTGTTCAGCAACCTGCGCGAAGCAGCCGAAACCCCGAGCGGGCATTCCTTGGCAAGCCAACGAATGCCCGCTCGGGTCTTTTGTTGTTGTCGCAGATTCCTGTCGGAAAACCGTACGACACTTTTCCGGAATCTGCTCGGTTGCTTTTTCCCAGCCGTCAGCCTATGTA
>NZ_JANINM010000209.1 GCF_024509055.1 Mesorhizobium sp. | reverse complement strand
CGCGCTGGATCGAGGCCGGGCTCATGCTGAGCTCGGTCAGCCCCATGTTGATGAAGGCCGGGATCAGGTCCGGCCGGCCGGCCGCCTCGCCGCACATGCCAACCATGATGCCGGCAGCGACCCCAGCCCGGGCAGTCAGTTCGATCGCCGACATCACGGCCGGATTGGTGACGTCGTTGAGTTTGGCCACCGTCGGATTGAGACGGTCGGCGGCCATGATGTACTGCGTCAGGTCGTTGGTGCCTATCGAGAAGAAGGCCACCTCTTTTGCCAGCGCCGGCGCGATCAGCACGGCCGCCGGCGTTTCGATCATCACGCCGAGGTCGAAAGCGGCGTGCGGCACACCTTCGGCCTTCAGTTCGGCGGCGCATTCCTCGACCAGCGCGCGGGTGCGGGTGACCTCGGTGATCTCCGAGACCATCGGCAGCATGACTTTGATATTGCCGTGCGTCGCGGCCCTAAGCAGCGCGCGCAACTGCTTCTTGAAGATGTCGGGGCGGTCGAGGCACATGCGGATGCCGCGCCAGCCGAGGAACGGGTTCTCCTCGTCCGGGAATTCGATGCCGGCGATCGGCTTGTCGCCGCCAATATCGAGCGTGCGCACGATAACGGAATGAGGCGCAAAGGCCTTGGCGAGCGCGCTGTAGGTTTCGGCTTGCATCTCCTCGGAAGGCAGATGCATGTGGCGCATGAACAGGAGCTCGGTGCGGAACAGCCCGACGCCCATTGCCCCGGCTTCCTGCGCCGCCTCGATCTCCTCCAGCGAACCAATATTGGCCGCGACCTCGATCACCGTGCCATCGGCGCGCCTCGGCGTCACGCCCTTGAAGACGGTGAGGCCTGCACGCTCCTGGGCCGCCGCCTCGACACGTCGGGTGAAATCGGCGCGCGCGGCCTCGTCCGGATCGACGATGACATGGCCGGCATTGCCGTCGATCGCCACCTCCTTGGCTGCGCGTAACTCGTTGACCTTCTCGCCAAGACCCAGCACCGCCGGAATACCATGCGAGCGTGCGATGATGGCGATATGCGAGGTGGCGCCGCCATGGCCGCAGATGACGCCGCCGATACGCTTCAGCGGGGCGCGTGCCAGGTCCCAGGCGCCGATATCGTCGGCAATCAGGATCGCGCCCTGCGGGATGGTTTCCAGGCTGACCTCGTCCTGGCCGAGCAGCACGAGGCAGATCTGTCGCCCGACGGCGTGGACATCATCGGCCCTTGCGTTGAGGTAGTGGTCGTCGACAGCGCTGAAATCGGCGGCGATGGCGGCGGCCGCGGCAATGACCGCCGAGACCGCGTCGTCGCCGCCCCTGATCAGCCTTTCGACCTCACCGGTCAAACCGTCGTCGGCGGCGATGTCGCGCAGGGCCGCCACGATGCCGCGGTCTCCGGCGGAGAGGCTGTCTTCGGCCAGCGTACGGTCCATGCGCGTCTGAACAACCGATACGGCCCCATGGAATCGCTCAAGCTCGTTATCGATCTCATCGGCTCCCAGCCGTCGGCCAGGTCCTTCGATCTCGGCCGGAAAATGGGCAAAGGCCGGTCCGATGGCTACGCCCTCGCTGGCCGCGACGCCTTGAAGTTTCGGCGTTCCACCAATCGGCGAAGCGGGCTGCGGGGCGGCTTCCAGAGAAATCGGGGCGACCGCGACCTGTGGTTCCGAACCGGCCCCGCCCACCTCGCTCTCGTCATCGAGGCCAGCGCGCGGGTTCTCAAGATAGCCGATCAACGCCTCGATCGCCTCGATCGCGTCGGCGCCGTTGGCACGCACGGTGACTTCCTGGTTCTCCTTGACCGCCAGCAGCATCAGCTTGACCGAGCTCTTGGCGCTGACCGCCTTGCCGTCCTTGACCAGCTCGACATCGGATTCGAAACCCTTGGCGAGTTTCACGAAACGCGTGGCGGGACGGGCGTGCAAACCTTCATGCACTCTGACGATGGTCGAGCGTTCCATGGCAATAACTCTAGCTTTGTGGCGCCGTCGACGGACGGCGCTGATCCTATCAGGCGGCGATGGTGATGACAGCGCCCGGCGTGAGCGCGGCCACGAGCGCTCCGGTATCGACCTCGGATGCGCAGACTTCACCGGGCCGTTCGGCCTCGGCCGCTCCGTTGAAGGAAATGACGACGTGGCCCATCTCCCGGACCTTGCTCCACGCAGTGGAGCCGACGGCCGTTATCGTCGCCGACACCGGTCCGAGCGTGATCGAGGCGCCTTTCGCCGGCGCGGCGTCGCTCGGGCCTTCCTCCGTCCTGTGCAGCACGGAGACTTCAGCCAGTTCGGGAGGCGAGCCATCCGCGAACAGGATGACCACGCCGCCCTCGGCGAGGTCCGCCACTTCGGGTCCTATTGCCGTGACCCGTGTCTTGAGAAGAACCGACATATGGCGAACCTCGTTGTTGTTGATGCTTAGAAAACGATCAGGGACACGACCCATGCGATCAGCACGGAGACCGGGCCCATGATCTGACGGCTGATGAGCACCGCCGGCACGCCGATTTCGATCGTCTTGGGCTTGGCCTCACCGAGCGCCAGACCGACCGGGACGAAGTCGCAGCCAACTTGCGTGTTGTAGGCAAAGAGCGCGGGCAGCGCCATCGCCGGCGAAATCGTCCCATTGGCAATCTGCGGACCGATGATGGCGACGCCGATGACCTGGGCAATGACCGCACCCGGCCCCAGGATCGGCGACAGGAACGGCAGGCCGCAGATGGCCGAGATGACCAGCAGGCCGACGATGTTGTTGGCGAGCGGACCCATCGGCTGCGCCAGCACGTCACCGATGCCGGTGTAGAGGATCAGACCGATCAGCATGGTCACGAAGGCCATGAAGGGCAGCACGTTGCGGACGACCTGATCGATGGTGCGGCGGCCGGAGTTGAAGAAGATGCCGACCACGCGGCCCATGACGCGGCCGATCGAGCTGATCAGGCCGATCAGCCCGCCTTCGCTCGGCAGCGGCTCAGCCGCCCTGGATGCAGTGTTGTTGCTTGAACTCATCGATGCTCCTCCCCCCGCAGTGGTGACCGCCTCGGATCCGTCCGCCATTGCGATGTTGGCCGGCTTCACGCCCGAAACGTAGATGTCTTCCGTGATGAACTGGGCGAGC